>CAZEQC010000139.1:0-8733 GCA_964514285.1 uncultured Anaerolineales bacterium | reverse complement strand
GACAGATCTCGAGCGTGTATTATACCTTGATGAGCACAAGCGGTCAAATCTACAAAGCCCCGACAGGCCTCGGGCGATTGGCCCACGGAAACATCCAAGCAGATGATCGAAGCTGCCCCAATACGACAACCTCATTTCCCGCCAAGAGACATCCGAAGCCTACACGAGAATACCGGACAGGCCAGGAATCGTTCTGGGAGCGCCCCTACACCGCGTTAAGCGTGAACTTTAAGTCTTCTCAAGCATGCTCATTAGGCAAGCATAGTTGTAGGGTTAGGGGGCGTTGCCTCCAATCTCCCGAGCGGCGGCCGCCGTCTCCGACCAACGCCTAATTGACAGGACGAGCCCAGCATCTATAATTGAGCGGAGTCGGTTATGCGAATTGGCATCGACGCACGTATTGCACACTACTCCCGTGGAGGGATCCGCGGCTACGTCGTCCATCTACTCGAGGCATTGGCCGAGCTAGATGGCGATGCGGCGTACCACATTCTGCGTAGCCGCAAGGATCAGGAAGAGCTACCATCGCCCGCCGCCTTCCGTCACGTCTCGTGCTGGACCCCCTCCCATCACCGACTGGAGCGCTGGGCGTTAGGGGCCGAGATCGCTCGTTTGGGACTGGATCTCCTTCACAGCCCTGATTTCATCCCTCCCGCTTTCGGCTATGATCGCTCGGTCATCACGGTTCACGATCTGACCTTCCTCTACTATCCTCGTTTTCTCACGGCTGAGAGCCGCCGTTACTACAATGAGCAAATCGAGTGGGCCGTTGAACAAGCCGATCACATCCTGGCCGACTCTCACGCCACGCGGGATGATCTGACCTCACTGCTGGACGTCGAAGGGGACAGGATCACCGTCGTCCATCTCGCCGCCGACTCTTCCTTCCGCCCTTTGCCCCCGGCAGCCACGCGCCGGCTTGCCAATCATTATCATCTGGAGCCTGGCTTCCTGCTTTTCGTGGGCACCCTGGAGCCGAGAAAGAACGTGCCCGGCCTGCTGCTAGCCTACCGTATACTACTCGATCAGGGGATTACCAAGGAGCCATTGGTCTTGGTTGGCGGCAAGGGATGGTTGTATGAAGAGATCTTCGACCGCGCTGAGGCGTTGGAGCTGAGCGACCAGGTGCACTTTCTACACGACGTGCCGGATAACCACCTTCCTGGCCTCTACAACGCCGCCAGCGTCCTGACCGCGCCCTCGTTCTATGAGGGGTTCGGGCTTCCGGCTCTGGAGGCTATGTCGTGCGGCACGCCGGTCGTGGCTGCCAACCGAGCTTCCTTGCCGGAGGTCGTGGGAGAGGCCGGACGTCTCGTGGACCCGGAGAGCCCCGAGGAGATCGCTGAGGCACTGACCTGCGTCTTGACGGAGGATTCCGAAAGAGAGCGTATGCGGAAGAGCGGCCTGGAGCGAGCCGAAGCCTTCAGCTGGGAGCGCGTAGCCCGCGAGACCCGCGCGGTCTATCAGGAGGTACTCAGCTGATGCGACTTTTGTTCCTAACTCCTCAACTTCCTTATCCCCCGCAGAAGGGAACGGCTTTGAGGAACTGGGGGCTGATCCAAGAACTGGCAGAGCGTCACAATCTGAGCCTGCTGTCGTTCCGTGAGCCGGGAAGAAGCCCCGACCTGGCTCCGGCCCTAACCAGGGCATGCGAGCGGGTCATAACTGTGCCGCAGCCGGAACGTTCTCGGTACGAGCGTCTTTGGGACATCCTCTCCACCCGGAAACCAGATATGGCGCTGCGATTAGCATCACAAGCCTTCGACCAGGCGTTGAGGGATTGGTTGAGAGAGAGCGCCTTCGACGTGATACAGCTCGAAGGCATTGAGTTGGCCCCCTACCTTGATACCGCCCGAGCCGCCAACCAAGATGCTCTAGTCGTCTTCGACGACCACAACTGCGAGTATCTGCTCCAACAACGTACTTGCCTCACCGACCTATACTCGCCGATCCGTTGGCCGGGAGCGGCCTACTCTTTCGTGCAGTGGCAGCGGCTGCGCCGTTACGAGGCGGACACCTGCCGAGACGCTGACCAGGTGCTGGCCGTCTCCAAGGCCGACGCAGAGGCTCTAAGGAAGCTAATCCCCGGCCTTCAGGTGACGGTGATTCCCAACGGCATTGACACAAAGGCCTACCAGCCTGTGGAGCCCGGAGACGGTGCCCCCTCAGATAATACGGTGGTCTTCACGGGGACGATGGATTTCCGGCCCAACGTGGATGCCGTGTTGTGGTTTGCCAGGGAGGTGCTGCCCCTGATACAGGCTGAGGCGCCGGACGTGCGCTTCCTGGTGGTTGGGCAGCGCCCTCACCGACGCCTTAACCCCTTGAGAAAGGATCCAGCTATCACATTGACCGGCTGGGTGGAGGACGTGCGCCCCTATTTCGCCGAGGCCACGGTCTACGTAGCTCCGCTGCGTATGGGGGGTGGGACACGTCTCAAGCTGCTGGAAGCGATGGCTATGGGCAAGGCGATCGTGGCGACCTCACTGGGAGCCGAAGGCTATCCGGTGCAGAACGGGCGCGAGCTGATCCTGGCGGATACGCCGACATCCTTTGCGGAGGGGGTGGTGTCTCTCCTAAAGGACGAAGAGCGCCGTGCTGACCTGGCACAGACAGGCCGAGCCTTCGTCGAGGCGCAATACGACTGGCGCGCGATCGTGCCGCGAGTGGAGAAGGTCTACAACGGATAGGCCGGCATAGGAAAGCGAAGACCGCCGATCATCTCGGCGGTCTTGGTAGTTATCCGAATCCTAAGCAGTCGATCAGGCGAGCACTAGCTCCTTGCTCCCCCCCGACACCTGCTCCGCTTCGGCCTCGCGGATGACGATCTCCTCCTGCTCAACATCCACCAGGACCGTGGCCCCCTCGACAAACCTGCCAGCCAGGATCGCGTCGGACAGGGCGTCCTCGATCCTATTCTGGATGACCCGACGCAGAGGCCGCGCACCGTACTCCTCGCTGTATCCTTTCTCGGCGAGCAAGGCCTTGGACTCCTCGGTCACCTGCATTTGCAGGTCAGACTCTGCCAATCTCTTGCGCACCTTGTCCAGCTCCAGATCGACGATGTTCGCGATGTCCTCCTTGGTGAGTGCATGGAAGACAACGACCTTGTCCACGCGGTTGAGGAACTCGGGACGGAACGTGCGCTTCAGCCGATCGAGCAGCTTATCTCGCATCTCGTCATAATCCGAGTACCCCTCTGAACCGCCTGTGGGTCGGGCAAAGCCCAGGCTCGTCTGCTGCTTGATCATCTGCGCCCCAACGTTGGACGTCATCACGACGATCGTATTGCTGAAATCCACCTTTCGTCCTCGGGCATCCGAGAGCTGGCCCTCCTCCATGATCTGAAGGAGCATATTGAAGGCCTCGGGATGCGCCTTCTCAATCTCATCCAGGACGACAATGGAATAGGGGCGCCGACGAATGGTCTCTGTGAGCTGTCCGGCGTCGTCATAGCCTACGTATCCTGGGGGAGCACCCACCAAGCGAGCGACGTTGTGGCGCTCCATAAACTCGGACATATCCAGTTGAAGCAAAGCGTCCTCGCTGCCAAACATAAACTCAGCCAACGCCTTGGTCAACTCCGTCTTGCCCACACCCGTAGGGCCGAGGAAGATAAAGGAGCCGATGGGACGCCGCGGGTCCTTCAATCCTGCCCGTGCACGCCGGACCGCCTTGGCGATGGCGGTGACCGCCTCATCCTGTCCCACGATACGCTCGTGGATAGCGTCCTCCATCTCCAGCAAACGCTCCTGCTCCTCGCTATGGAGCTGAGCGACCGGGATGCCGGTCCACATAGCCACAATCTCTGCAATGTCTTCAGGGCCAACGGCGACGCCATTTTGCAAGAAATTGGTTCTTCGATCAGCGCGGATAATCTCCAGCTCCTCCTGCAGATCGAGCTCTTGATCCCGCAGCTCGGAGGCTTCCTCATATCGCTGATCATCAATCGCCTGCTCTTTGGCCTTCTTGACCTCCTTCAGGTCGCCAAAGATCCTCCGCAGGTTCTGGGCATGGGGAGTTTTGTACATGCGAACCCGCGAGGCCCCCTCATCGATCAGATCGATGGCCTTGTCCGGCAGATAGCGATCGGTGATGTAGCGGGTGGAAAGCCGGGCCGCAGCCTCCAGGGCCTCATCGCTAATATGGAGCTGGTGATGACGCTCGTAGGGCTCACGAATTCCCTGAAGGATCCGGATCGTCTCCTCCACCGTGGGCTCTTCGACAACGATCCGTTGGAAACGCCGCTCCAGCGCTGCGTCGGATTCAATGTGCTTCCGGTACTCGCCCAGGGTGGTAGCACCGATGCACTGGAGCTGCCCGCGGGCCAGGGCAGGCTTAAGGATGTTGGCTGCATCCATGGAGGAGCCAGCTGAGCCAGCCCCGACCAACATATGCACCTCGTCAATAAACAGGATGCAGTCGCTGTTTTTGAGCTCGTCCAACACTTTCTTGAGACGTTCCTCAAACTGCCCACGATACATCGTCCCAGCGACCAAGGACCCCATGTCGAACTGGAGAAGACGCCTGTCCAAGAGGGGCTCAGGGACCTCACCGGTGACGATACGCTGTGCCAATCCCTCGACGATGGCGGTCTTGCCAACGCCGGGTTCTCCAATCAGGGCTGGGTTGTTCTTCGTCCTTCGAGCCAGAATCTGGACAACTCGCTCGATCTCGCGTCGACGCCCGATCACTGGATCGAGCTTGTGCTCCTCGGCAAGAGCTGTCAGATCGATGGCGAGCTTATCTGTCGTTGGCGTATCGGACGATTGACGCTCCTTCTTCCGACCCGCAACGACAGGTTCCTGCTGCAAGACCTGTTCAGTGTAACGTCGAACCTGGTCGTCCGTCACTCCAAGATGCTTAAGGATATCGACCGCCGTGCCATCTCCTTGGCGGATGAGACCCAGCAGAATGTGGTGGGTATCGATTCGAGCCGATCCCTGATGCTGCGCTTCCTCTTTGGCCAGCTCCAGCACGTGTTGGGTACGCGGCGTCAGATCGAGGTCCTGCTTAAGCAAAGATGTACGTTGTCGCATTGCGCTGAGTCGCTCAACCCAATGCTCCACATCACCAGATTGCAGGCCCAGCTGGTGAAGCACCTGACTGGCCGTTCCTGCTTCTTCACGCAAAAGTCCCAATAAGAGGTGTTCAGTACCGATACGCGCATGGCGCATTCTTTTGGCCTCTTGCTGGGCCAATTTCAATACTCTCCGTGAACCACTGGTAAAGTATTTCATCAGCTTGTCCATAAGTCTAAACTCCACGCTTAGATTCCGCGGTGGCGATGGGGGCAACGATGTTCGTGCATTTCCTCATTAAAGCGATGAGGTAGCTTGATCGAATTATAGAGCGTTTGGTGACTAGCCGCAAGTGTAAGAGGATAAGAACAGCATATGTTTCCTCTTCGGCGCGGCCGCTTGTCAGGTATAGTCGTGTTGTGTAAAATGGAACCCAGGGGGCGGCGACGCGTACGTCATTCGATTAGGTGCGACTTCAGAGCAAGGAGGAAAGACCTGGTGGAAGAGCTCAAGCGACGCATCCAGACAGAAGGCAAGAATCTGGGCAATGGGATCCTGAAGACAGACAGCTTCATCAATCACCAGATCGATCCCACGTTGATGGTGCAGGTTGGCCACGAGATGGCACGACGGTTCGCCGATACGAACGTCAACAAGGTGCTCACGGCGGAGATATCCGGGATCGCTCCGGCCCTGGCCACGGGACATGCCTTGGAGGTTCCGGTGGTCTACGCCCGCAAGACGAGGCCTGTTACAATGACAGGTCCCGTCTTCGTCGAGGTTGCCCCCTCCCACACTAAAGGGCGCGACGTCTTCCTTATGGTCTCCACGGAGTTCCTGGGTCCTGGGGATCGGATTCTCGTGGTTGACGATTTTCTGGCCACGGGAGCGACCATCTCGGCGCTCGTACGCCTGGTGAGTCACGCCGAAGCGGAGCTGGTCGGTATCGGCACCGTGATTGAGAAGGCCTTCGAGGGAGGACGGGCAGACCTGGAAGCCCTTGGCGTGCCCATCGTCTCGCTCGCCGTGGTCACCGATATGAGCGACAAGCAGATCACACTGGTCTAGTCGAACTGTGGTGCTCCCAACAGACGCGGAGGCAATGCTGTGAACCGTGATTCGATCGCTGTTCTCGACTTCGGCTCGCAATACAGCCAACTGATCGCGCGCCGGGTGCGTGAAGCCAACGTCTACTGCGAGCTGTTCCCGTGGGATGCACCGCGCCAGGATGTGCTGGACCTGGAGCCACGCGGTTTCGTCCTATCGGGTGGCCCGTTCAGCGTCTATGCTCCGAACGCTCCGCATCTACCGGCCTACGTGCTGGAGCAAGATCGACCTGTGCTGGGCATCTGTTACGGGATGCAGTTGTTAGCTCACCACATGGGGGGGCACGTAACGGGCGCCGACAAGCAGGAATACGGGGCGGCGAAAGTCAGCCTGCTGGGCCTAGACACGCCGCTGTTCTCCAGCCTACAACCTCAACCGACGCATCTCCAGGTCTGGATGTCGCACGGAGATCGAATCGAGGCGGTTCCAGAGGGCTTCGACGTTCTCGCGCGCAGCGACAACGCACCGATCACGGCGATGGGGGATGTGGAGCGCAAGCTTTACGGCCTGCAATTCCACCCCGAGGTCGCGCATACCGACCGCGGCAGGGACATCTTGCGTAGCTTCGCCGTCGACGTATGTGGCTGCACGCCCGACTGGACCCCGACATCCTTCATCGATCAGACCGTGGAGACGATACGGGGGCGGGTCGGCGAGGAGGGCGTGATCTGCGGGCTCAGCGGAGGGGTTGACTCCTCCGTAACGGCCACACTCGTCAATCACGCTATTGGCGACCAGCTAACGTGTGTTTTCGTCGATTCTGGACTGCTTCGCCAGAACGAGCCGGAACAGGTTGTGCACACGTTCCGCGATCGGCTCGGCCTGAAGCTGATCCCGGTGGATGCAACAGAGGTCTTTCTTGAGGCCCTGAGTGGGGTGACAGACCCGGAGCGCAAACGACGCATCATCGGCGAGCGCTTCATCCGCGTCTTTGAGAGGACGACCACGCAGGTGGGCGAAACTCATTTCCTGGCGCAGGGCACACTGTACCCCGACGTGATTGAAAGCCGCGGGCCAGAGCGACAGACTGCGGCGCGCATCAAGACCCATCACAACGTGGGGGGGCTCCCAGAGGACATGGACTTCGAGTTGATCGAGCCACTGCGCTACCTCTTCAAAGATGAGGTGCGAGCTGTGGGAAAGGAGCTGGGCCTGCCGAATGAAATCGTGTGGCGACAGCCGTTCCCAGGCCCGGGGCTCGCCGTTCGCATTATTGGGGAGGTGACCCGGAAGGGCCTAGAGACGCTCCGAGCCGCAGACGCCATCTTCCTGGAGGAGTTGGGCAAGGCAGGGCTGCTGCGAGAGGTTGCGACCGAAACAAGCGCCTCGGAGCCGTCGGCTCAGGTACAGCAAGCGTTCGCTGTCCTCCTGCCGATCCGGAGTGTGGGCGTGATGGGCGACGAGCGGACGTATCGGAACGTCATCGCCCTTCGGGCCGTGACCACAGAGGACTTCATGACGGCTGACTGGGCGCGCTTGGAGCACGGTCTCCTGGCTCGCACCAGCAATCGGATTGTAAACGAAGTACCGGGGATCAATCGCGTGGTTTACGACATAACCTCCAAGCCTCCCGCGACCATAGAATGGGAGTGAGCCCCTGAGATGCCAGATGTAAGACGCCCCGACCCAATTGACAATGAAGAGAACAGCCTCGAGCCAACCGCCGCCACCCTCCGGATTGTGGACGGCGAGGCCCTCGCCGAAGCCGCCCCTTTCGCTGACGTTCTGACGCCTCTGACCAGAGCGGAACGGAGCCGGCAAGGGGAGAGACTCTTCTATTTGTTCTACCCGACGGGCCAGGACCTCCCTGGGCTGTGTCGGGAGATCCGGGACATCGTGAGAGAGACGTACTGGTCGACGTCGGGCAGCGTCACGGCGGCGCTTCGACGATCAATCTTGGTCGCTAACCGTCATGTCTTTGAGCATAACCTGAACGCCGATCGCTCCGATCGTTGTTATGGAGGTCTAGCGTGCGCCGTCCTTCGCGGCAGCGACCTGTTCCTCCTGCAAGCAGGACCCGTCTGGGCCTGTATCCTCCAAGAAGGGGACCTGAGATGCTTCCCTCGCGGAGAGAAGCTGGCGCACATCGGGATAGGTCCCATCGCCGACGTGCGCCTTCACCACGTCTTTGCAGCTCCGGGCGACTCGCTCCTGCTGTCTCCGCACACGCTGCTGCGGGACGCGAGCGAAGGGGGGCTGCGTCGCGTCCTATCCCTGGGGGACGTTGATAGCATGGCAGCGGGACTGGAGCAAATAGGAGACCAAGACTTCGCTGCCCTCGTCGCTCGCTGGGAGACAGCCCCAAGAACGAGAGTCACATCGGCCCCAGCGCCTACCAAGACAGACCGATCTGAGGAACGTCCTTCGCCAAGACGGAAGAAGGTAGATCGTCCCCGGACTCGCAAGCGGATCGAACCAGAACCGCTGATGGCGGAGGAATCCGTTCCGCAGTCGACCGGGGGCACCGCAGGATCAGTGTCCGATGGCGAGAGACGTGTTCCTTTGCAGCAGGCTGCGCTGGCCCTGGCGAGCGGACTGAGGAGCGTGCTGGGCCGGTTGGGCGAGGCTCTAGGTTACCTGTGGCACGGCGTCGCCGCCGGCGGCG
>CAZEQC010000138.1:0-8972 GCA_964514285.1 uncultured Anaerolineales bacterium | reverse complement strand
GGGGCGGGGCGAACCCGCTGGCGGTGACCATGGACGCCAACAAGGCGGTCACGGCGACCTTCAGCCAGGACGCCTACACCCTGACGGTGGACGTCGTCGGCGACGGCGACGTGGACGTCGACCCCGATCAGGCGAGCTACCTCTCCGGCGAGGTGGTGACGCTGACGGCGACGGCGGACCCCGGCTGGACCTTCGCCGGGTGGAGCGGGGACGCCGGGGGCGGGGCGAACCCGCTGGCGGTGACCATGGACGCCAACAAGGCGGTCACGGCGACCTTCAGCCAGGAGATGACGGGGACGCTCGTGGGTCAGGTGACGACGGAGTTCCACGGCCCGGCAGGATTCCCTGTGACGGTGAAGCTCGTGAACGTGGCGACCGGGCAGGTCGTCCTCACCGAGACGCATGCGCTGGATGCCGGTGGCACGTTCACCGTCACCGACATCCTGGCGGGGACCTACGACGTGTGGGTGAAGAACGCCCACACCCTGGCCCAGCGGGAGGATGACGTGGTGATCGTCGGAGAGGACGTCACGGAACGCGTGTGGGAGGATGTGCTCTGGGAGGGCGACGCCACCGACGACAACCGGCTCAACACCACCGACTTCTCCCTGTGGCTGTTCTTGTTTGGGACCGCCGACCCGCGGGCCGACTTCAACTTGGATGGCCTCGTGAATACCACAGATTTCTCGATATGGTATACTAACTTCACCAAGGGCGTCACTGGCGATCCGGTCACCGATTAGGCCCTAAGGCACGAGATTCTGGCCCAGATGGCGGAGGGTGTCCGACCGGAAGCCCTTTCGGCTTGACATCGCCTCTGGGCTAGGCTCATTGGTTCCGGCCTTGCCGGGTTGAGGAGAGCGGTTGATGAGCAGTGGCTCTACCCACCGGCCGTTCGCGGGTTGTGGAGATCGACAAGCGAAGGAGAGGACGTGTGAGAACAGCTAGGATGCTATCCGCGGTGGCCCTCGGGGCGCTCCTCCTGGCTGCCGTCTGGGTCGCCACCGGTCTGGCAGCGCCTCTCAGGCAAGGGGAGACGGTCGTGGTCAGCATAGACCCCCAGGCGTCTACGGTTAGGGAGGGGGATATCTTCACGGTGGCCCTTCACCTACAGACCGGCCCGGCTGGCGTAGATTCCTTCGAGACGTACCTCGACTTCAACCCCGACCACCTGCGGGTGGTGTCTCCCATCACGGGCGCCGAGACCGATCAGATCCCCACCAGCGACGTGTTCGATGGCGGGGACCAGCATTGGGCGGACAACGCCGCCGGTGAGGTCCGCTACGTCGGGTTCACCTTTGGCTCGGCGCCCGCCGGTGCCTTCGCCGTGGCCTGTGTCCCGTTCAAAGCTATGGCGACGACAGATCAGACCGGCGTGACCTTCCGGGGCACCATCGCCAATCGGTTCGGTGAGGCGCTCCCGTTGGACCTCAACGATGGGGCCGTGGAGGTGAGCACGTGCTTCGATTTCGATGGGAGCGGGATCGTCGAGATCGGCGACATCATGCTCATCGTCAATGCCTGGCGCACAACAGAGAACGATCCTGGCTGGGATGAGCGCTCTGATCTGGATGGAGACGGCGTGATAAGCGTCGTCGACATGATGAAGGTGGTTGCCATGTGGGGAGAGAGCTGTGCGTGAACCGTCGGCAGGGAACCCTGCTGACGATCAGCCCCTCATCCGCCTGGGGGACCGCGATGGTCGAGACCGAGGGGGCGCGATGATCGCCCCCGTGGTGTGGTCATCAACGACAACATAACAACATAAGGGGGAGAACGAGCATGAGGATGAAAAGACGACGTCGACTGGCTGTGGCGGCACTCCTGCTGGGCACGCTATGGATCTCCATCGGTCAGCCCATTCGTGCGCAACAGAGGGTGGTAGGCGTCAGCATTGAGCCCCAGACCACGGAGGTGATGGAGGGCGACGTCTTCACGGTAGCCATCCACCTGGATGCGGGTCAGGGTGACGTGGATTCCTTCGAGACCTTCGTGGATTTCGACCCTGACACCCTGGCGGTTGTTGATCCAGACACAGGGCTGCCTGCCGATGAGTTTGAGTCTGCCGAGGTGTTCAGCACGGAGCCTGACGACCAGAACTACGCCGACAACACAGCCGGGGAGATCCAGTTCGTCGGTCTCGCCTTCCCGAATTCGAATCCATCCGGCAGCTTCGACGTGGCCTACATCCACTTCCGGGCCAAGGAGGTGACGCCACCCGCCGGGACCGAGGTGCTGTTCCGCGATCCGATCGCCAATATCGGTGGCCAGGCGCTCCCCCTCGACGTCGCCAATGGCACGGTTCGGGTGCTAGCACCTGGGCCGGTGGTCGGAGGGGTCACCACGCCCCTGGCCCCGCTTCAGCTGCTGGGCCCGTGGATGGTGCTGGTGGTCATGGCTGCGCTGATGGCTGCGCTGATGGCTGCGGTCGTGGTGCTGGAGAGGATAGGAAGGAGAGCAAGCGGATCCCGGAGCTGACGGTATCAGAGATGGGACCGTCTGTACGCTCGCCAACTCAAGACCTTCTACGCGGAGGTTGAGGAGCGCGCGTCGAGCATCTGGCCGGGCATGCGGCTTTGCCCGTTCTGCGTCTTTCGCCGGAACGGTCCAGCCTTCCTCTACGGACATCCAGATCCCCCGCCGTGTTGCTGAAGCTCGCCTAGGACGCGTTGAGCCGCTGGCACACACGCCTCCCTGTGCCAGCGGCGTTCATCCTGTCGGGGGATTCTCCAGAGAGAGCCGGTGGATCACGATCGACCGGGCTGGGAGGCGCGGCTCTATCCGCGTCGCTCGCGGGTGGGGATGGCGCCTACGACCGTCAGGTCGAGCTGGTCCTCCAGGTCTTGAGGCGTGCTGATGACGCCCCCTTCGAGCCATTCCAGGAAGGCAATCACCAGCCCGGCGTTGACCAACCCAAAGACGAAGCCGGCCGGCAAGAGAACCTCCGCGCCTGGAGGCCAGGATTGAACGTAGCTGGGGGGATCGCGGAGAGCGGCATGCACGCGATCCTCCGTGCGCACCTGGGCGTTCTGCTCGCTCCGCCAGCGGACGAGGAGCTCCGCCCAGGTGTGAGCGATGGCGCTGGCTTGCTCGTCATCGTAGTCCTCAACCTCGACCGTGATGGTCAGTCGGTCGTCTTGCGCCTCGAACTGCGTGTTGGAGCGCAGTCTCTCGGACGTCATCGGCAGCTCAAGCTCGTCAATCACCTCTTGAGCCCAGCTGTTGGAGTCGGCCACCGCTATGTAGGAGCGCAGAAGAACCTGCGCCGTCTGGGTCAGGTCGAGGTCGGGCTGGGCCGGGGAGACGATCACCTCGGCCGTTGCCGTGTACTCAGGGTACTGCAGGTGACTGAAGACCAGAGCGCTTCCGGCGGTCATCACGACGGTGAAGGCGATGAGCCACCACCGCTTGCGCAGGGCCTGAGCGTATGTACCGAGCCATCGATATCTGTTCATACCAGCACCGACGATCTTACCACGTAACTCCTCCGTGTGCAACGGTCACGGCTCCCTCCTTGACACAGGCAAGCCCCGGCGGGAAGCCCTTGCGACTTGTCCAAATGGACGTCTTGGTGTAGATTGGTCAATGCGTGGTGCACGCCTCGAACACGCTGCTCGACACCGACGCAAGGAGCGCGAGCTTCTGCGTGCGGTGTGAGCGACGGTTGAGCTTGCTGGAGCGGGGAGGGCAACGGTGAAGACCTCCAGGAACAGTGCAGACGTCTCCCGCCGGGGGATCAGCCGCACCGCTGCCCTGGTCGTCGTGCTTCTGCTCTGGGCTGTCTACACGACGCTCCAGACGCTCTTCGTCACCGGGGATATCTCCGAGACTTGGTCCGCCATCCTGGCCTTCCTCCCAGGCGTGATCGGCGTCGCTGTTCTCCTCGCCGCCGGGCGCTCGCGGGCCGACCTCTTCCTCCGGATTGCGCCTCTCTCGCGAGGCGGGCTGGTCGTCCTGATCGTCATAGCCGTGGTTGGGCTGGCCGTCGTGGTGCCCTTCGGCACGTGGCAGGGCTGGAACTGGACGGCCGCTCTGCTCTACGCGCCCGCCAGCGGCGTCTCCCAAGAGCTGTTCTTCCGAGCCGCGCTCCTTCCCGCTCTGTTGTGGGTGCTGAAACAGCGCCCGCGACTGGCCCTGATCCTGCACGCGGTATTGTTCGGCCTGTGGCACATCGGGCCCTTCTTCGTTGGCGCGCCGATCTGGGCCGGCGTGGCGGTGGTGATGGTCCCTCTGCTGTGCGGCGTCGGGTGGGGCTGGCAGGTGCAGCACGACAGGACGGTGCTCTGGGCCATGGTCCAGCACAGCCTGATCTGGGTTATCGGTCTGCAGTTTCCGATGTAGCTTTCCGCTCACGTCCTCCGCTCTCCTGCAGGTCGCCAGTACACCCCCTCCTTGCGCTTCATCAGCCCGTGGACGATCAGCAGGCGGCGGAGCGTCGCCACGTCGTCGTTGAGCTCGACCAGGATCTGGTTCACCGCCCGCCAGTGAATAGACCTGATAGTACTGATCTGTTCGGACGTCAGCAGGCCGACGTCGCTCGGCTTGGAGAGATGGAACGAGATGGTGGCTGGCGACAGTTTCAAAATCGTCGCCAGCTGCTCTTTGAGGAAATGCGGGAAAGATGATAGAATTGGGGCGCGATGATGACGTCATCCGTCGACAACGCTCGGGATCCTTCGCTTCTGGCGACGAAGCTCCACGCGCCGCCAGCGCGCCCGGACCTGGTGCCCCGCCCGCGCCTGCTCCAGCGGCTGGACGAGGGCCTGCGACCCGGTCACAAACTGACACTGGTCGCCGCCCCGGCCGGCTTCGGCAAGACCACGTTGCTCAGCGCCTGGCTCCGTGACGTTGAGGTCGCGGCGGCCTGGCTCTCGCTCGACGAGAACGACAACGACCTGACGCGCTTTCTCAACTACCTGACTGCCTCTCTAGAGCAGGCTGCGCCGGACCTGGCCGCGGCTGGGGGACCAGGTACACCGACGGGCGGGGTGCCTCCCTCGTTTGAGGCTGCCCTCGTGCCGCTGATCAACCAGCTGGTCAGTCGCAGCGCGCCGCTGGCGCTGGTGCTCGACGACTACCACCTGATCCAGAACAGCTCCATCGATGAGGCACTGGTCTTCCTGATCGACAACGCGCCTCCGGCGCTCCGCCTGGTCGTCGCCACCCGCGCCGACCCCGCATTCCCCCTGCCGCGCTGGCGGGCGCGTCGCCAGCTCGTGGAGATCCGCGCCGACGATCTGCGCTTCACCCGAGTCGAGACCGCCGAGTTCCTTGAGAAAACGTTGAACGTGACGCTGGGCGGGCAGGATCTGGCTGCCCTCGATGCCCGAGCTGAGGGCTGGATCGCCGCCCTTCAGCTGGCGGCCCTCTCAATGCAGGGGCGCCAGGACGTCTCCGCCTTCGTCGGGGCCTTCAGCGGCAGCCATCGCTACCTCCTCGACTACCTCGTCGAGGAGGTGCTGGAGCAGCAGAAGCCGGCGGTGCGCTCGTTCCTCCTCCGCACCGCTGTGTTGGACCGGTTGAGCCCGGCCCTCTGCGACGCCGTGCTGGAGGATCAGGAGCGGACGGCCCAGAAGATGTTGACGGCCTTAGAACGGTCGAACCTGTTCCTCGTTCCCCTGGATGACGAGCGCAGCTGGTACCGCTACCATTGCCTGTTCCGTGACTTCCTCCGCGCTCGCCTCGAAATCGAACGGCCCGACCTGGTGCCCGTGCTCCACGGCCGCGCCGCCCGCTGGTACGCCGGGCGTGACTCGACGGACGAGGCCGTCCATCACGCGCTGGCGGCGGAGGACCAGGATCTCGCGGCGGCGCTGATCGGCGAGGCCTATCCTGCCATGCTCCAGCGGGGCGAGATCGCCACCCTCCGACGTTGGGTCGAGGCGCTGCCGGCGGCCCTGCGCCAAAGCGAACCGGTGCTGATGCTGGCACACGCCTGGACCCGTGCCATCGGGATGGACGTGACCGGCACGGAGGGCTGCCTCGCGGAGCTGCAGGAGATGGCGGAGAGCCATCCGGACCTCACGCCGGAGCAGCGCGTGGAGCTGCGCGGTGAGATTGCCACCATCCGCACCATCTGTGCCTATCCCCGCGGCGATATGATGGCCACCATCGAGCACGCCGAGGAGGCCCTGGCGCAGCTCCCGGAGGACGAGGGCGTCCTGCGCAGCGTGCTGGCTCTCTACCTGGCCCACGCCCGCAGCACCCGAGGGGAGATGGAGGCCGCAGAGGCGGCGTATGAACGAGCCATGGAGGAAGGACGACGATCCAGGAACCTCTTCGTCGCCTTCTCCGCCCTGCTGAATTTGGGCAATCTGCGACGGCTCCACGGCCGCTGGGGCGAAGCCGAGGCGCGTTATCAGGAGGCCCTGGCCTGGGCTGAGTCTCATCAGGCCCAACCCCTGGACGCCCTGGTGCACGTGGGATTGGGTCTGATCCACTGGGATCGCTGGGAGACCGCCGAGGCCCGCCATCACTTGGAACTGGGGATCGATCGTTCCCGACGCATGGGCGCCGGGTACGTGGAGGCCCTTGCCGCGCGGGCCCTGGCCTGCGTCGCACAGCATCAGGGCCGAGAGGAGGATGCGCGCGATCGGCTGGACGAATCGCTGACGGCAGCGCGCAGTCTCGATCGTCCCTCAACCGTTGGATTCGCCGCCGTGGTAGAGACGCAGTGCCAGATCGCCCGCGGCGACCAGGAGGGCCTGGCCCGGTCGCTGGCGCGCCGCCCTCCATCCGAGGGGCTTCCGGCCGACCTGCGTGCCCAGGAGGCCCAGGTAGCGGCACACGCCCGGCTAGCCCTCGGCGAGGCACGGGCTGCGTTGGACGACCTGGCCCTCGTCCGCGAGCGGGCTGAGGTCGCGGGATGGACGCAGCGTCTGGTCGAGGTGCTGGTCCTGGAGGCGCAGGCTCACGAGGCCCTCGGCGAGCGACACTCGGCCCTGGTCAAGCTGAGGCGGGCCCTGAACCTGGGGCGCCCCGGGGGCTTTGCTCGGCCCTTCGTGCAGGCGGAGGCGTCCCTCCACGACCCCCTGCTGGATCTGGCTGCCGACACGTCCCTGGAGGCTGGGCAGCGCGCCTTCCTGGAGGCCGTGCTGGAGAAGCTCGACCTGCCGCTGAAGACGTCGTCCTCCGCCCCCGCGCTCATCGAACCGCTCACCGACCGGGAGATGGACGTGCTTCGCCTGCTGCCTTCTCAGCTGACCACGACGGAGATCGCCGAGCGGCTCTACATCAGCTACCACACCGTCCGCACCCACCTGAAGCACATCTACGGCAAGCTGGACGCGCACAGCCGCCACGAAGCGGTCACCCGCGCCGCCGAGCTGGACCTCCTCTGAGACGCATGTCCGACCTGATCCGCCGGGGCTGAACCGCCCGGCTCGAAGCGACAGCCCCTCCGAGGCTGAGGGCATCCGCAGAGGGGGGGACACCCCGAAGGTTGGCTGTTGAGCGCTGGACCTCCAGCTTCAGTCGGACCCGCTCTCCCTCCCTGACGCACGAGGGATTACGCCTGACGCCCTACGCGCTGCCCAAATACCTCACCAACATACCTCATCCATATACCTCACTGAGTGATGACAGATACCTCACTCACCTGCTATACTCATACCAGGTTGATCGAGGCGTGGTGTGGGAGGTGCAGAGATGAGTGAGCGTTACGAGATTCGCGTACAGGGTCATATCGGGCAAGCGTGGTCCCGCTGGTTCGACGACCTCACGGTGGAGGAGCTCGACGACGGGGCGACGATCCTGCGCGGCGACCTTCCGGACCAGGCGGCGCTGCACGGTTTGCTCAACAAGGTGCGCGACCTCGGGATGACGCTGCTTTCCCTACAGCGGCTCGATTCGGATGAAGCAGGTTGTGAAGCTGCTCGACAAGAGATGAGGAGGCTGTCATGAGTACGTTAACGATGGTTGCTAGTGAAAACTGGGCCCGCGTGCTGGTCGTGACCTTGATCGTCGCGGCGACGCTCTCGCTGCTCTATTTCAAGGCCAACGCCGCGCAGCTGCTGAGGGTGCCCTTGTTGGCCCAACCCTACATCGACGGTGAATTGAAGTACCAGCTCATCACCCTTGGGATAGCCGGGCTGGTGCTGCTGGCGACGTATCTCGCCGCCCCTGCCAACGTCCGGCAGTTCTTCGGCCTGGGCCAGATCGACGCGCCGGTGGAGCCGGTCAAGGCCATCGGCCTCAACCCCGGCCCCAACGAGACCTGGCTCCAGGTAGGAAGGACCTTCGCCCTGATCATCACCGGCGTGACCGCCGTTCTCATCTACTTCCAGGCGATCCGCGGGAACAGCATCGACCGGGAGCACCTGCGCTTCGTGCCGTGGATTCTGGCCTTCGCGGTGTCGAACGCCTTCGTGGAGGAGATGATAACGCGCTTCGCCGTGGTCAGTGCGCTGGACGGCGTCATTCCCCGCACGGCCATCTACCTTGTCTCGGCGGCCATCTTCGGGGGTGTTCACTACTTCGGCACGCCGGGCGGGGTCTTGGGGGTGCTGATGGCTGGGTTCCTGGGCTGGTTTGCGGCGAAGTCGATCGGGGAGACCGGCGGCTTCTTCTGGGCCTGGCTGATTCACTTTCTGCAGGACGTGGTGATCTTCACCGGGTTCTTCTTCCTAGAGCTGTAGTGGCATAAGCCGATCGCCGACGAGCCGGAGCAGAGTTACCCTTGAAGGAGTCGGAGCAATGAGAGAGGCATTTGAGGCATGGTGGGCAGACGTACCGCGTAGACAGAAGCAGGCGTTGCTGGTCCTTGGCTTCATCCTGCTAGGCATCCTGGTCTTTCTCGCCGGGAACGCTGTCGGGGAAGCGATCGGGGGTCTCTTGTTCTAAGCTGGTTCAGTCACATCATGGAAGCGCAGGCGAAGGGGGAAGCGAGGAGCCTCCGTTTGCGCTTTGGGATAGAGATAGGATAGGAAAAGGAGTATCAAAATGATTCTGCGAGTGGTCGTTTTCTACGGTCT
>CAZEQC010000137.1:0-9007 GCA_964514285.1 uncultured Anaerolineales bacterium | reverse complement strand
GGTGTGCGCCCGATGGGGTCCTGGGTGATGCTGATCACCTTGTCGACGTGCTCCAGGCCCTCGATGCGCCGGTGCTCCCCGGGCTTCTCCGTGGCGTTGTGGAGTTCCGCAGCCAGGGCGGGGTGGAGGGTCTGGGCCACGAGGGACGACTTCCCGCTGCCGGAGACGCCGGTGACGCAGGTGAAGAGGCCCAGGGGGAAGCGAACGGTGAGGTCCTTCAGGTTGTTCTGTCGGGCACCGACGACGGTCAGCCACTGGCCGTTGGTCGGGCGGCGCTGGCCGTTGGGCGACTTGACCTGGAGCTCGCCGCGCAGGTAGCGGCCGGTGAGGGAGTCCGGGTGCTGTTCGATGGTCGAGGGCGGGCCCTGAGCCACCACCCAGCCGCCGTTGACGCCGGCCCCCGGCCCCAGGTCGAGAATCCAATCGGCCGTGCGCATCGTCTCCTCGTCGTGCTCGATGACGACGACGGTGTTGCCCATATCGCGCAGTTGCTCCAGCGTATCCAACAGACGGCGGTTGTCCCGCTGGTGGAGCCCGATGCTGGGCTCGTCCAGCACGTAGAGGACGCCGACGAGGCCGCAGCCGATCTGGCTGGCCAGGCGGATGCGCTGCCCCTCGCCGCCGGAGAGCGTCGGCGCCGGACGGTCGAGCGTCAGGTAGTGGAGGCCGACGTTGAGCAGGAACTGGAGCCGCCCCTGGACCTCCTTGAGGACTTCCTCGCCGATGGTCAGCTGCTCGGACGTCAGGGGTTGGAAGGTTAGCGGGTTGGCAGGTTTGAACGTTCCAACGTTGGCAGGTTGCGGGTCTATCGCGTCGCCGTCAGCTCGTCCAGGCTCGCCGAGGTGTCCTGGCGCGGGGTGACGACATTGATTGATGGCAGTTTCTTCTGGAAAACAATATCGATCTCCCTGGGCGTCGGGATCGACGGTCTCACCGGTCCGCTGATTCGTCTCCTCGCTGATTCGCCTCCTCGCCGATTCGCCTCCTCGCCCAATCGCTTTATCGCTTTGTCGCTCTATCGCCTTGTCGCCGGGCCAGAGTCCCCGGACCCAGGCGAGGGCCTGGGCGATGTTCATCGCGGTGACCTGGTTGATGGTCCGGCCTCCGAGGGTGACGGCGGCGCTCTCGGGGCGAAGCCTCTCGCCGCGGCAGGTGGGACAGGGCTGCTGGCTCATAAAGGTGCGGTACCAGCGGCGCATGCGGTCCGACTTGGTCTGGCGGTAGCGGCGGCGGGTGGCGTTGAAGGTGCCCTCGTACTCCCAGGCGCCCTGCCATTCCCCGCGATCGCTCTCCGATTGCCAGGTCACTTTCATCCCGCCGTAGAGGATGGTCTGCCGGCATTCCTCCGATAGATCTCGCCAGGGTGTGTCCATGTCGTAGCCGAATCGCTCGACGATCTGCCGCAAGACCTTATACGTTCCGCTGGATTTCTTCTTGCGCAGCTCGCCATGGGTGCGCACGCCTCCTTCGTGGAGGCTCCGTTCGGGGTCGACGAAGCGGTCGGGGTCGAACTCGATCTTGGTGCCCAGGCCGTTGCACTCGGGGCACATACCGAGGGGCGAGTTGAAGCTGAACATCTGGGGCGTCAGCTCCGGGAAGCTGATGCCGCAGTCCGGGCAGGCGTTCTTCTCCGAGAGGAGCCAGTCGCCATCGTCTCCACGATCGACGATGAGGAGGCCATCGCCGGCCTCCAGCGTCGTCTCGACGGAGTCGGTGAGGCGGGAGAGGTAGGCCTCGCGCTCCTGGCCGTCGCCGGAGGCGATGAGCCGGTCGACCACCAGGGCGACGTCGTGCTTCTTCTGCTTGTCGAGCTCGAGCTGCTCATCGAGCTCGCGCACCTGACCGTCGACGCGGACGCGGATGAAGCCGTCGGCGCGGGCCTGATCGAGGACGTCCTGGAAGGTGCCCTTGCGGTTGCGGGCCAGCGGGGCGAGGAGCTGGAAGCGGGTGCCCTCTGGCAGGACCGCCACCTGCTCGACGATCTCCTGGGCCGACTGGGCCTCCACCTCCCGGCCGCATTCGGGGCAGTGGGGCGTGCCGACGCGGGCGAAGAGGACGCGCAGGTAGTCGTAGATCTCGGTGACGGTGCCGACGGTAGAGCGGGGGTTCTTGCTGACGGCCTTCTGCTCGATGGCGATGGCGGGGCTGAGGCCGCCGATGTAGTCGACCTTGGGCTTCTCCATCTGGCCCACGAACTGGCGGGCGTAGGAGGAGAGGGACTCGACGTAGCGGCGCTGCCCCTCGGCGTAGAGGGTGTCGAGGGCCAGGGAGGACTTGCCGCTGCCGGAGACGCCGGTAATGACGATCAGCTTGAAGCGCGGCAGCTGGACGTCGATGGTCTTGAGGTTGTGTTCTTTGGCGCCGCGGATGTGGATTTGGTCAGGGTACATAGGGCAGGCTTACCTTGTTGATGGTCAACCTTGCGAAGGTGCGGCTAGGCTTATGCGGACGGAGCGTCCTGCGCGAGCATCTGCTCCTTGGACCGTGTTGGTCTTGGCGAGCCTTCGCAAGACTGCAATTCGTACATATGTTCTAATCTGACATCAGTATACCACAGGTTAATGTCACTTTGTGTCATGTTCTGGCGGAGAGAAGGCGGTGACGATGCAACTTTAAGGTTGATGCGGGCGTTGGATTGCCGGCGAATTGTAGCACAAGTCGGAGAGAATGCACGCTGGAAAGCAGAACGTGGGTTCGCAGAGACGGGTCAGCTCTGGTTTGGTGGCGCGGTTTGGGGTAGGGCCGATGCCAGCTCACCCGGCAGGGCCCTCGAGGGGTGGCGGATGGGCTGTCCAGGCGCTAACTGGGGGAGATGGGGGAGGGGGCGCGCACGTCCCAGACCGTCACTTCGGCATCGATGTGTTCCTGGTCGAAAGCCTGGGCCACGGAGATGCGGTGGTGGCCGTCGCGTACGAAATAGACGTCACCGACCCGGATCAACTCGACCGGTGGGAGGACCACGCCCCGCTGCCAGGCGGCGGCCAGATCGATCCAGCGGGCCTTGTTGTGGGTCTTGAGGGGCCGAAAGTCGGCGTCGAAGTCGTCGCAGCGCCCCTCGCTGCCGCGGATGGCTCGTATCGGTACGGAATGGACGCCGGCGTGGTGGGCACCGTGCCTCCGGGCCTGGCCCAGCACGCTGTCCAGGTGGAGCAGGCTGGTGGTCCGGCCCACCAGTGACAATGCGAATTGCTTGATCCGCGCTCGGAACCGGGCCGATTGGAAGCGAGCCGCGGCAGCGCGGCGCAGCGAGTCGTGGGCACCTGGTTTTTCGGCTCCCACCTGCGACTGACTGAGCGTCCACACGTTTCCCTGCAGCATCGACCTACACCTCCTTCTCAGTATCTCGTCATCAGTATAGCCGGGCGACGGCACGAGACCGTCACGGTGAGCGTTACGAGGCGCGTCACGGGAGAGCCGTTGTCTAACTTGGGGCTTCGTGGTACACTGCAGACGGTGAGGCGGCATCTTTGGTTTGATGTGACGCGTCTAACCTGGGTCTCTCACTGGCTCTGAGCCTCCATCACTTCGATCCCGCTTGGTGTAGGACCCGGGGCGACTGAGGTGTGCTCTTGAGCCTTGCCTGACGTCAGACCGCCTGACGGGGGTTACGAGGAGGTAGGGAAGTCGGGATCTGTTGGGTGAGAAAGCACAAGGCTGAATGGTGAAGGGGATAGCTATGAGCCCGGCTGATACAGAGGGTGGGCTGCGGCTGCGGTTCCTTGGACCGCCGGAGGTGACGTTGAATGGGGGCCCGGTCGATTTCGACACCCGCAAGGCGACGGCTCTGCTCGCCTACCTGGCCGTCACTGGGCGGACGCATCGCCGGGAGGCCTTGGCGGCGCTTCTCTATCCCGACTATGATCAGGAGCGCGCCTACGCCAATCTGCGCCGCACCCTCTGGTCGCTCCACACGGCGCTGGGCAAGGCGTGGCTGGAGGCTGACCGGGAGACGATCGGGCTGGTGGACGACGCCGACGTGTGGACCGACGTTGAGGCGTTCCGCCGCCGGCTGGCCGAGTGCCGGACCCACGGTCACTCGGAAAGGGAGGTCTGCTCGGAGTGCCTTCGGCCGCTAGCCCAAGCCGCTGCCCTCTACCGCGATGATTTCCTGGCCGGATTCACCCTCCCGGACAGCGTTGCTTTCGACGAGTGGCAGTTCTTCGAGATGGAGAGCCTGCGGCAGGAGCTGGCCTCGGCGCTAGGGCGGTTGGTCAGCGGCCATAGGGCTGCTGGGGACATGGCGCAGGCCATCGCGTACGCGCGGCGCTGGCTGGCCCTCGATCCGCTCCACGAGCCGGCGCACCGTCAGTTGATGCGGCTGTACGCCCAAGAGGGACGCAGAGCGGCCGCTCTGCGCCAGTACGAGACGTGCGTCCGAACGCTGGACGAGGAGCTGGGGGTGGAGCCCGAAGCGGAGACGGTTCAGCTCTACGAAGCGATCGAGGAGGGGGCCCTGCCGCCGTTGCCCGTCAGCTTCGCTGCCACGGCG
The DNA here is from genome assembly GCA_964514285.1 of uncultured Anaerolineales bacterium. Classification (GTDB taxonomy): domain Bacteria; phylum Chloroflexota; class Anaerolineae; order B4-G1; family B4-G1; genus SKLM01. The sequence continues at coordinate 4,518 of CAZEQC010000137.1, read as the reverse complement.
GAGGATCTCGCCGAGACAAACCGGACTCCGATCCGGAACCTGCCAGCGCAACCGGCGCCCTTCGTCGGGCGGGTCGATGAGCTGGCCAAGATCGATGGACTGCTTGGGGACCCTGCGTGCCGGCTGTTGACCCTGGTCGGTCCGGGCGGTGTGGGCAAAACCAGCTTGGCCTTACGGGCCACGGAGCAGGCGGCGGACGCCTTCTCCGACGGGGTTTGTTTTGTGTCCCTGGCCCCCGTCGAGTCCTCCCGATTCCTCGTGCCGACTATCGCCGATGAGCTCGACTTCTCTTTCTTCCAGCGCGCGGGCGCTGAGCCGCGCCAGCAGCTCCTGGACTACCTACGAGAGAAGGAGTTGCTGCTGATTCTGGATAACTTCGAGCACCTGATAGAGGGGGCCGGGTTTCTGGTCGAGCTCCTGGCGGAGGCGCCGCGGGTTAAGCTGCTCGTTACGTCCCGCGAGCGGCTCCATCTGCGTGATGAATTCGTCTTTGACGTGGAGGGTATGCGCTTTCCCCGAGATCGTGACGAGCCGGTGGAGACGCTGGCGAGCTACAGCGCCGTTCGGCTGTTCCTGGAGCGAGCTGAGCGGGCTGACGCGGGCTTCGCTCCCACCGAGGGGGATTGGGCGGCCATAGCCGACATCTGTCAGCTTCTGGAGGGCCTGCCGCTGGGCATCGAGCTGGCGGCGACCTGGGTGCGGATGCTCTCGTGTCCGGAGATCGCGGGCGAGATCGAGGAGGGGCTTGACTTCCTATCAACGACGCTGCGCGACGTGCCAGAGCGGCATCGGAGCCTGCGCGCCGTCGTCGACCGCTCGTGGCAGCTGCTTTCGGAGCAGGAGCGGTCGACGCTGGCGCAGCTGGCGGTCTTTCGCGGCGGGTTCCAGCGTGAGGCGGCGGCGGAGGTCGTTGGAGCTGACCTGTCGCTGCTGGCGGCGCTGGCCGACAAGTCGCTGATCCAGCACAACGCCTCTGGACGGTACGGGATACACGAGGCGGTGCGGCGGTATGCGGCGGAGAGGCTCCGGCACGTCGATGAGCCTGACGAGGCCGTGGTGCGCGATAGACACAGCCGCTTCTACACGACCTTCGTGGCGCGGCGCACGGATGATCTGCACGGGCCGCGGCAGGTGGATGTCCTGGCTGAGGTGGGCCGGGAGCTCGAGAATGTACGAGCGGCATGGGGCTGGGCGGTGGCGCGGCGCCACATGGAGCAGATACGGCGGGCCGCGAAGGGGCTGGCCTTCTTCTTCGGGGTGCGGAGCCTGTACCATGAGGGGGAGGCCGCGTTCCGGGAGGCAGCAGCAGCGCTGGATTCGGCGCGGGATTCAGGAGCGAGGGAGGAGGTGGACCGGACGCTGGGCCTGGTCCTGGTCTATCAGGGGTATTTCGCCCATCGGCTCTACAGGGAGGAGGAGAGCCAGGCGGTGCTACAGCGCAGCCTGGACGTCCTGCAGCCTCTCGGGCGGGGGGAGGAGCTGGCGACGGCCGACATCACGGCGGTGCAGGTTGGTCTGATCGAGGGCGTAGCCGAGGCGGAGCAATGCTGTCGGCGGAGCCTGGAGACCTTCCGATCTCTGGGGAACGTGTGGGGCATCGGCACGGCTCTGCAGGTGTTGAGCGCCGTGGCCCACCTGCGGGGGGACGTCGCTGCAGCCAAGCGTCACTTGGAGGAGGCGGTTGCGTTCCTGGCAGAGGCTGGCGACCGATGGAGCGTAGGATCCGCCCTCTTCTATCTAGGGAGCCTGACTCAACACCAGGCCGGAGGGCGGGCCGAGGCGAAGCAGATCTACGAGGAGTGCCTTCGGATCGGGCGCGAGCTGAGCGACTGCTGGGCGATGGCGATCTCGCTCGACTACATCGGCTACCTGGCGCGGGAGATGGGGGCGTACGAGGAGGCCGAGCGGCTCCACGAGGAGAGTCTGGATGTCTCGCGCGAGATTGGGGACCGGCTTGGCGTCGCCGGTTCGCTCGACAATCTGGGCCTGGTGGCCCGCGACGTGGGTGATATGACGGAAGCAGAGGCATGTTTTCGCGAGGGGCTCGGTTTACGGCGGCAGGTCGGCAAGCTGTGGGAGGTGGGCGTCTCCCTGCGGCACATGGGGGATGCCGCGCTCGGTTTGGGGGACCTGGGCACAGCCGAGCGGTGGTACCGTGAGAGCCTCGATGCATTTGAGGGAGCCTGGGAGTCTTGGGGACAGGAGATCACACTGGCTCGGTTGGCCGAGGTGGTCCTGGAGCGGGGGGAGGTCGAGGCGTCCCGTAGGAGGTACCACGATGCCCTGCAGACCTGCCTCGACCATCGTGCGCTCTTCAACGCGCCCCGGATTCTGGTGGGCGTCGCCAGGCTGTTGGCGGGCATGGACCGGGACAGGCTGGCTGTCGCGCTGCTGGCTTACGTGCGAGAGCACCCGGTCAGCACAACGCGGGCCCGAAAGAGAGCGGAGCGGCTGATGGATGACCTGGCGGCAGGGTCGCCGACCGACACCCTGGAGGTTGCGCGAGAGCGCTTCCGGGATGCAGAGCTGGAAGCGGTCGTGGAGCTTCTGATCGCGGAGCTGTCCACGTGAAGGCCCCTGCGAGCGCGAGGCCTGTTTGGGGTATGAAAGATGGAAGAGGCTACGCATGCGGCGCGCTCAAGGGCGGTCACAGCGCACCGGTCGCCATCAGAAGAGGCGTGGGGCGGGTTGCGGCACGGACGGGTGAGGGTCTATGTGGCTATTGGAAAGGCGGTTTCGTCGAGCTCTGGAAGAGCTTGTCTCTGACTACCAGGGGCGAGACTGGCGCGTGAGGAGCGCCCGGGATCTGTCTGACCTGGCCTGTCACCCCTGCGCGGTGGTGTCGGACGGGTCGTTCGGCGTGTTTGTCAAGTACAGCGAGGCAGCTGACGCAGGGAGGCAGTTCGAGATCGAGCGAGAGAGTCTGCGGTTCCTCTCGCAGAAGACGGGGGTTCTGACGCCGAAACCCTTGGGCATCGTGCCCGCGGGCGACGGAACGCTGTTCGTCATGGAGGCGGTCCAGGCGATCGAGCGCGGCCCCAGGGCGTGGCGGGCGATCGGCAGGACGCTGGCGCGCATCCATCGCGTGACGTCCGACTGGTATGGGTTCCCCATGGACACCTACTTCGGCCCCCTGGTGCAGGAGAACGCCGCGTTGGACGACTGGGCGAGCTTCTACGCCGAGCGCCGACTGCGGCCTCACCTGCGGTTGGCGGTGGACGCCGGCCATATGCCGTCCTCGGTGGCCGCTCAGGTGGCATCGGTGATCGACCGCCTGCCGGAGCTCTGCGGTCCCGAGGTGTCACCGACGTTGGTGCACGGGGACGCGCAGCAGAACAATTTCATCAGCACGGCGGACGGGACGTACGTGATCGACCCGGCGCTATATTACGGCCATCCCGAGATCGATCTGGCTTCCGTCGGCTACTGGGAACCGGTGCCCGATGAGGTCTTTGAGGGGTATCGGGGGGAGCGGGCGATGGCGCCGGGGTTCGCCGAAAGGCGCGAGCTGTGGCGGATCTCGGGGTATCTGGCTGCGGTGGCGGTGGAGGGGACGGCTTACTTGGACCGGCTGACCGGGGCTTTGCAGCGGTACGTGTAGGGTGGGCGGCGCTGGCGAGCGGCTTAGCTGCGCACGCGGCTTAGCTCCGCACGCGGCTTAACGCTGGGCGAGTTTTGGTTGCGCAACCCCAGGGGTGTAGTATACTTGCTTTGTAGCGAGCTTCTGGGTCCTGGTGGTCCTATGGGCGATCGTCGTATCAGCGGACGAGACCCAGGAGGAGGGGGTGTCGCTCCAGAGACCTTTGAGGTCCTGATTGACAGCTTGCAGCGCGCTGTTTCGCGTTTGCTGAAGCTGTTTTCGGGGTCTTGAGAGGCGGCGCAAAACCCTCAAAGGTCCAAGAACACGCGCTCCTCGGGACGAGACCGTTGCGGGTCGACGCAGGCGAGCGGTCTTGGATCGTTGTCCACGGTAGCCGGATGAGACAGGAGAGGCACAGTGCTCGACGCCGTACAGAGGTTTCGACGCACGTCCCAGCCGTGCTTGCTGCTGGTGCACCCTAGCCTCCAGAGACTGGAGGGCGTCGTCAGCGAGCTGATCTCCTCCTACGATTGGCCCCATCTTTCCGTGGGGCGAGAGCTGAGCGCCAAGCTGCTGCCGGAGATGCCCCAGCGGCGTTCGTGGATCGCCGGCCGGTGGATGAAGGGGCGGGTGGGCGATCTGGCCCCCGGCCCGGTGCTTTGCACGGAGATCGACCTGCTCTTCGAGCCAGCGCTCTCGCTGGATCCGCTGCGATTGTTCCGGGATGTGGGCCGGCTCACCCGCCTGGTCGTGACTTGGCCCGGTACCTATCAGGGGGATGTGCTGGCCTATGCCGTTCCGGATCACGCCCGCTACCGGACGTGGCGACGTCCAGAGGCGTACGTCGTGGGCGTTGATTGAGGTGGCCCCTGGGAGCAACGGGGGGGCGGGATCTGGCGATCCCTTGGGAGCGATAAGGGGTGGAGCAGCAGGAGGGA
>CAZEQC010000136.1:0-9037 GCA_964514285.1 uncultured Anaerolineales bacterium | reverse complement strand
CTGCAGAGGACGACGCCATCAACTCGCTTCTCCTCCAGCGACTTGAGAACCGTCAACTCGCGGTCGGTATCCTCCTCGGTGTTGCAGAGGAAGACGTTGTAGTCCTCAGCGTAGGCGAGGTGCTCCGCGCCTCGCGCCACTTCAGAGAAGAAAGGGTTGGAGATATCCGGCATGACGAGGCCGATGGTGCCCGTGCGCTTCGTGACGAGGCCTCGAGCAATATCACTAGGCCTATACCCTAATCGATCGATGACGGCCTGAACGTGCTGGCGTGTGGATACGCTGACACCCTCTTTGTTGTTCACCACTCTTGAGACCGTCATCATCGAGACGCCTGCCTCACGAGCCACATCGGCCATTGTCACACGGTTGGTCATCGTTCCCTACCTTGTTAGCGTTCCCGTTAGCGCTAACGATAGCGCTAACGTCAGTATATAACACAGGACCCCGTTTGTCAAGGGGCAATTTGTCCGTTTCTTGGTTGATTGTTATGAGAAGTGTTCGCCGAGTGTATAGAGAGGTATCAGAAGAGCGCAACAGGGGCACCCAATGTGCCCCTGTCAATCACAAGCATCGTGTGGATTCTCGTCGTCAGTCAGATGGCCAGCTGTTCCTCGAAAGTGATCAATCTCGATCGGATCCCCGTTCTGGCATCCCCTGGATAAACATCTCTGTCTTCTCTCGTGCCTGGTCATCGGTGAACTGCACCGGCGGGGACTTCATGAAGTAGGCTGACGGCTCCACAACGGCGCCACTCATCCCTCGATCCAGGGCCAGCTTGCAGCAGCGTACGGCATCGATCACCACGCCGGCCGAATTCGGGCTGTCCCAGACCTCCAGCTTCAGCTCCACGTTGAGAGGTACCTCCCCGAAAGTGGTGCCCTCCAGCCGGATGTGCGCCCACTTGCGGTCGGTGAGCCAAGGCACGTAGTCCGAGGGGCTGATGTGGATGTCACCCTCCTCCAGGTCATAGTCGAGCTGACTGGTGACGGCCCCCGTCTTGGAGACCTTCTTCGAAACCAGTCGCTCCTGCTCCAGCATATTGTAGAAGTCCATGTTGCCGCCGAAGTTCAACTGATAGGTGCGGTCCAGTCTCACCCCGCGATCACGCAGCAGACGGGTGAGCACACGATGGACGATGGTAGCTCCCACCTGGCTCTTGATATCATCGCCAATCACGGGTAGCCCGCGATCCTCAAAGCGTCCCTGCCAATAGGCCTCGCGGGCGATAAAGACCGGCACGCAGTTCACGAATCCACACCCGGCGTCCAGGATCTGCTCCACGTACCACTTGGTGGCCATCTCGCTGCCCACCGGGAGGAAGCTGACCACCACATCGGTGTTCGTCTCCTTGAGGATACGGACGATGTCATCCGTCGGCCCTGGCGCCTTGGTGATGACCTTACGAAGGTACTTACCCAGGCCGTCGTGAGTCATACCGCGGCTAACCGGCACGTCGAGATGGGGCACCTGAGCGAACTCCGCCGTGTTGTTAGGCTCCTGCCAGATCGCCTCCGACAGATCGAGGCCCACTTTGTTTCGATCGATGTCGAAGGCAGCCGTGAATTCGACATCGCGCACGTGATAGCCACCCAGATTGACGTGCATCAAACCCGGGACGAAAGCATCGTCCGGAGCATCTCGGTAGAAATGAACCCCCTGCACCAGAGCCGAGGCGCAGTTACCCACCCCAACGATCGCCACCCGTACCTTGTTCCGTTCCGCCATGGTTGTCTTGATACCTCCTATGGAAACCACACAGCAAAGAAGATCATCTCCCAACCCTCCAGGAGCGCAAAGGAATCTCCTGGAAGACCCTATCACGTTCAACTACGCGATCCGTAGCCCGCCGTCAGCAGCCACTACGGAGCCCTTTATGGTATCCGAGAAGTCATGGCATGTCAACCACCATCGGCGCCGCAGACCTTCGCGTTGCTCAAGTCATGCCTTTGCGGTATAATCGAGAGCGGTCAAAATGACCACGTCGAATGTCCAGGCTCCCTCTGCCTCCGCCGAGTCGACGTTCCAAACGTGGGGTAGCAGGCTGGAGTCTCGTCAGTGACGTGAGCTGCGGTCGAGCCGCGGCCCACCGTAGAGCATGAGGACAGTCGTTCCAAGAGGACTATGGCCATAGGATTCGCTAAGTCGATTAGAGACAGCCTGACACGAACGCGCAACGCCGTCTTCAGCCGCGTCGCAGGGCTGCTGGGGGCCAGCGAGGTCACCGACGAGACGTGGGACAAGCTGGAGGAACTGCTTGTCCGCGCCGATGTCGGGGTCAGCACGACGATGTACCTCGTCGACAGGCTGCGCCAGCGGGCTCGAGACGAAGCCATCTTGCAGGCTGAAGAGCTGCAGAGAGCGCTGCGCGAGGAGCTTCGTGCCCTGCTCCCGCCCGCCTCGCCCCTCAACCTGGGGGGCCGCGAGCAAGACATCGTGCTCGTCGTCGGCGTCAACGGGTCGGGCAAGACCACCAGCATCGCCAAGATGGCCCATCGCTGGCAGCATCAGGGTCACACTCTGCTGCTGGCAGCCGCAGACACCTATCGGGCTGCAGCGGTGGAGCAGTTGGATATCTGGGCCAAGCGCATTGGCGTGGACATCGTCAAGGGCCCTCAGGGCGGCGATCCAGGAGCTGTCGTTTTCGATGCCCTGCACGCCGCCAAGTCCCGAGGCAAAGACAGGGTCATCGTCGACACCGCGGGCCGATTGCACACGCAATACAACCTGATGTCTGAGCTCCAGAAGGTGCACAAGGTAGCGGAGAAGAACGTAGAGGGCGCGCCCCACGAGACCCTGCTCGTGATCGACGCCACCACAGGCCAGAATGCCCTGTCACAAGCCCGGCACTTCCAGGAAGCAGTGGACGTGACCGGGGTGGTGCTCGCCAAGCTCGACAGCACAGCCAAGGGGGGTATGGTTTTTGCCATCGCCCGGGAACTTCAACTCCCCATCCGTTTCGTAGGCACCGGGGAGACGTTAGACGATCTAGCGCCCTTCGACCCAGACGCGTTCATAGAGGGCCTGTTCGAATAGCGGCAAAGGTCCGTCATCAACGCGTGTTAGAGGATGATTATGGAAGACCTACAAGAGCGATTGAGGACTTTAGAAGCGAAGCTCGAGAACATCCGGGGGCATCTTTGACCTGGATGGGAAACAACAAGAGATAGCCAAACTGGAGAAACGCGCCAGCGCTCCCGACTTCTGGAACGTCCCCGAGCAGGCGCAGAAGGTGATGCAGCGTCTGTCGAACGTGAAAGACGAGGTAGAGCGCTGGAACACCCTGTCGAGGCGCGTCCACGATGCGCTAGAGCTGGCCTCGCTGGGCGATGCCAGCCTGAGCGCGGAGCTGGAGGCGGAGACAGAGACTCTGGAGCAGGCAATCGACCGGCTTGAGTTCCTGCTGCTCTTCTCTGGCCCCCGCGATAGGGAGGATGCGATCCTCTCCCTGCACGCCGGTGCGGGAGGAACCGACGCCCAAGACTGGACCGAAATGATGCTGCGTATGTATCTCCGATGGGCTGAGAGCAACGGCTACAGGACTGAGATCATCGATCGGCTCTACGGCGACGAAGCAGGGGTCAAACGTGTGACGTTGACCGTGTCCGGTCCTTACGTCTACGGCAACCTACGATCCGAGCGGGGCGTCCATCGTCTGGTGCGACTCTCACCCTTCGACGCAGCGCATCGACGCCACACGTCCTTCACCTTGGTAGAGGTATGGCCCGACATCACAGAGGACATCTCCGTGACCATCGACCCGAGCGAGTTGGAGATTGAGACCTTCCGAGCGTCGTCCGCTGGTGGTCAACATATGCAGAAGAACGAGACCGCTGTGCGCATCACCCACACACCCACAGATATCACCGTCTCGTGCCAGAACGAGCGGTCCCAGGCGCAGAACAAGGAGACCGCGCTTCGCGTCCTCCGCGCCCGTCTGGTCCAACTCGAGGAGGAGAGACAGCAAGAGGAAATTGATGAGCTGAAAGGGGAGCACATTGAGGCGCGCTGGGGCAACCAGATCCGCTCCTACGTGTTGCATCCCTACCATATGGTCAAGGATCACCGTACCGGCTACGAATCCGGCAACGCGGAGGCGGTGCTCGACGGGCAACTGGATGGCTTCATGGAGGCCTATTTGCGCTCTCAAATGGGCTCCGCCTGAACGTCTCAATGATCGCGCTCTGTTCCCTACCGCGACCAGCGCAGGAACAGACCATCAAACGGCCTGGCTATGACCGGGGGCAACCCGGTCGGGAGCTAACTCAACAGGAGAAAGGGGTATGAGCTCCAAGGGACGGAAAAGGGATTATCCAGCCGTGCGGAGAGGCACGAGGTATACCAGATGAGAGCAGATATGCCAAGTCGATCAGTGAGCGAGGAAAGTCGGGCCAAGCTGCAGGACCTCCAAGGGCACCTTGGTGACCTTCAGGAATCGTTGCTTCTGGAGGCCATCCAGGATGACATAGACGAGATGCAGACGACTCTGAGCTTGCTCCCCACCGACATAGAGAATCTACGGAGCCGTGGCTACGTCTTCCGCAGTTTCCTGGAACGGAAAGTGGAGGTCCTGACCAACCAATGGGAAGACACGTCGTATCGCGTTTCCCGAGATGTACCCCGGCTCACGCGAGAGCTCCAACGGGAGGCAGATGAAGCAGAGAGCGCGCTCTATGAGGCGATGGCGGGGGGAACCGTTCACATCTCCCGAGCCCAGACCGTCATCGATGCTCTGGAGCACAGGGTCGACGGGACCGAATCGACCCTCAGGGCTATGTACGAGACGCTGCAGCAGAACGTGCGCCAGACGAAGGCTCAGATCGAGGAGATCGCGTGGCTCCTCGATGAGCTGGCTCAAGCTAGCTTTAAGCTCCATCCAGCTGAGGATCCCATCGCTGCAAGCAAAGCGCAGTTGATGGAGACCAAGAAGGATGGCCCTAAGGGCGTGCTCTATCTCACCGACGAGCGTCTGCTCTTTGAGCAGAAGGAGAAGAAAACAACCAAGAAGGTCCTCTTCATCGCAACGGAGAAGGAGACGGTACAAGAGCTGATCTTGGATGTCCCCGTGGGGCAGATCGAAAAGGTTGAGGCGAGCCAGAAGGGCTTTTTGGGACGAAAAGAGATGATGAGATTGCTCTTTAGCCCGGAGGCGATCCTAGACGAGGCACTGCTTCGCCTGCGCGGCACCGACAACGAGACCTGGGCCGGTCTGATTGGCCGAGTCCAATCAGGCGATATCGCAAAGGAGCGCTCGCGGCCCAAGGAAGCCGCTGTCCTGGAGGCAGTTCGCAATGTGCCAACCACGTGCTCGACCTGTGGCGCGGCCATTGATGTCCAAATCGTGCGCGGGATGCGCGAAATCACCTGCGAATACTGTGGGACAGTCATCCGAATCTAGAACCGCTTCCGGTCTGACGGAGAGCCAGAATCGATTGGATAGCACACAGAGGGGGTATCCATGCCAGAGGAACTGATCGGCGAGGTTAGTCACTGGTTCGATAACATCAACGTCGCTGGCATCAAACTCAGCGGCGACCTAACCGTGGGTGATCGTGTCCACATCGTCGGCCACACAACGGACTTGGAGCAGGAGATCACCTCGATGCAGCTCGACAACGAGGACGTGAGCGAGGCCAGCGCGGGCGACGAAATTGGCGTCAAACTGACCTCGCGGGCCCGCCCGGGCGACAGCGTCTACAAGGCGATCTAGCTCTTGAGCGACGTCGTGCAGCAAGTCCGGGAGACCATTGAGGAACACGACCTTGTCGCTCCCGGAGACCGGTTGGTCGTCGGTCTGTCCGGCGGCCCAGACTCACTCTGCCTGCTCCACGTCCTGATGCGCTTGCGGGAACCCTACGGCCTGCAGCTCTACGTCGCCCATCTCAACCATGGTACGCGGGGAGAGGCTTCTGACGCCGATGCGGCGTTCGCCAGAAGGACCGCGGAGCGATGGAATCTCCCGGTGACTGTTGAGAAGCACGACGTTCCCGGACTGGCCGACGAGCACGGGCTCGCTTTCGAAGAGGCAGCTCGGCGCGTGCGCTATGCGTTCCTGGCCCGCACGGCGGCTCGTATCGACGCCGGGGCCATCGCCGTGGGCCACAACGCTGATGACCAGGCAGAGACGGTTCTGATGCACATCGTCCGCGGGTCGGGGTTGGCGGGGCTCCGCGGGATGCTGCCTCGCACGCCCATCACCGACTATCGACTGATCGCCCCTCTCGAGGCGGGGGACAAGGATGATCAGATAGAACACGCAGCCCGGCCCCCCGCCAGCCCTGACGAAGCCCCGCCTAAGCCTACGATCATCAGACCTCTCTTGAACGTGGAACGCGCCGAGATCGAGCGCTACTGCTCGGCTCACGATCTCAATCCCCGTTTCGATCGCTCTAACCTGGACACGACCTACTTTCGAAATCGTCTCCGTCACGAGCTTCTGCCGGAGCTGGAGACCTATAATCCCAACATACGTCAGCGACTATGCCATACGGCTGCTGTCGTGGCCGCCGACTACGAGGTGTTGGTCGATGCGCGGCAGGAGGCCTGGGACGAGGTCGTGCAGGAGGAGCGTGCGGACGCCGTCATCTTCGATAAGGCGGACTGGCAGGGCCTTCCCGTCTCTCTGCAGCGGGCCACGTTACGCAAGGCCACGTATCAGCTCCGTCGGAGTCTGCGTGACGTCACGTTCGTGCACGTGGAGAACGCCCGTAAGGTAGCCACAGACGGAGAGACAGGCAAGGCGTCGACGCTGCCCATGGGCCTGGCGCTGACCGTGGGCTATGAGACGCTCACCGTCGGCCCATCGGATGCGGCCGGTGCGCCCCCCGATGAACCCCTCCTCTGGAGCGACGAGCCGCTGCCAGTAGCCGCGCCAGGGACGACGCCGCTGCCGGAGACCGACTGGGTGCTGGAGGTCGATATCCTGAGACACTGGACGCTGACGGAGATTACAGCACCAGATCATCCGTGGACCGGCTTCTTCGACGCCGAGGTGTTGACAGCCCCTCTTGCCCTGCGGCCCCGTCGCCGTGGCGACCGCTTTCAGCCGCTGGGTATGGAGGGACATCACGTGAAGGTGAGCGAGTTGATGATCAATCTCAAGATCCCAGAGGCGTGGCGAGGCCACATCCCGCTACTGGTGGCAGGGGAGACTATCCTGTGGATCTGTGGGAGACGCATTGCAGCAAGCGCCAAGATAGAGCCGGAGACGGAGCAGGTGGCGCGGTTTCGATTTGAAAAGGTGACTTGACAGTGACTGACAGCCCGAAGGCAGCGATCAGACCCGCCATCCGTTGGCTCCATCGCGAGCGTCAACCAGCGCTGGGCGGCTTTCAGATCCTACCCGACGCGCACATTCCTGTTCTTATTGAGGAGGTTATATGCCGTTGAACGACAGAGCACGTATCATTCTATTCTGGTTCACCATCGCTCTGATGCTCGCCGTCGCCATCCTGGCGGCCGTCACCATCTTGCGAGCCTGCGGTGGGCTGCCCACACAGACTGAACCTCCGCTGACGATTACGCCAGCCGAGGTCACGCTCTGTACGGGCGATCAACAACAGTTCGCCGTCGGAAATGACGTTGAGGTGACGTGGGAGGCCAGCGGAGGAGCTATCAGCGAGGAAGGGGTCTTCACCGCTGCCGACATCCCAGGCGACTACACCGTCACAGCCTCTCGCGATGAGTCCGGACGGGCCGCCGGGGCCATCGTCCACATCATCGACTGCACGCCAACGCCCACCGTCACCCCCCTACCCACGCTTCCTCCCACCGCCACGCCAGAGCCGGAAGCGACGCCAGAACCAACGGCGACCACCACCACCGCCACCGCCAGCCCAGATCCACAAGGTGACGTCGGCACCTATGAGACGGGGGCTCCCATCGAGTCACCCCCAAGTGGCGTGGACATCACCGCCGCCAGCATCAGTCCAGACCTAGGGCTGTCGCTTCAACCAACCGAGGAACCACCGGCGGAGCTGGCAGATTGGAGCGAGGAAGGTGAGGCTTTCTTCTGGATATCGTTGTACGACACTGTGCCAGACCCGCCCCGCGGGTATATGAACTGGCTCTTCGTCATCGACACGGACGGAAGCACCGAGACCGGACGCGATGTCGGCAGCCGACGCATCAACCCGGATCTCGGCGACGAGGTGGCCATCGGCGTCAACTACAACGCGAATACAGAAGCCTACGAGCCCTACTCTCTGGTCTGGAACAGCGAGGATGGGGCGTGGGCGACCGGGCCAGAGGTCCGCTACACGTTCGGCGAATCGCGCACGGTCGTCGGGTTAGCCCTCTCTTTGGAGGGCCTGGAGGAAGCTATCGCCCAGGCTGGCGCCGCACCGGTATCAGCTGAGGCTGCAAAGGGTCGAGCAGCAGCGGAGGCCTACCTGGCCGACGGGACACGCGTGATCGACTTCTACCCCGACCTGCCAGAGTAGGGTCTAGACATCGATCTCAAGGGGAGAGAAAAAGGCCTCAGCGCCAGACTCCCGCCTGGCGCTGAGGCTCCCCTGACGACCTCGCCAACGCCGGGAGCTGTCAGCGCGGCCTGATGACCACATCCTTCCAGAACGCCGCCTGCATAGCCGACGTAGGGTAGCAGCTCACCCACGGTTTGACCAGCAGATGCTGCCGCTCGTACGTCAGGGGAAGAATAGGTACCTCCTCAATCAGGACGCGGGCCGCCCGGCTATAGAGCCTCATTCGCTCCTCCTGGTCCATAGCCCTCCGAGCCCTCTTCACCAACCGTCCGTAAGCCTCGTTCCGCCATCCAGGCCAGGTCCGGTCGCGACAGACGCGCAGGAAGTTGTCGGGGTCAGGGTAGTCTGCCACCCACATGAGAAGCAAAATCTGGGGCGGTTCATCCCGCAGCTTATCGAGAAAGCTTCCCCACGGCAATACATCCCATTCGGTCTCCACCCCGAGGATCTCGCGCCACTGCGTCTTCAGGTAGTTGCTTCGGGATCGGACAGCGTGGCACGCGAGCGCCCCGACAGCGGGAGACTCTTGACCGCCCACGCCGGCCTCAGCTAGA
>CAZEQC010000135.1:0-9073 GCA_964514285.1 uncultured Anaerolineales bacterium | reverse complement strand
AACTAACACCGATATTCGTCAAGGCAAGCCGCCCACTATGGGGCGGCTTTTTTGTTGTGGGACGGAACTAGTTTCTAAGGAGTCGCTCAATGTTGAAATCACGGAGTTGTGGGGAGCTGCGCGCTCAGCATGCCGGCCAGAAGATAACCCTCGCCGGCTGGGTCAATCGGCGGCGCGATCACGGAGGCGTTGTCTTCATCGATCTGCGCGACCGCTCGGGCCTCGTGCAGGTGGTGGCTAATCCTGACATCGACCCCGAGTCTCACCAGGCTGCCCACGAGGTGCGTAACGAGTATGTGCTCCAGATCGAGGGCCAGGTGCGCCGGCGTCCGGAGGGTCTCGTCAACCCCGATATTCCCACCGGAAAGATCGAGGTGGTGGCCGATACATTGCGCATCCTCAATCCGGCCAAGACGCCCCCCTTCTACATCTACGATGACCAACCGGTCGACGAGGGGCTGCGGCTCCAGTACCGCTATCTGGATCTGCGCCGCCGGCGGATGCAGCGGAACATTATCCTCCGCCACGAGGTGGTCAAGACCATTCGTGACTTCCTCGACGCGCGCGGCTTCGTCGAGATCGAGACCCCAATTCTCTTCAAGAGCACGCCGGAGGGAGCGCGGGACTACCTGGTGCCCAGTCGTCTCTATCCCGGCCACTTCTACGCCCTGCCGCAGTCGCCTCAGCAGCTCAAGCAGCTGTTGATGGTCGCCGGCTATGAGAGGTACTTCCAGATTGCGCGCTGCTTCCGCGACGAGGATCAGCGGGGGGACCGTCAGCCGGAGTTCACGCAGCTGGACCTGGAGATGAGCTTCGTCGAGCGCGAGGACGTGATGGCGCTGACGGAGGAGCTGATGATCACCATCGTCGAGCAGTGCGCGGCTGGGCCCAACACAGAGCCGTGCGAGTTGCTTGCCAAGCCCTTCCCCCGCCTCACCTACCAGGAGGCGATGGCGCGCTTCGGGACGGATCGACCGGATATCCGTTTCGGGATGGAGCTCACCGACGTCTCCGACGTGGTGGCGGAGAGCGAGTTCCGCATCTTCAGCTCGGTCGTGGGCGGTGGTGGGGTGGTCAAGGGCATCCGGGCCCCCGGTTGTGCCGACTACAGCCGGCGCCAGATCGACGAGCTGGAGGCGTCGGCGAAGGACGAGGGGGCCAAGGGGCTGGCCTGGCTGGCGCTGCCGGGCGGTGAGCCCGGAGCCTCGGCGAGCGGGGATAGAGAGATTCGATCCACGTTCGCCAAGTACCTGACGGAGGAGGAGGTCGAGGGCATCCTGGAGAGCCTGGAGGCGGAACCTGGCGACCTGTTGCTCTTCGTCGCCGATGACTCGGGCGTGGCGAACGCGGTGCTCGGGAAGCTCCGCCTGGAGCTGGGAGAGCGGTTGGGACTGCGGGAGCACGGCGACCGGACCATGGCCTTCTGCTGGGTGATCGATTTCCCGCTCTTCGAGTGGGATGAGGAGGGACAGCGCTGGGATCCGAGTCACCACCTCTTCACGTCGCCGATGGTGGAGGATCTGCCGCTGCTCGACAGCGACCCGGGGGCCGCCCGTGGGCAGCAGTACGACCTGGTGTTGAACGGCGAGGAGGTGGCAGGGGGCAGCATCCGTATTCACCGCCGTGACGTTCAGGAGAAGATCTTCGATCTGATCGGGCTCGACGCGGCGGAGGCCCAAGAGCGCTTCGGCCACATGCTGGAGGCCTTTGAATACGGCACGCCCCCTCACGGGGGCATCGCCCCGGGTATCGATCGGCTGGTGATGATCCTGGCCGGTGAGCCCAACATCCGCGAGGTGATCGCCTTCCCGAAGACGCAGCAAGCGAAGGATCTAATGGCAGGGGCGCCGTCACCGGTGGGGGAGGATCAGCTGGAGGAGCTGCATCTTGAGGTTGTGGACGAAGTCGAGTAGCAAACACGACCCCCAACTACTTCGGGCAGGCTTCCGCAAGCGCAGCGGCACCTGCCGAGCTTATGCCGAAACCATAATGAGGAGGCCTTAATGTCGCACGATTTACTGAAGCGTGTGGAAGAGGACGGCGTTCAATTCGTCAGCCTGCAGTTCACCGACGTGATGGGTACCATCAAGAGCGTCACCATCCCGGTGGGACGGCTGGAGAGCGCCCTGGAGGAGGGCGTCTGGTTCGACGGCTCGTCGATCGAGGGATTTGCCCGCATCTACGAGAGCGACCTGGTCCTCGTGCCCGATGTGGATACCTATCGGGTGCTGCCATGGAGTGCGGCGGAGCGGCGCCGGGCGCGAATTATCTGTGACGTCCACGGGCCGCAGGGGCAGCCCTCGCTCCGGGTGCCGCGACAGATCCTGAAGCGGGTGCTGGCCCGGGCGTCGGAGATGGGCTACACATACAACGTGGGCCCTGAGCTGGAGTTCTTCCTCTTCAAGCGCAATGGGGAGCCCAACGACGGTCACCCGGCGCGCCCGGTGCCCCACGACGTGGGGAGCTATTTCGACTTCTCCCCGCGCGATGAGGCACAGCAGGTGCGGAGCGAGATTATCCTGGCCCTGGAGGCGTTGGGGATGCAGGTGGAGTCCAGCCATCACGAGGTGGCCACCGGCCAGCACGAGATCGATTTTCGCTACGCCAACGCAGTGACCAGCGCCGATAACGCCGTCACGTTCAAGTACACAGTGCGCGGCGTGGCGGCCAGCCACGGGCTCTACGCCAGTTTCATGCCCAAGCCGATCTTTGGCATCAATGGGTCCGGTATGCATACCCATCAGAGTATCTTCGACGCCGAGGGTCGCAATCTCTTCTACGACCCGGACGACGAGTACCATCTCTCGCGGTTGGCGCGCAACTTCATCGCCGGGCAGATGGCGCACGCCAAGGCCATGTCCGCCGTCGTGGCGCCCACGGTCAACAGCTACAAGCGGTTGACGCCGGGCTACGAGGCTCCGGTCTACATCTGCTGGGCTCAACTGAACCGGTCATCGCTGATCCGCGTCCCCGCTCACGGCTCGGAGACGTCGGCGACCCGCATCGAGCTGCGCTGTCCGGACCCCAGCTGCAATCCTTATCTGGCCTTCGCCGCTATGCTCGCGGCCGGGCTCGACGGCATTGAACGCGACCTGGTGCCGCCGCCGGCCGTCAACGAGGACGTCTATCACTTCGACCAGTGTGATCTGGACGAACGGGCCATCGGCACCCTGCCGGGCACACTGGCCGAGGCCCTGGACGCGCTGGAGGAGGATGAGGTGATTCAGGAGGCGCTCGGCCCGGCCATCACCGACGTCTTCATGCGGGCCAAGCAGGCGGAGTGGGGCGCCTACCGCATCCAGGTCACCGACTGGGAGCTAGAGCGGTATCTGGAGATGGCCTAGTCTCTGTCATCAGTGTTGACCCGAACGCAGAAGGCGGGCCACTGGCCCGCCTTCTGACAACAAAAAGTACCCCCGCCGCGACTCGAACGCGGGCGCCCGGCTCCGGAGGCCGGTGCTCTATCCATCTGAGCTACGGGGGCACTGACCTCCTTTATACCACGAAACCACCCGGAACGCAAACCGCCGAATGGCTGTGGGACGCTGTCAACTCCCTCGATGCTCAGCGGGTCTAGGACCCGCGCCGACAGCCCGAAGAGGCTCCCCACGGCCCGCCCCGGCGGGGGGCCCAGACCCGTTAGAGCAATCCTGCCATCGTCGTAACGGCTTCAGCCGTTCACCCTCCCCCGCGCCAGCCGGGCTGCCAGCCGGATCGCCTCCACCATGCTGGTCTCGTCGGCTTGGCCCTGCCATGCGATGTCGAAGGCCGTCCCATGATCCACCGAGGTGCGCACGATGGGCAGTCCCAGCGTCACGGTGACGCTCCGGGCGAAGTCGTGCGTCTTGATCGGTATGTGCCCCTGATCGTGGTACATGGCCACCACCACGTCGAACTCGCCCTCGATGGCGCGGAAGAAGACCGAGTCGGCCGCTATGGGACCCTGGGCGTCGATCCCCTCCCCCCTCGCCGCCTCGACGGCGGGGCCGATCGCTTCGATCTCCTCGCAGCCGATCACTCCCTCGTCCCCGCCGTGCGGGTTCAGCGCTGCCACCGCTAGCCGTGGGTGCGACAAGCCCATCTGCATCAGACCTCGGTGAGTGATGCGAAGAGTGTCTACCACCCTTTCCTTCGTGATCATCGCCGCCACGTCGGCCAGTGGCACGTGGCGTGTCACGTGGACCACCCGCAGCCCGGGCGTCGCCAGCATCGTTGTCACGCTCTCCGCGCTCGCGTCCTGGCCGACCAGCTCGGTCAGTAATTCCGTGTGCCCGATGTGGGGAATGCCGGCGGCACGGAGCGCCGCCTTGTTGATCGGCCCCGTCGTGAGGGCGTCCACGTGACCCTTCAGGGCCAGCTCCGCGGCTTTCTCGACGTATGCCACCGCCGCTCGACCCGCGTCCGAGGAGACCTCCCCCAGAGGCAGCGTCCCCAGATCGACGTTGTCCAGATCGAGCACGTCGCACACAGTCGGCGCGAACTCTGCGTCCGCCGCGTCTGCGATGGCGCGGATCGTCATCGGCGCTCCCACCAGCGCCACGGCCTTCTCCATCACCGCTGCATCGCCGACCAGCAGCGGTCGGCACGCCGCGTGCAGGTCGTGATCGGAGAGCGCTTTGGCCGCCACCTCCGGGCCCACGCCGGCGGGGTCGCCCATCGTGATGGCGACGATCGGTCGTTTCTTCACTGCTCTACCCCCCGGCCCGCCTAAAGGACCTCACTCAGCGGGATGCCCCGCGCCTCGGCGCGGCGCTGTCCCCACGCTTTGATGTCCGCCGGGGGCGCGGGCACCTCCCCCTCGGGCCGGCGCTCCATCCTCAGCGCACCGGTAGGGCACGTTGCGGCGCAGACCCCACAGCCCACACAGCGCCCGTCGTCGACCACGCAGACCGCATCGGGCACCGAGAGGGCGTCGAACTGGCACCGGTCGGTGCAGTCGCTGCATCCGATGCAGAGCTCGACGTCCACCGCCGCCCGGAAGTCGGCTTTGGCGACGGCGGTCGGCATGCCGAACTCGGCCACGCCGCGCATGATGGCGCAGCAGCAGGTGCAGCAGTTGCAGATGTAGTAGTGGCGGCTCACGTAGTTGCCGGTCGAGTGAATCAGCCCCGCCTCCGCGGCCTGGTGCAGGATGCGCAGCGCCTCCTCCTTGCTGATGGCCCGCTCGACCTCGCTGTGGTCGAAGGCGCCCTCCACCGGTGCGAAGACGAGGCAGTTCTCGACCGGATAGTCGCACCCCTCGCCGATCAGCTGCTGCTGGACCCGGCAGATGCAGTCGCGCACTCCCCAGGCCTTGGCGTTCTCCAGCAGCCGGGAGGCCCGCTCGTGGGGGAAGATCTCCAGCTCGAACGGGATCGACGCCTCGACTGGAAGCACCCGCTGCAGCGCAGGCTCATGGTCGGCAATGCCGGCGCCGCGGCTCTCCTGCAGGTACGCCTCGAAGAGCGCTGCCAGCTCCTCGTCCATACGGGCCAACGACTCCTCGTAGAAGCCGACCACGAAGGGCATGAGGCCGAAGAGGAGCGTGCCCTCGCCGCGCTGGAAGCGCAGCAACCCCTTGCGGACCATGCCCTTGAGGGTCCGATAGGCGGTCCGGGCGTCGACCCCGGCGCGGGCGGCGATCGCCTCGGCCGGCTCCCGCGTCAGGCGCATGGACGCCGCCAGGGCCGCTTCCTCCGGCGTGAACAGCTTGGCCAACAGCTTCAGCTCGACGCCGCTCTCCGTGGCTGGGAAGCCGTTGGGCAGAGCGTCCAGCCGCTGAGCCAGTCTGCGATAGATCTCCTCGGGCATGCCTCCTCCTCGATCCCTGCAAGGGCGCCGCAGCGGCGCCAGGACCCGGTCAGTCTAGCACAAACGGGTTGGATTGCCAAGCTCTTGCTGCGGCGAGATCCACAGCACGCTCACGACGAAACCCAGGGCCATGATCGCAGCACCGCTGAGGTAGGGGAGGGTCAGGCGCACGTCGAAGATGAAGCCTGCCCAGAGCGGACCGACCACGCGCCCCAGGCTGAGAAAGGTGTTGCCCAACCCCATAGCCGTGCCCTGACCGACGTCGGCGCGCCGGGAGATGAGGGCCAGGAGCGCCGGACGCAGCACCGTCTTGGAGAGGATGAAGACGCCGGTCGCCAGCAGGATGGTGACGTAGTCGAAAGCCGCCAGCAGGATCAGGTACCCCGCTGCCCCGGCCAGCATAGAGATCTTGATCACGGTCTCCTCGCCCCGGTGCTTGGTGAGCGGGCCGGTCAGCGCGCCCTTCCCCAGCGTGGTGACCAGACCAACGACCACAAGCACCGTCCCGACCCGCTCAGGGCCGAAGCCAAACCTCTCGGCGGCGTACAGGCCAAAGACGGCCTCGAAGTTGGCCAGGCCGAAGCTAACCAGGAACAGCAGGAAGAGGGGGAAGCCGATGGGACTTGACAGGGCGTCCCACAGCGAGCGGAGCTGAAGCCCGTGGCCCCCCGTCCGGTGCGAGCGACCTGAGGAGATCATCGTCTCCGGGAGGAGGAAGCCGACTAGCAGGAGAGCTGTCCAGGCGAGCCCTGCACCGACGAAGAAGGGGAGAGACAGGGAGCCCTGCCCGAGCCAGCCTCCTACGCCCGGGCCCACGATGATGCCCAGCCCCGCCGCCGATCCGAGCCAACCGATACCGCCGCCGCGCTCATCTTCGGCGGTCGTGTCTCCGACGTAGGCCATCGCCGAGGGCATCGTGGCGGCGGTGAGAAGGCCCGAGAGGGCCCGGGCGGCGAAGAGCATCCACAGTTGAGAGGCGACGCCCATCAACAGCAGGGATACCCCGTAGCCGAAGACGCCGACCATGAGCACCCGCTTCCGACCGATGCGGTCCGAGACGCTGCCCCACAGCGGGCCGAAGAGGAGCTCCGTGAGGGCAGACAGGGCGACGAGCATGCCCATCTCGCCCCCGCTGCCGCCCAGCTCCTGGATGTAGAAAGGGAAGATGGGGATCACCAGGCCGTAGCCCAGGGTGACCACGACGAGGGTGAAGGAAAGCACGATCAGGGTTCTGCGTCCGTAGCGCGCCATAAGGCCTCCCTTTCGCCCCTGGCTACTCCAGGAGCGAGACGGTCCCCGCCTCGCCGTCGACGGTCACGCGCTGGCCGCTCTCGATGCGGCGGGTCGCGACGCCGGTGCCGAGGACCGCCGGGATGCCGTATTCCCGGGCCACGATCGATCCATGGCTCAACGGTCCACCGACGTTGGTGACGATACCCGCCGCCATGGCGAAGAGGGGCGTCCAGGCCGGTGTGGTGACGTCGGCCACCAAGATGTCGCCCAGCTCCATCTCATCGAAGTCCTCGGGGCCGTGAAGCACGCGGGCAGTGCCTGTCACCTGGCCCGGGCTGCAGCCGACCCCGCTGAGAACGCTCTCCGTCTGGTCCTCTCCGCTCGTCGCTATGAAGATGTCCGTCTTGATGCCCAGGACGCGCCCCTTCTGGGGAAGCTCGGGAGGCGGCGTGACACGCTTCTCGGCGCGCCACGCTCTCTGGCGGCCCTCGACCCGCTGCGACAGATCGTTCAGTGGCTCGCCTCGCTCCAGGGCGTCGGCGGCACGCTCGAGTTCCTCGACCTCCAACCAGAACACGTCATCGGTCTCAGCGACGGCTCCCCCTTCAGCGAGGCGACGACCCAGCTCCAGGAGCATCTCCCGCAAGGGACGGTAGGCCAGACCGATCTCGACGATGCTGTCCTCCCGCAGCCGGGTGTGGGTCTGCGCCCAGCCCAGGGTCTTGTTGAAGGCCTTCAGTCTCAGGCCGCCGGCCCGCTGGCGAACGGCCTGGATGACCTGCTCCCGTCTCTCCAGCAGCCGCTGCTGCCGCGCGTGAGGGTTCCGCCCCTCGTCCTGAATGAAGACCTTCAGCGTCTGAATCAGCGGCGTGGGATCGTGAACTGGGATCGGTTTGGCGAAGTCGAGGTCGTAGATGGAGTGTCCGTGCTGCTCGAGGTGGGCCCGGAACCGGGTCTGCCACTCGTTCCACGCTGATGCGTTGGTCTCCGACGGAACGTCGTCCTCATCCAGGCGATTGGCCAGCTCCGCGGCCGGTGTCTGCCGCAGGTACGCTGCCAGATCGTCGTGCTGGCGACACCACTGGGCGAGGTCAACTCATACTTGCGCAGGTGTAGCTCGATGGTGGCGTCGATCTGGAGGTTGTTCGGATCGATGCTGTCCAATCCGCGGGAGGCAGCCCAGCGCTTCACGGCCTCGACGTCGCCGCGCAGCGCTGCTATCCGCCCTCGGGCCAAGGCGACCAGATGGTCGTCCATCTCGGTAGCGTCGAAACTGACCGCCAGGCGTGAAGCCTCATCGAGCGCCTCGTCGCTGCCCGTCCAGTCACCCTGAGCCTGTCGGAGTCGGGCCAACGCTGTGTACCCCTCGATGGCCGCCACGGGCCCCCATCGACGAACGAGCTCGAGCCCATCCAAGAGGTGGCGCTCGGCGGCCGGTAGATCATTCCGCTCCCGGGCGAGCTCGCCCAGCCACATCAGCGGTTCGCCCGCGATGGGCAGACGCTCCCCTGCCGCGTCCTGAGCCCGATTCAGGGCCCGTCGGAAGGTTCTCTCTGCCTCCCGCAGGCGTCCCTGCTTGACCCGCAGTTCGCCCAGATTGCAAAGTCCGATGACGCTCAGCAGGATGTTCTGGCTATCGAGGTGGGAAGTGACTATGCGGCGCAGCGGCTCCCCATCCTCGTCGCGAAGATCGCCGTCCGACATACGGAGGAGGCCTTGCAACCATCCCGCGACGCTGTACCAGAACCCATCCTCCTCGGTGAGGGTCTGGAGGGCCTGGTCGGCGAGCTCGTCGATGCCGTCAACTCGCCCCTGGGAGATAGAGACGAGCGCCCGGACCGCCTTGAGGTGCCCTGAGTCGCTACCGACGTGCTCTCTCAGCGCCGCGATGCGCGACTCGACCTTGCGCACCGGCTCACTGCCCAGCAGGAGCAGCCAGGCGTCGTAGGCACACAGCTCGGGCCGTCGGGAGAGGACCTCCTCCGGCAGAGCGCCGAGCCAGTTTCGAAGCGTCGTTAGCTCGCTCCGTTTGATGAGCGCTTCGATCACC
>CAZEQC010000134.1:0-9085 GCA_964514285.1 uncultured Anaerolineales bacterium | reverse complement strand
CATAGAGCCCCACGGAGACAACCAAGGCCAACAGCGCGAGGATCGTGAATCCATTCAATATCTTCATCCTTCGACCTCCTTAGATCTAAGGGAGATGGCTGGCACCTTGCCACATCTCCAGCCCTATAACGTCCACGAGAATCTTTTCCCCATTCAGAGAACCATCTCCAGGATCTCAAGTCTGCTCATTTGTCGAATCCAGCCTCCTTTCGCCGTCAAGCTCTGTGCACGATTTCTGCAAAGCCCACCGGTCAGGCCACCACGCGCAGGGCGGAGCTGACGCGCTCGGCGAGCTCCTGCGGTACAAACGGCTTCGTCACGTAGCCATCGACGTCGGAGAGATCGAGGCCCTGCTTGGCGCTCCAGTAGGGCTCGAGGACGGTGATGACGATGACGGGGATATGGCGCAGCTCCTCGTCGGCCTTCATGCGCTGGTAGACCTGCCAGCCGTCGATGTCGGGCATCATGAGGTCCAATAAGACCAGGTCCGGCTTGACGCGACGGATGGTGTCGAGGCCCTCGCGGCCGCCCATGGCGCCGACCAGGTCGACCCCGTGGCGGTCCAGGGCGAACTGGATGAGGTTGATGAGATCGATCTCGTCCTCGACGCAGACGACGGTCTTGCCCCGGACCTCGTCGTGGGGAGCGGGGAGGAGGTCGTGGAGGGTGGGGAGGAGGTCCTCGCGCATGCGCCAGATGGCGACGGTGGCGCTGGCGCCGGCGGCCAGGAGGTCGTCCCGGCGGGCCTCGGTGTCGCTCTCCTCCATGGTGAGGGCGACGAGGGCGGCGTGGGGCGCGGCGGAGCGGAGGCGCCGGAGGGTGGCGAGGCCGTCCTCCTTGGGGGGCGCGACGTCGACGAGGATGACCTCCGGGTCCTGAGAACGGATGAGGGCCAGGGCCTGGTCGTCGTCCCCGACATCGCTGATCCGGGCGTGGGGAAGGACGTCGGCGAGCCAGCGGCGGACGGAGCCCCGGATGGCCTCGTCCTCCTCGATCAGGAGGAGGGAGGTCTGGAGCGACGGCAGGGCGGACGGCTGGGCCGTGGGCGCGGGCGCATCGACGTCGTCCGGGCGCTGCTCGGAGCCGTTCTGGCCGAGGCGGGCCTGGAGGAAGGAGACGAGGCTGTCGAGATCGGGGAATTTGTGCGCCTCGTCGGTGCGGAGGCCCTCCAGGCTGAAGCGCCAGGTGCGGGGGGGGTCGGGCGGAAGGCTGCGGGTCTCCCAGAAGCGCAGGACGTAGGCGTGGTGTTGGGGTGCCTGGTGTCGTTCTGCCATACGCTCTCTCCTTTCAAGGGCGGCTTGGGCCTTCGGTTTCGGTGCTGGTCGGCTATGGGGCGGCGGGCCGCCTTGGCCGATTTGCATGGTTTTCGCGTTGGATGTCGTTACCAACTGTGCTATAATTGTACTGACGGAGCGTCATGAGAGCGTCATGAGGGTTTTGGGTTGGGGCGGCGGGTGGGGGGGGAGCACCGCAGAGGCGCTGAGGGCGCGGAGGACGGCGGGTGGGGATGGGGGGATGGGGAGTGCGTGAGAGAGCGGGGATGCCGCTGCGCTGACAGCGATCCCCTGGGAGCGGTTTTGGGGAGATGGGGCGAAGAAGAGGACGATGGTGGATGAGCTGCGCTTGAGGCTGTTGGGGGGGGTGCAGATCACGCTGGGGGGGGCGCGGGTCGGCGACTTTACGTCGAAGAAGTCGCCGGCGCTGTTGAGCTACCTGGCGGTGACCGGGCGGCCGCACAGCCGGGAGGCGCTGAGCGGGCTGCTTTGGGGGGAGTCTTCTGAGAAGCGGGCGCGGGCGAGCCTGCGGACGGTGCTTTGGGATCTGCGGCAGGTGGTGGCGCCGTACCTGGCGATCGACCGGCAGCGGGTGGGGCTGGAGGAGGAGGCGCCGCACTGGGTGGACGTGGTGGCGTTCGGGGAGGGGATCGAGGCCGCGCTCCCCGACGTGGCGACGGAGACGGCGCCGACGGGGCCGGGGACGCCGCTGAGCGGGACGCTGGGCCGGGCGCTGGGCGCCGGGCAGGTGGAGGCGCTGGAGAGGGCGGTGTCGCTGTATCGCGGGGAGCTGCTGGCCGGCTTCTACGTCTCCGAGGCGCCGGCGTTCGAGGACTGGGTGCTGAAGAAGCGGGAGTGGGCGCGGCACCTGGCGATCCAGGCGCTGCACCGGCTGATCGGGCATCACGCGGCGCGGGGGAGCTACGCGACGGGCATCGACACGGCGACGCGGCTGCTGGAGATCGCGCCGTGGAAGGAGGAGGCGCACCGGCAGCTGATGACGCTGCTGGCGCTGAGCGGGCAGCGGAGCGCGGCACTGGCCCAGTACGAGACGTGCCAGCGGATGCTGGCGGAGGAGCTGGGGGTGGAGCCGACGGCGGAGACGCAGCTGCTCTACGAGCGGATTCAGAGCGGGGAGCCGCTGCCGGGCGAGGAGGAGGGTGGCCTTCGGGAACCGATGGGGCGCGGCGCTCTTCGGAAGCCGAGAGAGCGCCGCGCTCTGCTGGGCTGGCCCCCCTCCCCCGCCTCCCCCCTGATCGGCCGGGAGGAGGAGCTGGACGAGCTGACCCGGGCGCTACGGGATCCGGAACGGCGGCTGGTGACGCTGAGCGGGGCGGCGGGGGTGGGCAGGACGCGGCTGGCGCTGGCGGCGGTGGAGGCGGTGGCGGAGGCGTTCGAGGACGGCGTCTGCTACGTCTCGCTATGCGAGGCGGAACCGGCGGAAGTCGGGCCAGGACCGGCCTGTCCCGGCCCGAGCTGGGGGGACGAGGAGGCCGGATCTCGCGCGTCCTCCCGGCTGGCGGTGGCGATCGGCCGAGCGCTGGGGACGACGTTCTCGGCCGGGACGCCGCCGATGGTCCAGCTGCTGGACTACGTGCGGCACCGGACGATGCTGCTGGTGCTCGACGACGTGGACGACGATCCCGCGCTGCGGGCGGCGATAGCGGCGCTGGCCGAGCGGGCGCTCTACGTGACGGTGCTGGCGATCGCCGACGGGCCGCTGGAGGCGGTGGGGGAACTGTCCCTCCAGCTGGCGGGGTTGCCGGTCCCCCCGTCCTCGGCCGGCCGCCGGCCCGAGGAGCTGCTGAGGTACGAGAGCGTGGCGCTGTTCGTGCGGCGGGCAGATGGGGCGAAGGAGGGGTTCGAGCTAACCGCGAGGGACGGCCGGGACGTGGTGCGCATCTGCCGGACGTTGAGGGGCGTGCCCCTGAGCCTGGAGCTGGCGGCCCGGGCGGGAGGACGATCGCTGAGCGCGCTGGCGCACGGGCTGCAGCGGAGCGTCAACCGAGCGGCGGCGGGGGCGACGGGGCTGAGCGAGGAGGCGCGGGGGTCGGGGGCGGCCGGGCCGAGCTTGGCCTCGGCCTTCGAGATCGCCTGGGAGGCGCTAGCGCCGACGGCGCAGAGGAAGCTGGCGGAGCTGAGCGCGTTCCGGGAGGGGTTTGACGACGCGGCGGCGGCCGCCGTGACCGGGAGCACGGGCGAGGAGCTCGACGGCCTGGTGGAGCGGGGGCTGCTATCGCGGCGCACGGGGGGACGGTACGCCTGGCATCCGGCGCTGCGACGGCTGGCGCGGAAGAGGCTGGGGGAGGTGAGCGCGGCGGCCGATGGCCCGACGCTGGGACGACGTCACGCGGCGCACTACCTGGGCCTGGCGGCGGAGGGCGAGGAGGCGGTGTGCGGAGGGAGCCCAGAGACGGCCGCGTCGAAGATCGAGCAGGCGTGGAGCAACGTGCGGCAGGCGTGGTGCTGGGCGGTGGGCCAGCCCGACGTGGAGCTGCTGACGCGGGGGATCGAGGGGCTGTCCTGCTACCTGCTTCTGCGGGGGCCGCTGTGGGAGGGGGAGGAGCTGTTCGGCGCGGCGGCACGGGCGCTGGGGACGGGGGAGGAACCGGGAAGCGCTGCGCTGGTGGCGAGGCTGTTGGTGGAGGAGGCGCGGTTCGTCAACGGGCAGACGCGGTACCGGCGGGCCGCGGCGATCGCCAGGAGGGCGATCGAGATAGCCCGGAGGGAGCGGGAGGCCGGCGAGGAGGCCGGCGGGGACGCCATCCCATGGCTGGCCCTGGAGGCGGCGGGGCGACGGGAGCGGGGCGAGGCGCTGCGGGCTCAGGGCGCCCACGGCGCGGCCCGGGACGAGCTGGAGGAGGCGCTGCGCCAGGCGAGGGAGAGCGGGGCCGAGCGGGTGCGGGCGGGCAGCTGGCACCAGCTGGGGGTGCTGGCGTTGGAGGAGGAGCGGCAGGAGGAGGCCCGGGAGGCGTTCGAGCGGGCGCTGGCGGTCTACCGGGAGGTGGGCCATCGGCGGGGGGAGGCGACCCTGCTGAACGAGCTGGGCGCCGTGGCCCTGCAGGAGCGGCGCTACGCGGCGGCGCGCTCCCAGCTGGAGGACGCGCTGCGGATCCATCAGACGATGGGGGATCGACGCGGGGAGAGCGCGGCGCGAAACCACCTGGCCCGGTTGGCGGACGCTCAAGGCGACTACGAGCTGGCGGACGCGCATGGGGAGCGAGCGCTGCGGGTGGCGCGGGACGGGGGCGATCAGCAGGCGGAGGCCCGGGCGCTGACGACGTTGGGGCTGTTGTTCCTGCACGAGGGGAAGAACGAGGAGGCGTGGAACCGGAGCCTGCAGGCGGTGGAGCTGACGCGGGCGCTGGGGGACCGGGCGGGGGAGGGACGGGCGCTGGTCGTGCTGGGGCACGCGTTTATGGAGCTGGAGATGGTGGATCAGGCGGAGAAGGCGTACGAGGAGGCGCTGCGCGTGCAGCGGGCGCTGGGGCAGGCCGACCTGGCCAGCGAGTCTCTGGCGGGCCTGGCGCGGGTGAGCCTGGAGCGGGGGGACGTGGCGCAAGCGGAATCGCACGTGGAGACGATCTGGGGGCGGTTGGAGGAGGGAGATCTATGCGGGGCGACGGAGCCGCTGCGGGTGTATTTGACGTGTTATCAGGTGTTGCGGGAGCAGGGGGATCCGCGGGCGAACGCGGTGCTGAGCACGGCGTCGGGGATGTTCGACGGTATGGGGTGATGGATCAAGCCAGCCAGTGCTCCACGCTGGTGGCCAGGGTGCGGAGGCTGAAGGGCTTGGGGTGGAACTCGCGGGCGCCCAGGGCGAGGCAGCGGGCGCGGGTCTCCTGGTCGGCCTGGCCGGAGGATATGAGGACGGGGATCTGCGAGAGCTGGGGATCGGACTCGAGCCGCTCCAGGACGTCGAAGCCGGAGAGGCCGGGCATGTTGAGGTCGAGGATGATGAGATCGGCCGCCTGGGCGTCGAGCTGCCGGAGGAGGTCGCGCCCGTCGGAGGCGGCGACTACCTGGTAGCCCTGCCCCTCGAAGGCGATGCGCATGGTCAGGCGGAAGAGCTCGCTGTCGTCGGCGATGAAGATGGTATGCATGATTGCCTCCCCTTTGCTCTGTGCTCCTCGTTTGGATGTGGCCGGGAAACGATTGTGTTTCGGTTCTATGGTATGGTATCAGGTGGGTGTTAGTTGGGCGTTACAGAGTTGTTAAAAAGCTGTTAGTATGGGCGTGGGGGAGCAGTTCTTTTTTAGACAGGATTTACAGGATTGACAGGATTGTGTTTGAGGGGCTTGCGGGTTGGAACGTTGGCGGGTTTGGAGTGATGCCAAACTGGTGAGGCATGGTATAATATTCGATCTATGAGGCTGGAGACTTTTCAGCAGTTGGTGGCTGCTGCGTTGGACGACCTCCCCGAGAGCATCCAGGAGAGGCTGGACAACGTGGACGTGGTGGTGGAGGATTGGGCGGATCGAGCTACGCTGCGGCGGGCGAAGGTGCGTCATCGAAGCCAGCTGCTGGGGTTCTATCACGGCGTGCCGCACACGAAGCGGACCCACAGCTACGGCCTCGTGCTGCCGGATAAGATCACGATCTACCGCCGCCCGATCGAGATGCGAGCTCGCAGCAAGGAGGAGGTGCAGGCGATCGTGCGCCGCGTGGTGCGGCACGAGATCGCGCACCACTTCGGGATCGACGATGAGCGGCTGCGGGAATTAGGCGCGTACTAGTCTCACAACGTCAGATTCAGCCACGACAGACGTCCGAGGGTTCGTGGGCTGCTTCTGGAAGGTGGCTAGATGCGCCAGAATGCTGGCCCAGGATCGACCCCGAGACGGGGTCGAGGAGCCTATTTGGCGCCCCGCGACGGGATCGGCGAGCATGTTCGGGGCCTTGAGACGGGGTCGAGGAGCCTGCTCGGCGCCCTGAGAGAGGGTCTACAAGCCCATTCGGCGCCCCGAGACGGGGTCGACAAGCATAGAGGGACGGGGTCTACGAGCACGGATCCTGACATGCGATTGTCCTGCGACGAAGGCTGCGGACGTCTCGCGGGCCGGACGTCACGTTGTGGGGCTAGAGACCGAGAGACGAGAGGCTTATGGTTGACGAGAGGCTTATGGTTGACGAGAGGCTTATGGTTAACGAAGCGACAGACACCCCTAGAGAGACCGCATTTATCCCCAACGCACCAGACACCATCGAGGATACCGGCCTGGGGTTAGCCTTCCTGACGGACCTGGCGATCAAGATCCTTTACGTGGAGGGGGACATCCTGGGCTACGAGCTGGCCGAGCGGATGAAGCTGCCCCACGCCGGGGTGGTCGAGGAGCTGCTTTCGAGCCTGAAGCGGGAGCAGTTCTGCGAGGTGAAAGGGACAGGAGGGATTGGGGGGTCCCACGGGTTGGGACGGGCGGTCTACCGCTACAGCATCACGAACAAGGGACGGGCGCTGGCCCGCGAGGCGATGGGACGCTGCCAGTACGTGGGACCCGCCCCGGTTCCCCTACGAGAGTACAACAAAGCGATAGAACGGCAGTCCTTCCGGGACAAGATCGTCCATCGCAGCGGTCTCGAGCGGGTGCTGTCGCATCTGGTGGTGGATGACCAGACGATGGCCCACCTGGGGGCGGCGGTCAACTCGCGCCGTTCGATCTTCCTCTTCGGTCCGCCCGGCAACGGGAAGACGGCTATCGGCGAGAGCATCGGCCAGCTGGTGCTGCAGGGCCGGCTCTACATCCCCCACGCCGTGGAGACGGGTCATCAGGTGATCAAGATCTTCGACTCGGTGAACCATCTACGCGTCCAGGGAGCGGAGGAGCGGAGGAACGGACGGGACCGACGCTGGATCCCGGTGCGGCGGCCGGTGATCACGGTGGGCGGCGAGCTGGCGCTGGGGGAGCTGGACCTGATCTATGAGTCGACCAGCAAGTTCTACGAGGCCCCCCTGCAGATGAAGGCGAATGGCGGGATGTTGCTGATCGACGACTTCGGTCGCCAGCAAGCCCGGCCGCGCGACCTGCTCAACCGCTGGATCGTGCCGCTGGAGAAGCGGATGGACTTCCTGACGCTCCACACGGGGCGGAAGATCGAGGTACCTTTCGACGTCCTGATCGTGTTCGCCACCAACCTGGCGCCGAAGGACCTGGTGGACGAGGCTTTCCTGCGTCGCATTCGCCACAAGATCAAGATAGAGGATCCGACGTGGGATGAGTTCCGGGAGATCTTCCGGCGCGTGTGTCGGGCGCAGCAGATCCCCTACAGCGAGAAGGGGTTGGGTTACTTGATCAAGGAGCACTACATCCGACACGAGCGGCCCAAGCGCGGCTGTCATCCTCGAGATCTGATCGCCCAGCTGCAGGACATCGCCAGCTATCTGGACGTCGACCCGACGCTGAGCAAAGACCTGATCGACCAGGCCTGCAGCACCTACTTCGTGGACCTGTAGCAGACGTCGCATCCTTCGACAGGCCCTTCGACAGGCCCTTCGACAGGCTCAGGGCGCGGCTCAGGGTGGGGCTCAGGGCTGGGCTCAGGGTGGGGCTCAGGGCTGGGCTCAGGGCGGCGATCCCTGGTGAGCGTCTAAGAGGACCTCTCAAGAAGACCCAAGGGTTTGGAACCCGTGCCCCTGTGTTTGAGCCGGGCGGGGGCGTTCAGCTGGGCGGCTCGAAGGGGCTGAATCCGCCACCCCGAATCTCCGACGCAAGGCCAACGACGACGAAGGCATCGGGATCCACGTCCCGGACGATCTCCCGGAGGTGCTGGACCTGCACGTCGGTGACCGCGGAGAGAAGGACGTCCCAGGACTGCCCGGTGTACATCCCCTTCCCCTCCAGCGCGGTCACGCCGCGCCCCAGCTCCTCCAGGATACGACCGGCCATGGCCTGCCCCTCCCGGGTGATGATGGTAGCGAGGCGCTCCTTGCGGCGCGGCTCCGGCATCAAGGGCCTGGCTACGCGCCGGATGAACTCCGGCACGGCGCGCCGGGTCTCTGAGAGCGTGGCCGCGAGGGCGATCATGGTGAGGACGAGGAAGATGGCGGCGACGGCGGCGACGATGAAGGGCCCAGGGACGGGGCCGACGGCGGCGCGATCGAGAACGGTCTCCCAGCTGACCGTCCGGGTGGGATGGATGGTGAGCTTGATCACCCAGCTGGTCACCAGCAGAGCCATGAGCCAGAGGTAGTTGCGGCGAAAGCGGCGGCCAACGGCCTGCCAGGTATCGATGGGAAAGGAGGGCTCGCTCAGGGTCTGCGCGAGGTTGCTGCCCCAATCGGGCGACGGTTGGAAGGGAGGGACGAACATGGCGGCGAGGAAGTCGGTCTCCATGAGGTGGACGCGATAGGCCCAGAGGACGTAGTAGCGGTAGCGGCGGGCCTCGATCATGAGGAAGGTGAGAACGAGAAGGAGGACGAGAAGGAAGACGAAGTGGGGGTTGGTGGGCTCGCCGAAGACGAAGGTGAGGGCGCCGGCGGCGGTGATGACGGCCCAGTTCGTGGTGGCGTCGAGCCGCTGGCGCCAGGTGTTGGCGCGCTGGATCTCGCCCCGGTAGAGGTGGACCATGGCGGTGGTGAAGTTGGCGGGGTCGAGTTCGTACCCGCGGAAGGTCCAGGTACAGGATCGACGATCGTTGGATGGTTCTTCAGCCATGCGCTCCTTCCTTCTCCTCGGAGATCCGATCAAGGGCTCTGTGAGCTGCCGTCATCCTTCGACAAGCTCAGGATGACTTGCCTTCGACAGGCTCAGGATGACTTGGCTTTGGCCAATCGCCCTCGAGACGAGGGCTGCGAGCAATTGAATAAGCCAACA
>CAZEQC010000133.1:0-9214 GCA_964514285.1 uncultured Anaerolineales bacterium | reverse complement strand
GTAGAGCAGGGGCCTTTTAAGCCCAGGGTCGCGGGTTCGATTCCTGCACGGCCCATATGCTTCAAACGATCGGCCCAAGCGGGCCGATTTGCTTTTCTGGAGGGAGCTGGATGAACCTGCCGATGTGGGCCTTCTGGGTTGCCCTGACGGCCATGGTCTTGGGGCTCTTTGGGATCCTCTTGCCGATCTTCCCCGACATCGTGTTCATCTGGTTCGTGATCCTCATCTACGCCATCGCTGAAGGCTTCAGAGCTATCGACCCCCTCACCTTTCTCCTTCTTACAGCTCTAGGCGCGCTCGGCTTCAGCGCGGAGTTTTGGATGAGCCAGGCGGGCGCCAAGGCTGGTGGGGCCTCCAATTGGTCACTGTTGACCGGGATCGTGCTCGGTCTGCTTGGCGCCGCTGTCGGCTTTCTGTTTCTGGGCGTGGGAGCCGTCCCGGGCGCTTTCCTGGGCGCCCTTGCTGGCCTGGTTTTGGCAGAATGGTATCAGCGGCGAGACTGGAATAGGACTCTCAAGGCGGTCGGTGGTTGGCTGATCGGCTACCTCCTCTCGGTTGGTGTGCAGCTCTCCATCGGCGTCACTATGATTCTCATTTTCGTCTGGCACGTGCTGCTTGGATGATTCTGTGGTTCTGGACGTCACGGCGTTCCCAAGGCCTGATCTCTCCTAACTATGCTTGAGCAACTTAGCTTCTTCACTTCCACGTATTCTGAGCCCTTCACCGTTAGCCAGCTCACCGCTCACATCCGGCGGCTGATCGCTGATGATTCCGCGCTGGACGATCTGTGGCTAGAAGGGGAGGTCTCCAACTTCAGCCGGGCCTCTTCGGGGCATTGTTACTTCACGCTTAAGGACGCTGGGTCACAGATCCGTTGTGTCATGTGGCGTAGTGATGCCAGTCGACAGGATTATCTTCCAACGGATGGAGACCAGGTGTTGAGCCACGGCCGCGTTGGTGTTTACGAGGCCCGAGGGGTCTATCAGCTCTACGTCGATCAGATTCGTCCAGCCGGCCTGGGTGCTCTTTATCAGCAGTTCGAGCGGCTTAAAGCTCGCCTGGAGGCAGAGGGTCTGTTCGCCCCCGAGCGGAAGCGCCCGCTCCCGCGCTTTCCCCGTTGCATCGGTGTCGTCACTTCCCCCAAGGCCGCTGCGCTGCGCGACATTATCAACGTCCTGGAGCGCCGATTCCCGTTGTCCAGGGTCCTGCTCTCCCCAACGCTGGTGCAGGGAGATGCGGCACCTCCCCAGATTGTGGAGGCGATCCGTCTGCTCAACAGACGTCCTGACGTCGACGTCATCATTGTCTCAAGGGGAGGTGGCAGTCTCGAGGAGCTTTGGGCCTTCAACGACGAACGCGTAGCACGGGCCGTTGCTGCCTCACGTATCCCCGTCATATGCGGCGTGGGACACGAGACCGACTTCTCGCTGGCTGACTTCGCCGCCGACAAGCGCGCCCCGACACCGTCGGCGGCGGCCGAGTTGGCCGTGCCCGATCAAGCGGAGATCCACAGACGGATGGATGATTGGGAAGCCGCCTTGACCCGTGCCCTGTTTGACACTGTTGAGGAGCGCCGCCGACGGCTGAACGGCAATGTCCAAGCGTTGAGACATCTTTCACCGCTCACTCAGCTTGTGCAGGCCCGTCAGCAGGTCGACGACCTCACAGACCGAGCCGAAAAGGCCGTCAAACACGAGCTTCGCCTCCGTCGCGAGCAGTTAAGCGGGGTGCTTGGGCGTCTCAGCAGCGTCAGCCCTCAAGGCACCTTGGATAGGGGGTACGCCATCGTGCGTCGCCTCGACACCGACACCGTGGTGCACTCCATAGGGCAGGTGACCTCCGGCGATGGGTTGGATGTCCGCGTCGGCGATGGCGAGTTCCAGGTAGAAGCGGTATGATGTCGGGCCGCCCCGAGGGGTGAGTGGTTGGTACCTCTTGAGAGGTCAGAGACGCTGACTAATCCCTCTAGATCACCTGGGACGTGATCGATGATGGGCCTGAGTGAGGGGGGGGATCCACTGATCCCCATGTCTGTTGAAGGAGAAGGACGAGGAAGAAGAGGAGGCATGGTGTCTGAAGTTGTTGTCAAGACTGTCTACTTCGAGAAGCCTGGCCCTGAGAACACCACTCGGACGCTGGAGGTGGCCAAGCAGCGAGCCGATCAGCTTGCTCTTGATACCATCCTGGTGGCCAGCACCCGAGGACGGACTGGAGTGCAGGCGGCTCAACTGTTCCAGGATCACAATCTCGTCGTGGTGTCTCACTCCACCGGCTTCGTCGAGCCGAACGTGCAGCAGATGACGGAGGAGAATCGATCAGCTATCGAGGCCGCTGGCGCCACTGTTCTCACCTGTCAACACGCTTTTGGTGGGGCAAACCGTGCCGTGCGAAAGAAGCTGGGCACCTATCTTACGGATGAGATCATCGCCTATGCGCTTCGCACGTTTGGGGAAGGGACGAAGGTCTGTGCCGAGATCTCCCTCATGGCGGCCGACGCCGGTCTGGTGACGGTTGGGGACCCTTGTATCGCCATTGCCGGCACCGGAAGGGGTGCCGATACCGCCATCGTCCTGACGCCAGTCAATGCACAGCAGTTCTTGGACCTCCGTATGATGGAGGTTCTTGCGAAGCCCCGCTTGCCGTGAAGGAGAAGGATATGACAGAGTCACCTGAGGAGATGACGTTCGAGGAGGCTTTTGCTGAGTTAGAGCAAGTTGTCACACAGTTAGAGGGTGGGCAGCTTGCCTTGGAGGACAGCTTGGCGCTTTTTGAGCGAGGACAGGCATTGGCCGCTGCCTGCCGCCGGAAGCTCGACCAGGCGGAGCTTAAGGTCGAGCAGATCACCCCGGAGGGAGATGCCTAGCCCTCTTCATCAAGAGCCCGTCGTTGGCGAGCCATGCGAGCCATGGCCTGCAGTTCCTCGCATCCCACTAGCAAGGCTGCGACCAGATAGGTGCCCAGTCCGACCACGATGCCCCCGCCGCCGCGGATCAGGGCCCCCGCGTCGCGCAGCACCGCTTGCCATCCGAGCAGCGTGAGCGCCATCGTCAGTGCCGCCAGACTGCTCTTGGCGATCGTCCGTGCCATCCGGCGTCCCTCTATGCCGTTCAGCCGCCGTTGGATCAGAACCATGAGCACCGCAAACTCGAGAAGCGTCGCGAGGGAGTTTGCCAAGGCCAGCCCTCCATAGGGTTCCAGGTTCGCCGATGCAAACAGGTTGGGCAGCGTCAAGCTGAGCCCCACGTTCAGCGCCATGGTCAGGCCGCCCACCCAGACGGGCGTGAAGGTATCATGGAGCGCGTAGAAAGCGCGCGCAACAATCTCCAGCCCTGCGTGACCGACCAGTCCCAGGGCAAAAAACGTCAGCGCCCACGCGACTGCCTCAGTTGAGCTAGACTCAAACGCGCCGCGCTCGAAGAGTGAGCTCACCACTGGTTTCCCCACGGCGATCAAACCTGCGGTTGCTGGGATACTGAGAAAGAAGATCCCTCTCAGTGTGGCGGATAGGGCCTTCCTCATCTTTTCCCGTTCCCCTCGCGCCGCCTGCTCGGCAAAGGTGGGGAACACTGCAGTACCTACGGCCTGAGCGAAGACCCCCTGCGGAAGCAGCATCAGCATCCAGGCGAAGTTGATGGCCGACACAGCTCCCTCTCCCATCTGTGTGGCAAATCTGTTGTTGATCACCAGGTTTAGCTGGGCGACAGCGGTGCCCAAAACGCGCGGGGCCATCAGCCGTCCAACTTCGCGTACGCTCTGGTTTGCCAAGCCCAAGGTAGGGACGTAGCGAACGTCATAACGTATCAGCTGCGGTACTTGCACCACCAGATGGAGAACGGATCCCAGGACAACGCCGACGGCCATACCAACCACGCCTAAGCTCGGGCCCAGTATGACTGCTCCGCCGATAATGCAGAGGTTGTACACCGAGGGGGCGAAAGCGGGGAGGAGGAAATGCTGATAGGCGTTTAGTGCTGCCATCACGATGCCGCTTATGCCAAAGACAATCGGCGTGACCAGCATCAAACGCAACAGACGTACCGTGAGTCTCTGTAACGGTGGGTCGAAGCCTGGTGCGATGACCACCCGCACTAGTGTAGGGGCGAAGAGCGCGATGAGTCCGACCGCGACCGTCATCACTATCAGTGTAAGGTTGATCACCGCGGAGGCCAACTCCCACGCCCCCGCGTCGTCGTCTCGGGCCAGGTGATTGGCGAAGGTGGGGATGAAGGCCGAGCCTAGAGCACCGCCAGCGACGATGAGGAAGACGGTCTCTGTGACGCGGTTTGCCGCTAGGTAGGCATCCAGGTCCCCGCTCGTGCCAAAGAACGCCCCCACGATCATCTGACGTCCCAGTCCTAGCAGGCGGCTCAGGACGAAGAGCGCCATCACCAGCGTCGCCGCTCTTGCTATCCGATGTCCGTCCTTGCTCATTCAGGATGCCTCATACAACCGAAAAGGGACGACATATGATCTGCCGTCCCCTCATAAACGCACAGAGAGCCGGGGTAAATGACCCCGGCTCTCGCCAAAAGGAGGAGAAGAAGAGAAACCGCCCCTGACTCGTCAAAAAGTATAACATCCTGCGTGTTCTCCTGCTTGACGTGAAACTTACGCTTACCTGATGAAATGCTTATGCTGGTCCAGAAAGGAGGGCGGGGACGTCTCCAACGGGCCACGACATAGGTGGATATCGAGCTTAAGCTGGGGGCGGAGCTCCGTCTCCCCCTCGTCTTGCGATCTGGGAGTGGGCTATGCACAAATGCGCTTGACCTCGGCCCCTAGCGAGGCCAGTTTCTCGTCGATGCACTCGTAGCCGCGGTCTATCTGACGGATGTTTCGGATAAGGCTCTGCCCGTCGGCGCAGAGAGCTGCGATGAGAAGGGCCATGCCAGCTCGGATGTCTGGGCTGCTCACCTCCTCACCATGCAGAGGGGACGGGCCCTGTACGACACAGCGGTGCGGATCGCAGAGGATGATTCGGGCTCCCATGGCGATCAGTTGATCAACAAAATAGAGGCGGCTCTCAAACATTTTCTCGTGAACCAGCACCGTGCCCTTGGCTTGAGAGGCGAGGACGATGGCGATGCTCATCAAGTCGGCGGGGAAGGCTGGCCAGGGGGCGTCCTTCACGGTCGGGATTGCGCCGCCGACATCCGGGGTGATGGTCATGCGCTGGTCTGCCGGCACGAAGATATCATCGCCGCGAGTCTCAAAGGTGACCCCCAGTCGATTGAAGACCAGTCCGATCATCCGGAGGTGTTCTGGGGCGGCACCTTTGATCAACAACTCACCCCCCGTCACTGCAGCCAGCGCAACGTAGCTGCCGATCTCCATGTAGTCTGGCCCCACCGAGAACTCCCCGCCGCTCAGACGATCGACGCCTCGGATGGTAAGGATGTTCGATCCGATCCCCTCGATCTGAGCGCCAAACTGACAAAGCATGTGACACAGGTCTTGCACGTGTGGCTCGCAGGCTGCATTGCGGATCATGGTGGTGCCCTCTGCCAGAACCGCGGCCATGATGGCGTTCTCTGTGCCTGTGACACTGGCTTCGTCCAGCAGAATGTCAGTGCCCCGGAGCTGATCGCATTTGAGACGGAAGGAAACGTTACTATCTACCTCGGCTCCCAGAGCGCTCAGGGCCAGGAAGTGGGTGTCTACCCGGCGGCGCCCGATCACATCTCCCCCCGGGCGGGGCATGTGCACAGATCCTGTTCTGGCCAGCATCGGACCAGCCAGGGTGATGGAGCCTCGAATCCGGCCGAACAGATCGGGGCTCAATTCATTCGTTTGAACCGTCTTAGCCTGGATCCGCCAGGTGTTAGGGTCAATCTGCTTGACCGTGACCCCGATGTCGTTCAAGATCCTGGCCATGGTGTGGATGTCCCCGATGTCGGGCATGTTTCGCAGGGTGACGGGCTCTTCTGTTAGCAAGCATGCCGCCAGCAGCGGCAGCGCCGCGTTCTTGTTCCCGCTTGGGACCAGCGTTCCGGAGATGGGATGTCCACCTTCGATCATGAGTTTTTCCATTGCGTGATCCTCCTCAGGTCCTCATCTGGGGGCCTAGAACGTCTTTGTCTTGATACTCGGTCATGTGAGCTCCTTGATATTCGTCGGCCTCATACGAGTTTCGCAATCTGCTGGTGGAACTCCAGGAATCCTTGTGCCACAACCTCGAGGCTTGTCCCGGCGGTAAAGGCTGGGATGCTAAAGCGGGAAAGTTGAGAGGTGTAGGTCTTCCCGGCGCACGACTTGAATCCCCCTCTTCTACTGTGGAGGACGATAGTCGGCGCCGAGAATCACTGAGATGTCGTAGTCGGCTGCTGGCTCGGAACCCTGCACCACTGCTGACTGGGGGAGATTCAAGACTTCCGCGATATACTTCGCCGTGTAGAGCTTATCCGTGTGAGCGACTACCAGGGACACCTCAACGTCCTGACGATCGGCATTGCCCGTATGCGTCACGTTAAGGTCTTCATCGCGGAGACGCTCTGTCACGTCCGCCGCCAATCCTGTCGTCAAGGTGCCATTCAGGACTTCAATCGTAGCTGCTTCCGCCGCGAGCCGCGAGCTTGGGTCCTCTGCTTCGTCATCCGCTGGCTCCTCGCTGGTGAAGATCTCGTCCCTGAGCTCCCGTGTCTTGTCTCGCAGCAGGATCAAGACTTGCTTACCGTCGTCTGTCTCGTGGAATGCTGTATATCGCTCATCGATGACGCCGGACTGGATGTCATCAGGATCCACCTCGCTGGCCAGCCGGGCGAGAGCGATAATTTTGTCGAGCGTCAGATCAGTCTCTACGGAGTCCTGAAGCGTGCGCCACATTTGCGGCGCTTGAGCCAGCAAAGTGGGTAGCATATCCAGCCGTGTCACCTTCTCAAACACAGCCTTGAGTACCTTCTGTTGACGCTTAGCTCGATCGAAGTCTCCCCCGGCGGAATGACGCGTCCGTGCATACTTGAGCGCCATCTCGCCGTCGAAGTGGTGTTGACCGGCTTCAATGTGGAGTGGATCGTAACCATACGGATCCGCTGGGTCGTGGGACGGATAGGTTGGGTCGTCGATCTCCTCTTCCACCATGATCTCAATTCCCCCCAACCGGTCCACGAGTTCGACGAAAGCGTTGAAATCGCCCCGCGCGTAGTAGTGGATTGGAACGCCCAAGTTGGTCTCCACAGTCTTAACGGCCAACGCCGGGCCACCACCGGGGTGGTCGTTCAGTTGGCCGAGAACGTGAGCCGTGTTGATGCGTCCCACGCCGTAGCCGGGGATCGGGACCCAAAGATCGCGGGGGATAGAGAGCATCCCGCCGGTCTTGCTGACGGGATCAAGCGTCAGCACCAGCATCGTATCGGTGCGGAAGGCTCCCTCCTCACCCGGACGCTGATCGATGCCCATCACCAGGATGTTGATGCGTTCCTTGCCCTCCCACACGTTGCTGGGACTCGTGAGATCGGGTGTTGGTGTGCCTGAGTCGCTGCTCACCGACCCGGACGTGAAAGGCGGAGGTGCGTCGGAGGCTGCAATGTAGTGCCGTACTTGATCGAAGACGAACATCCCCGCCACAGCGGAGATCGTCATGAAAAGCACGACGAGACCGCCGGCGAATATGCTCTGAATAACGCTAGCTGACTGCTTGGCTCTGTTTCCTTCACCCTGCAAGACGCCTGACCTCCACAGATTTCCGAGTCACCGACAACCTAGACTGGCCTCCTGCCTCTGGGTGCAGCTTGAACATGCTGAAACCATGTCTTTTCCACCGGGACCTATCAGTCAGGAAGATCAGTCGAGATACCGGATGCATTATAGCACGGGCAGATGTCACAGGCAATCGTTCCAACTACTGCGGCAGTGCCGCCGCGTAGACTTTGCCTCCGGCCAGTATATAGAGACGTCCCTCCGCCTGGTTGACGGCCAAGGCCTCCAGGGATGCAAAGGGCCCCTCTGCCCGAAGCTGTGACTGGAAGCTCCCGTCGGGACCTAACTCGACGATACGTTCGCCGCCTCGGTCGGCGAGGTAGACGGTGCCGTCACCCCTCGGATCCACCGCGAAACCCACGACCTCTCCGAGGCCGTTGGGGATCTCTCCAACGTTAAAGGGCTGGGCCTCGCCGCCACGGAATTTCTCGACGCGACCGTTCTGATAAAGAACGTAGATGTCGCCATTGATGGCCATGTCGCGGGCTTGCTCAAGGTTTTGAGAGGTAGAGGAGGCAAAGTAGCGCTCTGGTTGGTTGGGATACGTATTGCCTTCAGGCCTGTATCGCCAGATCTGTCCCGACCCTTCGGCGGTGACATCCAGGACGTAGAATCGACCTCGGTAGGACCCAACGGCCACTTCTCTTCCTCGTGGGGGGGAGGCCAGCTCCGGGAGAGAGAGCTCGGGTGCCCCGCTGGCGCTCCGCCACGCGGGATCATAGCTCACTAGCTGTCCCTCTTCCGTGAAAACAAGAAGCGCACTAGATTGTCGTCCTTCTTCTCCCTCGACCCAAGTGCCATCGACGAGAGACCCGATGATCTCCTCTCCCACCTGCTGTCCCGTACGCATGAGGACCGGGGGGCGCTCTGATTCTGTGCTATCTCCGTTTTCCGCCTGGGCGCCTCCAGAATCGACGCCATTGAGAGCCACTTGGGCTGCCCAGCCTTCCTCAGTGTCCAGCACGAAGAGCCTCTCTCCCTGCAGAACTAGACGGCGCGCCTCGTTCTCGGACCTGAAATCGGCCAACTCAGTTAGCGTCAGGCGCTTGATGTTGTCAAAGCGGTCGAGGGCCTCTCGTGCTTGATCGTGCAACGCTTCGATTGATGGTTCACTCGGCTGAAGCGTAGCGGCGGCTTCAATGTGCTCCAGGGCCTGTTCCCAATGGGTGCGCGCTTCCGGGGAGTTGCCCTCGGCTGCCTGCGCCAGAGCCATCTGCTCCTCAGCTTGACCGAGAATGCCCTGGAGACGCGACTCCACGGCGAATTCTCGGTAGGCTATCCATACCGCGGCCAGGATCACGATTGGGATGGCAGCCGCGATGGCTATCATCACCCGCTTGTCCTCCTTCGGCGGGGCCCGGTGACGGGTCCGGCGCTGCATGGCAGGCTCTGATCCCGGAAGCATGCTGCGAGCTGTCGCTAAAAGTGCGCTGCCTACCCACTTTCCAAGGGCGACCATGCCAGCGCCGCCGGCGGCGACGCCGTGCCACAGGTAACCTAGAGCCTCGCCCAACCGGCC
>CAZEQC010000132.1:3315-9259 GCA_964514285.1 uncultured Anaerolineales bacterium | reverse complement strand
GGGAGAGCGGTGATGAAAGAGATCACGATCACGGAAATAATGGACGATCTGCGGGCCGCCGATGAGACCACCCGTCGCTTCGAGCGTCGGTACTGGCTCAGCTCGGCCGATTTCTACGAGCTCTATTCCCAAGGCTTGCTGGACAACGGTGAACACACGGAGGACTTTGCTCTGTGGGCTGCCTTCTGTGAGATCAAATGGGATCGTGAAAAGGACCTGGAGAAGCTCTCTGAGAGACGACTGCGTCAACTTCGCGAGCGATCGGACGAAGTCCCCATCCAGATCGATCCTCAGGAGCCGACGATTGTCCCTGCATGATCTCCTGGTCCGATGACTCTCCCCTCGCGTCCCGAGTACGAGAGTCTGGTCTACAGTCCCTCATCACCTGCATGACCCTCCCGACATCAAGCATAATCGCAGGCCTGCCCCAGGCATCAGTTTCACCACGCCCAACCTTCCCACACTGATTGAGGACTGTATCGCGCTTGGCAGGCCTGCGCCGGGCGAGGGCGATTGGAAAGCCTTCACGCAGGCCGTTTCGAGTACCGTGAGGCGCCGAACAGAAACCCCAAAAGGTCCTGGGACAGGCGCTGCTGGGCTCTTGACCGGCCGCCGGCGCTAGGGCGCCTCGCCGCGCAGCGCCAGGGCGGTCCAGATCGCGCCGGCCAGGTCGATGAGCCCGAAAAGGAGCAGCATCGGCTCCACCATGTCGGCGGCCACCAACACGACGGTGAAGACGGGGAAGAAGACCCGGCAGTGGAGGGTCCAGCGGTAGAAGCTCGTCAGACGATGCCGCGCCGCCTGGACGTAGTAGTAGCCGACGATGACGACCATGGCCGCCATGACGCGGATCCATGGCTCTGTGGTCGGCTGGAAGCCGAAGAGCCTGAGGGGGACGTTGGGGATGATCATGTAGACCACGCCCAACACGACGAGGTAGATGCCGCGGTCTGTTCTGTGAAAGAGCACTAGGCGTGGGCTGGGAGCAGGTACTGCGCTGGCTCTTCGGTTGCGGAGGACTATGATCTCCTGCCAGAGCCGTGCGTCGCGCTCCGTCGGCCTCCGGATCGGGTCGGCGTGGCGCAGAGAGAAGCCCGCGGGCCTCATATGACCTCACGGGCTCAGTCTCTCACGCCATCCCCGTGTCTCCCCGTCGCCGCGTCACCTACGTCTCCCGCCGCTCTCACGCCGTCGCCACCACCACGTCAGCACAGGGCTCGCCGCAGGCGTCCACCACGTCGAGGACTTCGTCGATGCCCAGCTCCCTGGTCACCAGCCGCCGCCCGTCCTCAAGCGCCAACGTCACCTCCAGCGAGTGGAGCTGGGTCGCCTGCTACACCCGGCCGGCCAGGATCAGCGCCCGCGCCTCGTCCCACGCTTTCTCGGCGCTGGACGACTCGCGGAGCTCGTTGTCGACGTCGAAGGTGAAGGTCTCGCGGACGCCGTTGACGTCCACGGTGTAGGTGCCCGCCGGCAGCCCGCGCACGTCGAGCTCGATGCGCTCCTCGAAGGGGACCAGCGCCTGGGTGCAGACAGCGTCCTCGTCGCGCACCGTGGTGATGGTCACGGTGAACGTCTTGCTCTCCTCGTCGAAGCTGCTGCGCACCTCATCGATCTCCGTGCAGCCGTCCGACAGGGTGCCCCGGGCGACGGCGGCCACCTGGACCGGGAAGCTCTCCATGATCTGCAGATCGACCTCCTCGACGGTCGCCTCGCCGCGGACCACGCCGCCGGTCGGGGTCTCCCCGGCCTCCGACGGTCCACACGCGGCCACCAGCGCCACCAGCAGGATGGCGATACCAAGGCCTTGCAGCAAACGTGACTCTATCGTCGACATCGTCTAACCCTCCTTAAATCACTCGATTGATGATCCAACGTTCAGCCCTTCATCTCTCTAGACGTCGATCGAGCGGCGAAGGTTCCCCGGGGAGGGTGGAGTTGGGGCGTGGTTCAGAGGAGGCGCGGGTTGAGGGTCTGCGTCGCGCCGGCCTCGTAGGCCGTGTCCGGGGGGAGGTCCTCCTGCCGGGCCGCCTGGCTGGCCAGCTGGTCCGCGCGCTCGTTGCCGGGCCGTCCGGCGTGGCCCTTCACCCAGCGGAAGGTGACCTCGTGCTCCTCGCAGAGGGCCAGCAGCCGGGCCCAGAGGTCGACGTTCTCGGCCGTCTGGCCGTTGGATCGTTCCCAGCCGTGGCGCCGCCAGCGCTCGGCCCAGCCCTTGTTGATGCCGTTGACCACGTAGCGGGAGTCGCTGTAGATCACCACGGGCGCGGGCGCCGCGCCGGAGCTGGGTCTCTTGAGGGCCTCCAGGGCCACGATGCAGGCCATCAGCTCCATGCGGTTGTTGGTCGTCATGCGGTAGCCGCCGGAGAGCTCCTTGCGGTGCTGGCCGAAGCGGAGCACGACGCCGTAGCCGCCGGGGCCGGGGTTGTCGATGGCGCCGCCGTCGGTGTAGACGATGACGGGCTGCTCCTCCTGATCTCGGTCGTCGCAGACCGCCTCTCGCGGCAGGGCCCCGCCCAGCGCCGCCCTCAGCGCCGCCCGGCGCCCGGTGGGCAGCGCGTCGGCGTCGAGGCTCTCCAGCCAGGCCAGGGCGTCCTCCCGTCGGGTGAAGCCCTTGTAGATCGCGCCGGGGTAGCCCTGCACCTGTCTGGCGGCGCCGTCCTCGCCGGCCCAGGTGCGGTAGATGCCCGGCTTCCGTCCTCGCACGACGACGTAGATGGTCTTCTTCTTGGCCATTTGTTCCTTTCTGTATTCGTTGCCGGCTTCCCCGGAGAGCGCTCCCCTCGTCGACGCACGCCAGGCCAACGGTTGTAGCCGTCGGCCGACACCGCGCAGGGCGTTGAGACGCGCTGGAGCCCCCGTTCGGACCGCCGAGCTTGTTTCGACAGGTTTGCCGCGACTGCCGTCGGACGCATCCGACCGGCTGCTTACGCCTTGACGATCAGCTGGCGGTCGAGGCCGGTCAGGCAGCGGCAGGGGGCGCCGCCCTCGGTCACCGCCACGATGTCCTCGATGCGCACGCCGAAGCGCCCCGGCAGGTAGATGCCGGGCTCCACGGAGAAGACCATCCCCGGCTCCAGCTCCCGCGTGTTGGCGGCGGAGATGAAGGGCGGTTCGTGGACCTCCATGCCCAGCCCGTGGCCGGTGCGGTGGACGAAGGCCGGGCCGTAGCCGGCCTCCTCGATGACGGAGCGGGCGGCC
Organism: uncultured Anaerolineales bacterium; assembly: GCA_964514285.1. Taxonomy (GTDB): domain Bacteria; phylum Chloroflexota; class Anaerolineae; order B4-G1; family B4-G1; genus SKLM01. The sequence goes on along the minus strand of CAZEQC010000132.1, from coordinate 6,061 downwards.
CGATCGACGTCGCAGGCCCGAGCGCCGGCCCGGGCCGCCTCCCGCCCCCGCCGGTTCGCCTCCCAGACCGTCTCGTGGACCGCCAGCACGTCCTCCGACGGCTCGCCCAGGTGGACCATGCGCGTGATGTCGGAGTTGTACCCGTCCAGGGTGGCCACGATGTCGATGATGATGGCGTCCCCCAGCTGCAGCTTCCGGTCGCCGGCCTGGTGGTGGGGGAAGGCGCTGTTGGGCCCGGAGGCGACCAGGGTGGCGTGGACCTCCTCGGCGCCGTCCTCGCGGAAGGCGCGGGCGATGGTCTGCGCCACCTCACGCTCCGTCACGCCGGGCCGGCAGGCCGCGACCCCGGCCATCATCGCCACGTCCGCCTGGGCCGCGGCGCGGGCCAGGGCCTCGATCTCGCTCTCGGACTTCCGCATGCGGAGCGAGCCCATCAGGTCGGTGGCGTTGACGGAACGCCCGGGCCGGGCCGCCTCCTGGAGGAGGAGCAGGGCGTCGGCCCGCATGGCGGCGTCGACGGCGAGCACGCCCGGTTCCTCCGCCCCCAGCTCGTCCAGCGCGGCGTCCAGCGCCGCCGTGGGGCCGGCCTCGTCGCTCCAGCGCACGCCCTCCACGCCGGCCCGGGCCTCCACCTGGTCGGCGTTGAGCGCCGGCACCACCAGCCGGGTCCCCCCGGGGGTGACGAGCAGCAGGCAGAGCCGCTCGTCCGCCAGGGGGGAGAAGCCGAGCAGGTAGCGCATGGTCGCCGTCGGGGCGATGGCGGTCAGGTCGATGCGCCGCCGCTCCATCTGGCGTTGGAGTCTCTTCAGTCTTGCGGTCTGTTCGTCGGCGTTGTTCATAGGGTCTCCTGGTTGGTTTCCTGGGTCGTCGTGCAGTTCATGATTCGGTCTACGGTCCCTGTGCTCCGGTCGGGTCTATCATTGGGTGAGTTGGCGCTCAAGGCCGCGGGTCACGGACCCGCTGGGAGCAGGGGAGGGATGGGCGCCTCAGAACAGGCCCGGGATCAGCATGGCCGTGCGCTCCCGGTAGGCCATGTAGGCGTCACCGAACCGCTCCGTCATCTCATCCTCCTCGCACCGGGCCTCCAGCCACCAGAGCGGCGCGAAGATGGCCAGCACCAGGACGTGGAGCCAGGTGAAGAAGAGAAACCCCATGCCGAGGCAGAGCAGGAAGACGCTGGCGTAGATGGGATGCCGGATCGCCCGATAGGGGCCGGTGGTCGCCACCTCTCCGGCGTCCGTGGCCCTGGTGCAGTGCACCGACGCAGCGATCCAGAGCCATACGGCGCCCCCCACCAGCAGACCGCCCAGCGCGAGCAGATAGGGGCTCTCGGTGAAGAGCGTCTCACGGCCGCCCAGGAACTGGGCCGCCAGCAGGGCCGCTCCCAGGCCCGGCCGGAGCAGCCAGTGAAGCGCGACCAGGGCTTTGTTCTTCTCTCTCATGGTCTTGTCCTCCTCGTCACTCGATGATGCTCTTTCACACAGGATCCGTTGTTCTTTCTTGCTTGCAGCCACGGTCCTCAGGGGCGTTCGGCCGATTGCCGGTCAGACCGCGGTCCCGCTCTGCCGTGCCTGGCGGCCCGGATCCACTCGGCCTCGCTAGGGCACGTTATCGAACGCCGCCGCCGGCGCGTAGGCGACCCCCACCATGCTGGGGCCGGTGTGCGCGCCCAATACCAGGGAGATGAAGCCCATGGGGAGCCAGGCGCAGGCGTACTGCTGGTCGATCTGCTCCCGGAGCGTGGCCGCGCCCTCCGGGTTGTTCGCATGGAGCACCTGGACCTGCAGGGCGCTCCCCGGCGCGTGCTGGTTGCCCAGGTGGTCCGTGATCCGACGGAGGGCGCGCTTGAAGGTGCGGGCCTGGCCGAGCTGGACGTAGGTCCCCTTCACCTTCTCCACCCCGATCATGGGTTTGATGTTCAGAAGCGAGGCGATGAGGCCTTTCATATGGCTGATGCGGCCGCCGTGGATCAGGTAGGTGAGCTCCCTCAGGGTGTAGATGCTCTCCGTCGCCGCGCCGATCTCCTCGAGCAGCGCCAGGATGCGGCCCTTCGGCCATCCCGCCTTGGCGGCTCGCGCCGCGGCCTTCACCTGCCAGCCGGCGCCGGCCGAGAGCGTCTTGGTGTCGACGTGCGTCACGCTGGCCTCCGGCACCAGCTTCGCCCCGGCTTGTGCCGCGTCGTAGGTCCCGCTCAAGCCGGAGGACATGTGGATGGAGAGGATGTCCGGGTCCCCTGCTGCGATGCGCCGGTAGGCGGTGGCGAAGTCGCCCGCCGACGGCTGCGACGTGGTGGGGAGCTCATTCGCCGCCTCCAGCAGAGGGTAGAACGTCTCCGGTCCGATGTCCAGGCCCTCGCGGTAGCTTCTGCCCTCGAGGGTCACGACGAGGGGGATGACGTGAATCCCCAGGTCGTCGAGCTGCTCTTGGGACAATCCCACGTCTGTCCCGCTGTCCGTCACTATTTGCATGCCTCCTCCTTGGTCCGTCGACGGGTCTCGGGAGACCCGGGTTTGGCTTCATTGAGCACAGGTCATGGGTCGCCGAGACCCTAAGGGTTTTTAATGCAAGGCTTCATCTCCTTGTTCGAAGCACGTATGGCATCGAGAAGTATTGAGTCGTAACTGGATTATCTGAAACCCTTAGGGTCTGCCGTTGGTTCTTTCAGTGGAGCCAAGGGTTTTCGATGCGAGGCGGGAGACCCGGGTTTGGCTTCATTGAGCACAGGTCATGGGTCGCCGAGACCCTA
>CAZEQC010000132.1:0-3215 GCA_964514285.1 uncultured Anaerolineales bacterium | reverse complement strand
CTTAGGGTCTGCCGTTGGTTCTTTCAGTGGAGCCAAGGGTTTTCGATGCGAGGCGCCTCAAAGGCCGGACGCTCTCCGCCCTCAGATGTTGGGCCACCGGAGGACGAGGACTGCGATCAGCAGGGCGCCGTCGATGAGCAGGCCCACGATGCCCTGATCGTCCAGGCTCTGCAGCGTCCCGTCCCACAGGAGGAGGATCACGACCGCCGAGAGCGCCGACGCGCCCACCACCGGCGGGCGCCACCACGCCGTGCGCAGGAGGAGGCCCGCGCCGCCGGCCACCAGGGCCGCGGCGACCGCCCCGAAGGCGAGGCTGGCCACGAGCCGCGTGACACCTTCGCCCAGCGGCCCGGAGAGGGCCCACGAACCGGCCGGCCAGTCCATGTCCGGCTGGAGCTCGAACAGCCTCTGGCTCTGGGCGACGTATAGCAGATGGACCAGGCCGTGCAAGACGATGAAGACGCCAAAGAGAGAGACGACGATCTTGGTCATTGGGACCATACCTCCAGGTTGTTCAGCTGCTTCAGAACGGTTTCAGGGCCCAGCGCCCGTAGGCGACGAGGGCCGCCATGGCGCAAAGGACGAGGCTGACAAATTCGTCCCCCCTGTGTCGCCGGCTGCGCTCCCCTAACCACCCTCGACGCCCTCCTCCGGGGCGTCGCCGGACGAGGAGGGCTCCGCCTCCTCGATGGGGGGCGTGGTGGAGGCACAGCGAAAGCCAAAGGTCTCGTGGGGATGGGCCGCGTAGCGCACGGTGCAGCGGCACTTGGCCGGTCCGCCGCCGGCGTGCGCGATGGGGGCCCGGTGGACCCGCAGCTCCCCGCTGGCCGGTCCGGTGGGGTTTCGCGCGGGGGAGCTGGCGTAGTAGTCCTCGTCCCACCAGTCCGAGGCCCATTCGGCGGCGTTTCCGGCCACGTCCAGCAGGCCGTAGGGGCTCACGTCGTCGGGGAAGCTGCCCACGGGCGCGGTGAAGCCGTAGCCATCCGCCTCGCCGCTCAGGTTGGCTCGATGGTCCTCGAACGTGTCTCCCCAGGGCCAGGTCCGCCCGTCCGTCCCCCGGGCGGCCTTCTCCCACTCCGCCTCGGTGGGCAGCCGGCCGCCGGCCCAGGCGCAGTAGGCGTCGGCCTCCTCCCAGCGCACGATGGCCGGCTGCCGGTCGGCGTTGAAGTTGACGTCGTTCCAGGAGGTCGGCTCCGGGCAGGCCCCGGCCGCCACGCAGAGACGGTATTGGGCGTTGCTCACCTCCAGACGGTCGATCCAGTAGCCGTCCAGGTGGACGGCGTGCTCCGGCCGCTCCGTGGGAGCGGGGGCGCTGTCGTCGCCCATCAGGAACTCGCCGGCCGGGACGTAGACCATCGCCATGTCGTCGGCGGCGCGGAAGAGGGTCTCGGTCTCCTCGTCATGCTTCTCGTCAGGCTCCGGTGGAGAGGTGGCCGTCTCGGCCGGCGGCTCTGCGGTGGCCGGCTGCGTGGCCTCGGCCGTCTCCTCCTCGGCCGGGCTCCCGGTCAGGCTGCAGGCCAGCATCGCCACAGCCACGAGTGCTACGATCGCCAGCGAACGTCTCTTTACCACAGCGCGTCCTCCTGGTTTGATAGGGGTAAGCAACGGTAAGTGCCAGCGTGCAAGGCGCTGCCGACGGTCTGCCTGTCAACGCGGGATCCGGGGTCGCAGGGTCGGTTTTTTGACGAGGCTCTCGTCTACGACCATTATACACCCGGCCGCTGGAGAGGGCAACAGCCGGTCGGAAGCGGGCGGTCGGAAGCAGCCGGTCGGATGAATCCGACGGCTGTTACGGGAAACCTGTTGAAACAGGTTCGGTGGTCCGGCCGTGGGATTTCCGTGCGTTTCGACGCCCTTCGTGGTGTCGGCCGACGGTCTGAACCGTTGGCGTGGGGTGCGTCGAGGTGTCGTCGCAGGATGCAGGGATGTGGAGCGTCTGCCTCGGGGGGCGGGCAGACGCTCTCGTTCGGACGCGCGCTATTGCTGCAGGAACCTGACGGCGCCGTCGATAACGGAGCCCTCGCCCATGTCCTTGCCGCCCTCGCGGGGGGCGAACTTGAGGATGCGGTCGGCCAAGCGGGAGAAGGGGAGCGACTGGAGCCAGACCCGGCCCGTCCCCTGCAGGGTGGCCAGGAAGATGCCCTCGCCGCCGAAGAGCATCGATTTCAGGTTGCCGGCCCGCTCGATGTCGTAGTCGATGGAGGGCTCGAAGGCCACGATGCAGCCGGTGTCGACCTTGATCCGGCCGTTGTTGAGACGCTTCTCCACGATGGAGCCGCCGGCGTGGACGAAGACCATGCCGTCGCCCCGCAGCCGCTGGAGGATGAAGCCCTCGCCGCCGAAGAGGCCGGCCCCGATCCTCTTGTTGAAGGCGATGCTCAGCTCGGTGCCCCGGGCGGCGCAGAGGAAGGCGTTCTTCTGGCAGATCAGCTCGCCGTTGGTGTCTTCCAGGTCGATGTCGATGATCTTGCCCGGGTAGGGGGCCCCGAAGGCGACGTGCTGCTTGCCGCCGGGCGCGGTGCTGGTGAAGTGGGTCATGAAGAGCGACTCGCCCGTGATAGCCCGCTTCCCGGCGCTCACCACGGCGTCCAGGAAGCTGGGCTTCGGCTTGGAGCCGTCGCCCATCTTGGTGTCGTAGCCGATCTGGTCGTCCATGTACATCATCGTCCCGGCCTCCGCGATCACGGTCTCGCCGGGGTCCAATTCGATCTCCACGAACTGGAGATCGTCGCCAAAGACCTTGTAGTCGACCTCGTGTGCCTTCATCGTCCTTTTTCTCCTTTTCCTATCGTTGATTGTGACCGACGTCACGCGACGCTTCCCACCGCCCCTTTTTGGGCCAGCACGCTCGGGAGTGGCTCATCGCCGCCAACGCTGCTGGGCGCTGGCGCCCGTGCGGCCGCTTCCGCCACGGGCGAGGCAGGAGCCTCGGCCCTGCGCTCCTGCGGTGGGCTGCCGGTGAGGCTGATTATAGCCTGACGGTTCCGGGCGCACAAACCGGGGCCGGGTGCGCGGTGTGTCCATCCCCGCCCCGCGATCTCGAAAAACGGAAACTGCCCCTTGATAACCGTCCCATCGTTCGGTATCCTGTGAACTGACCAGTCGGTCAATTATTCCTACTACATCTCGGCGGAAATCCTTCCCCAGTACTTCCGCCATTGTGTACTACGGCTGCTTCCGCGGAGCCAACGGTTGAAACCGTCGGCTGACACCAC
>CAZEQC010000131.1:0-9349 GCA_964514285.1 uncultured Anaerolineales bacterium | reverse complement strand
GTCGCTGACTCGCCTTGTCGCTTTCTCGCTGATTCGCTCACTAGCCATCTGCACTGCCTCGACGATCTGCGCGTACCCGGTGCAGCGACAGAGATTCCCGGCAATGGCCTCGCGGATCTCCTCCTCGCTGGGATCCGGGTTTCGATCCAGCAGCGCCTTGGCCGAGACGATCATGCCCGGCGTGCAGTAGCCGCACTGCGCCGCGCCGGCGTCGGCGAAGGCCTCCTGCAGCGGGTGCGGATCCTCCAGCGTCCCCAGCCCGGCGTTGGTGACGACCTCCGCCCCGTCGGCCTGCCAGGCCAGGACGAGGCAGCTGTTGATCGCCTCGCCGTTCAACAGCACGGCGCAAGCGCCGCAGTCGCCCTTCGCACAGCCGTTCTTGACGTCGGTGTAGCCCAGCTGACGGAGCAGCTGGAGCAGCGTCACGTTGGGCCGGACGGCGACCTCGTGCTGGCATCCGTTGATGGTTAGTGTTATGGTCTTCTGTTGCATCGTGTACCTCCTTTGTGTGGGAGTAGGAAGTGTGGATTAGAGAGCATGGATTAGGTAGTATGGGTTAGGGAGTGTCGCTTGAAGCCCTCCACAATGTTGGCAGGAACGGAGACGGCAGCACGACGCATCTGGGACGTCAACCCAAACCGCTCGTCTCCAGGAAATGCTTTGGTCACCGCATAAACCATCAGCACCAGCTCATGCGCCTCCTTCCAAACCTCCAACTGCCGAAAGCTCTGAATCTGCCCCATACCTCGCCTTCCCCCGTACTCCTTACTCCCTACTTCCTGCCGTTAGGTCCCTCAGCAGCCGCCGCACCAGCACGCCCGTCACCCGCTCGCGGTACGCGGCCGAGCTCCGCACGTCGTCGATGCAGCTGGCGGCTCCGCAGGCCACCGGCGTGACCTCGTCGATCAGGTCCGGGTCCATCCGTTGACCGCGGAGAACCTCCTCGGCCTCATAGGCACGCACCGGCGTGGGCGCCACCGCGCCCAGGGCGATCCGCACGTCCTCGCAGCGCCCCTCCTCGTCCAGCGTGATCTGTCCTGCGGCGCTGACCACGGAGATGGCCATCGACTTGCGCAGCGACAGCTTGCGGAAGCTGCCCAAGCTCCGCGACGAGGGCACCGGCCAGCGGAGGGCCGTGATCAGCTCCGTCGGCCCGCACACGGTGTCGCAGACGTGGACGAAGAAGTCCCTCAGCGGGACCCAGCGCGAGCCGTCGCTCGTCGCCAGCTCCACCTCGGCGCCCAACGCCAGGAGCGGCGGCGCCGTGTCGGCGGCGGGCGACGCGTTCCCCAGGTTGCCCCCCACCGTGGCCCGGTTGCGGACCAGGGGGTTGGCGAAGACCCGGGCGGCCTCGCTCAGCACCCGGCCGTGCTCCGCAATCACCTCATCGCTCAGCAGCTCGGCGATGGTCACCCCGCTGCCCACGACGACGTGCCCGTTCTCCCGTCGTATGCCCTGCAGTCCGTTCAGACTCTCGACGTTGACCACCGTCCCCGGCCGGTGCGTCCCCGCTCGCATATCGGGGATCAGGTTCGTCCCGCCCGCCAGGGGTCGGGCGTCGGGCGCCCCACTGGCCAGCATCTCCAGCGCCTCCGGCAGCGTCTCCGGCATCAGCAATTCAAATTGCGGCAACATGTGCACCTCCTCGTGTTTCAGTCATCAGTGATCAGTCATCAGTTGCTGAAGTCGACTGTCTACCAATAACTGGATACCGCTTACTGCTTCCTGTTCACTGATTACTGTCCGCCACGCAACTCTGCACCGCGCGCACGATGGACGCGAAACCGGTGCAGCGGCAGCGGTTCCCCTTCAGGAAATCCCGTATCTCGTCCTCGTCAGGGTCCGGGTTCTGGGCCAACAGCCGTTTGGTCATCATCAGCATGCCGGGCGTGCAGTAGCCACACTGGAAGGCATCGTTCTCGATGAAGGCCTCCTGCAGTGGGTCGAGCTCGCCGTCCGGCCGCTCCAGGCCCTCGACCGTCGTCACCTCGCACCCTTCGGCCGCCACGGCCAGGGTCAGGCAGGAGAGCGTGGGCACGCCGTCCAGATGGACGGTACAGGCGCCACACTCGCCGATGCCACAGCCGTACTTCGTCCCGGTCAGGTTCAGCCGATCGCGCAGCACGTTGATCAGTAGGTCGTTCGGCTTGACGTGGAGACGGCGCTCCACGCCGTTCACCGTCAGCGCGATGGTCTTCCACGCGTCGGCGTCCAGGTGAACCGGTCGGAATCCCTCCCCCTCAGATGAGAGGGGGGGAGACCCTCCAGTCAGTCCCTCTCCCTCGGGGGAGAGGCCAAGCCCAACGGCGTTGGGCCGTGAGGGGGAAGTATGGCCAGCCCGCTCCCAGGCCACCTGCAGCGCGTCGTGCGCCAGCGCCTTGACCACCTGGCGCCGATACACCGCGCTGGAGCGCACGTCGTCGATGGGGGAGACCTGCTCCGAGGCCGCACGCCCGGCCGCCAGGGCCAGATCGGAGCTGAAGGCCTCGCCGACCAACACCTCCTCTGCTGCGGGAGCCCGCAGCACTGTCGGCCCCACGGCGCCGAAGGCGAGGCGGCAGTCGATGATCTCGTCGCCGTCCCGCACGATCATCGCCGCCGCGCTGGCCTTGGCCAGGTCGGCCCGCACGCGGGATAGCTTCACAAAGGCGCTCCCGGCACCGGGGGCCGGCTTGGGCAGCCGGACCGTGGTCAGCAGCTCCCCCGGCTCGATGGCCGTCTCGCCCGGCCCCGTCAGGAAATCCTCCAGGGGGACGATCCGCTCGCCGTCGGGTCCGACCAGCACTACCTCCGCGCCCAGCACCATCAGCGCCGGGACCGTGTCCGAGGCCGGCGAGCCGTTGCACACGTTCCCGCCGACGGTGCCCGTCAGCTGAATCTGGGTCGATCCGAAGGCAGCGCAGGCGTCGGCCAGCGCCGTGTAGTCGGCCTGCACGAGGCCCCCAGGGCCCCCGGCCCGAGCGTCGCGCAGGTCCCAGATCGTCGTCATGGCCCCGACGTCCAGCCCGCGCCCGTGGGACGTTGTCCCGTTGAGGATCCGCAGGTTCTGGACGTTGACCAGGCTCTCCGGCGCCAGCTGTTCCATCTTCATCTGCACCAACAACCAGGTGCCGCCGGCCAGCACCGCGGCCCGCCCGTCCTGATCGGCCAGGAGCGTCACCGCCTCCTCCAACGTGGCCGGCTCGTGGTAGTCGAACGTCTGCACCAGAAGGTGCGAGTTCGTCATGTCGTGGGCGTGCTCCCTCGCATCGTTAGCTACCTCACTCATTCCTGACCTCGCTCATTCGCTTGATCGCTGATTTGCTCCAGAATCTTCTCCGGCGTGATGGGAAGATCGTAGAAGCGGACGCCGATGGCGTTGTAGATGGCGTTGGCGTAGGCCGCCGCCACCGGGTTGGTGGCCGCCTCGCCGATCCCCTTGGCCCCAAAGGGGCCGGTCGGCTCATAGGTCTCGGCGAAGTGGATCTCCAAGTCCTCCAGATAGGGCGCCTCGCCGATCGACGGCGTCTTAGCGTCGATCCAATACCCCCCGGAGAGAAGGTGACCGTCGTCATCCCATCGCGCGTCCTCATAGAGCGCGTAGCCGGCCCCCATGGAGAGGCCACCCTCCAGCTGTCCGGCCGCCAACTGCGGGTTGATCACGGTGCCGCAGTCGCTGCCCATCACGGCCCGCTTCGTCTCCACCTGACCGGTCCAGGTGTCGATCTCCAGCTCCAGGAACACCGTCACGTAGGCCGGGGGGCAGTTCGTCGCCCGGTAGCTCTCCACCGCCGCCAGGGTCTTGCGGCTCTCGGACCAGCAGCGGGTGGCCAGCTCGGCCAGCGTCATGGTTCGATCCGGGATCGACGGGGCGTAGATCACGCTCTGCCCCTGCTCCGGATCGAGCCGGAGGGTCAGGGCGTCCGGCATCACCGTCATAAACTGCGCCGCGGTCTCGATAACCTCCTCCCGCACCGCCTCGGCCGCCTTCACCGCGGCGCCGCCGCCGGCGTAGACCCCGCGCGTGGCGTGGGTGCAGACGTCGTAGACCGTCGAGCGCGTCTCGGCCGGCGCTAGATCGACCTTCTCCAGCGGCACCGATAAGGCCTCGGCGACCAGCTTGGCCACCGCCTCGTGGGTGCCCGCGCCGTGGTCCATCAGGGCCGTGACCACGTCCACGGAGCCGTCGGTGTTGATCTTCACCATCGCCCCGGAGAAGTCGATCACGTCCCCCGGCTGCGGCGCGCCGGCGCTGGAGGTGTGAAAACCGCGCGCCATCCCAATGCCGCGTCGATAGCGCCCCTCCTGGGCCCCGCTGGGCCCTCGCCGCTCCCAGCCGATGGCCTCCCGGCCCCGCTCCAACAGCTCCGGGACCCCGTCGCTGCGGACGATCGACCGCACCAGAGGGCCCTGCCCCCAGAAGGTGTCGTCCATGCCCACGTAGTTGTCCAGCCGCAGCTGCACCGGGTCGATGCCCAGCTCGTGAGCCAGGTCGTCGATCAGCGACTCCACCGCGAAGGTGACCTGGGGGCTGCCGAAGCCCCGCATGGCGCAGGAGGGGGTCTTGTTGGTGTAGACCGCCGTGCCCCTGTAGCGGACGGCCGGCGTCCTGTAGAGCGAGACCAACCAGCCGGCGCAGACGCCGAGGAAGGAGTAGGGCTGAATGTTGTGCGCGCCCGTGTCGGCGATCAGGTCCATCTTCGCCCCGAGGATGGTGCCGTCCTCCTTCGCCGCCAGCTGGAGGTCGATCTTGGTGCCGTAGCGGGTGTGGTCGTGGGCGTCCTCCTCGCGCGTCATAGAGACCTTGACCGGCTGCCGGGCCTTGAGAGCCAGCGCGGCCGCGATGGGAATCGGCGGATTCATCTGGATGCTGGATCCGAAGGTGCCGCCGATGGGCACGCGTTTGACGTTGATCTTGCTCAGGGGAATGTCGAAGATCTGGCCCAGCACAATGCGCACGTTATGGATCGACTGCGTGGTGCACCAGACCGTCAGCCCTCCGTCGGCCTCGGGAGCGCAGAGGGCGGTCTTGGGCTCCATCTGTGCGTGGTAGATCTTGGGAGACTCGAACGAGCCCTGAACGACCACGTCCGCCTCGGCGAAGGCTGCGTCAACGTCGCCCTCCTCGATGTCCCGCTCACAGGCCACGTTGTTCTCGATCTTGAACGGCTCGCCGCCCCAGAGCACCGAGTCGTAGATCGGCTCGGCGCCCTCGGCCATCGCCTCCTCGGCGTCGGTGTATGCGGGCAGCGGTTCGTACTCGACCTCGATGGCGCGCACGGCCTTCTCCGCCAGCTCCTCCGTCTCCGCCGCCACGGCGGCCACCGCCTCCCCGCGGTAGCGGACCTTGTCCGCCAGCACGTAGAAGTCCTTGTGCAGCACGGGCGGCGTGGTGATGATCCGTTCGTTGTAGCGCACCTTGGGGATGTCGTCGAAGGTGATCACCACGGCCCCCATGGCCTCGGCCTCGCTGGGGTCGATCCCCTTGATGCGCGCGTGGGCATAGGGGCTGACCAGCACTCGCCCGTGCAGCATGCGGGGCACGGTGACGTCGACCGAGTAGGCCTCCCGGCCCGTCACGCGAGCCACCCCGCTCTTGCGTCGCGATTCCCGTCCTAGAACGTCAAAGGTCTGTTGATCCATAAGGGTACTCCTTCACCTGTACGGCGTTACACAGAGATACTCAGAGAAGACACAAAGCTGCACAGAGAACTGCCATAAGATGAAGCGGCGCACGCCATCTTTCAGCCTACCGCCCGTTTTTCTCTCTCCGTATCTCTGCATCTCTGGGCCTGCTCTGTGTCGCTCAGTGTAGGCCTTTCGCACCCAGCACCAGCGCCAGGAGCGCCATGCGCACCGGTACGCCGTTCCGCGCCTCGCGGAAGTAGGCCGCGCCGGGGAGATCGTCCACGTCGGTCGTGATCTCGTTCACCCGGGGCAGCGGATGCATGATCGTCACCTCGGGGTTGACCCGCTCCACCATCTCGCGGGTGAGGACGTAGCTACCCTTCAGGCGCTCATACTCGGCGGGATCCTCGAAGCGCTCCTTCTGAATGCGCGTCATATAGAGGACGTCCGCCTCCTCCAGCCCCGACGCCAGGTCCGCCGTCTCCTTCACCCCGACGCCGTGCTGGCGAAGCCGCTCGGTGATGGCCGGCGGCATGCGCAGCGCCTCCGGCGCGACGAAGATCAGCGGGCAGTCGTAGTGCTTGTAGAGCTCGACGCCGGCGTGCACCGTGCGTCCGTTCTTCAGATCGCCGCACAGGGCGATGGTGCTACCGTCCACGCCACCCCGCTCCTGATGGATGGTGAACAGGTCGAGCAGCGCCTGCGTGGGGTGCTGCCCCGCGCCGTCGCCGCCGTTGAGCACCGGCACCGTGGAGACGCCCGCCGCCTGCTTGGCCGAGCCAATCTCCGGGTGCCGCATCACGATCACATCCACGTACTGGTTCACGGTGCGGATGGTGTCGTTGAGCGACTCCCCCTTGGCGACCGATGAGGTGCCCGCCTGCGCGAATCCCACCACGTCCCCCCCCAGCCGGTGCATCGCCGTCTCGAAGGAGAGACGCGTGCGCGTGCTGGGCTCGAAGAAGAGCGATCCCATCACGTAGCCGTCGAGCAGCTTCAGCGAGCCCTCCTTCTGGAGTCGCTGGTCCATCTCACCCGCGGCGTCCAGGATCTGATCCAGGCCCTCACGCGTGAACTGCCTGCCACTTAAGATGTCCATACCCTCAAAGTCGATCACCGTCTGTACCTCCTCTCAATCTTATGCTCAAGTCAATGCTTCCCACGTTGACCAAGCCCTGTTCGAGCTGCTCCTGAAGAACTAGGCGGCCCCTCCCCGCAATCCACCAGCCCCCGGATTGCGAATCCGGAGCGAGCGCGAGCAGTGCCAGCCTGAGGCTATTCCACCGCTCCCGGCGGATTCGTAATCCGCCGCGTGCGAAGCACGCCCCCACCTCCAGTCCCAGATCCTCTCCATCGCCGCCGGATTCCGGGCAGACACCGCCCAAGCCGGCTAGAGCCTGCCTGTCAGCCACACCGCCATCAGACCCGGGCAAAGAGCGCCGACGAGATCCGCCGGGCCGCCTTCTCGCAACACCTCACGTAATGCTGAGCCACCTCCTCCCCGAAGCGCGAGCTCGGACCGGCCACACCGACGGCAGCCACCACCTCGCCCTCCCAGTCGCGAATCGGTGTGGCCACACCCCAGGCGCCCACGTCGGTCTCCTCCACGCTCTGGGCGTACTGACACTGGCGAATGTGGGCCAGCTCAGCGTGCAGCTCGCCCCGCTCGGTGATGGTGTTGGCACAAAGCTTCGCCAGCCCCTGCTCCTCAATAACCCGCTCCACCTCCTCGTCGGGAAGATAGGCCATCAGCACCTTGGACGAGGCCCCGGCGTGCGGCGGGCGCCGCGAGCCCACGTCCAGGGCCAAGCGCACCGAATGAGATGACTCCACCTTCTCCACACAGACGACCTCCTGGGCGTGGTAAACAGTCAGGAGCGCCGTCTCGCCCGTCTGCGCCGTCAGATCGCGCATGACGGGCCGCGCCACGTCGCGCAGGGCGGTGCTCCGCTCGGCCAGGTTCCCCCAGACGAAGAGACGGTACCCCAGGTGCCACCGCTTGCTCTCATCGTCCTGACGCAGGATGCCGTGAGCCTCCAGGCTGCACAAGAAACGGTGCAGCGTGCTCTTGGGCAGGTTCAGGTGCTCGCTCAGCTCCGTCAGCGTCCACGAGAGCCGAGACGACGAGAAGCTGTCGATGATGCGCACCAGCCGGTCGACCGTCTTCACCGATGTGGAAACAGACATGACGCTTCCGCTAGCTCCCGCCGTCCAGAATGTCCTGGATCGCCTGCCGCGCCTGGTCCGGGAGCGGCTCCGGCTCGTGCTCGTCCAGAAGGGCCACCGTCCTCTCCCGCAGGCGCTCCCCCAGGCGCCTGCTGCCAGCCTCCACCCAATCGCTCACCCGCTGGCGGTTGAACAGGGTCGGCTCCCAGAAGTCACGGAAATGCTCCATAGTGTGATCGGTGGAGATGAACTCCCCACCCGGCCCCACGCTGTGGATCACGTCGAGGGCCATGGACTCGGCGTCCAGCACGACGCCGTCCATGAAGGCGTGCAGCATCTCGATCATCTCCGCGGTGAAGACGATCATCTCCGGCGACGTCGTCAGGCCCGCCTCCAGATAGCCGACGTCGTGCACCAGGTTCGAGCCCGCCAGCAGCGACGCCAGCACCGAGAACGCGGCGTCGGCCGCCGCCTGCTCGTCCATAGTGCAGCTGTCCGAATGCCCGGCATAACCCCAGGTGGGCATGCCGTAGAACCGTCCCATCTCCGCCACGGCCACCCGGGCCAGCTCGAACTCAGGCGCGCTGTAGACGCTGATGGTGCTCCGCATATCCAGGTGATGGAGCCCGCTGCCGTAGACGAAGGGCGCGCCGGGCCGCTTGAGCTGGTGCATCACCAGGCTGGAGAGCACCTCGGCGTTGCCCAGCGCCAGCCCGCCGGCCATGGTGACCGGCGCCGTGCCTCCCATCATGGGCGCCGGGGAGTGGACGATGGGCAGCGCCTGCTCCGCCATAGTGAGCAGCTTCCCCGTCGCCGTCTCGGAGTGCTTCAGCGGCGTCGAGGGCTCGGAATAGAGCAGCAGCGTAGGGCTGAGGCGCAGGGCGTCCATCCCCCCGGCCGGGGCAGCCGCCATGGCCGCGATCGCCTCACAGTCGGCCCGATCGTCGCAGACGAAGACGATGGGCTTGGTGGTGTGCTCCACCATCTTCGCGAACTGCCAGCGGTAGGCGTTGTCGGTCTCCAGATCGGCCGGGATGCCCATCGACATGCAGAAGTCCATCTCGGGCAGCGCGTCCACCAGGTGGATGCAGTCGATCACGTCCTGGGCGGTGAACTTGCGGCGCTCCCCCGTGCGCGGATCCAGGTAGTTGAGGCAGTCGGAGCCGGGGCCGAAGGCCACCTGGCGCCCCTCCAGGGGGGCCGCTACCTCGTCGCTGCCGCGGCGGCAGAGGCCGATGCGGGACGGCGCCTGTTCGACGGCCCACTCCACCAGCCCGGCCGGGAAGCGCACCAGATTCTCATCGCTCACCAGGGCGTCGGCGTCTCGTAGCAGCTTCAAAGCCTCGTCGTGGTAGACCCGCACCCCGGTGCGTCGCAGGATCTCCAGGGATGCTGTGTGAATGGTGCGGCATTGTTCGTCGCTCAGCATGGTCATGCGTGGAAAAGCTTGCGTCTGTTCAATCATACTCTAGTCTCCTTATCAAAGAGGCCTCTCCCAACGCCCCCCTCACCTAACCTCTCCCCCGGGGGAGAGGAACCCGCTCGCCTCCATCCCCTCTCCCCCAGGGAGAGGGCT
>CAZEQC010000130.1:8680-9355 GCA_964514285.1 uncultured Anaerolineales bacterium | reverse complement strand
CAACTGCTCCATTCGCTCCTTCGCTTCATCGCTTTATCGCTCTATCGCCGCCTCGCGCACGCGCTCCGGGGTCGCCGGCAGCTGCCGCACCCGGGCGCCGATGGCCCTGGAGATGCCGTTGATGATGGAGGGGGCCGCCGGCAGGATCGCCGCCTCGCCCAGCCCCTTGGCCCCAAAGGGCCCCTCAAAGCTGGGGACCTCGACCAGCATCACCTCGATCTCGGGCATCGACATGGCGGTGGGCAGGTAGTAATCGCCGAAGCCCTCGCTCTGGCCCGGGATGAAGGTCTCCATCAACGCCGTGCCCAGGCCCATCACCACCGCGCCCTCGATCTGTCCCCGGGCATCGATGGGGTTGATGACCCGCCCCACGTCGTGGGCCGCCGCCACCCGCTCCACCGTCACCTCGCCGGTGCGCAGATCCACCGCCAGCTGGGCCGCGTGGGCACCGGTGACGAACAGGGGCACGTACTCCGGCTTCGTCTCCTCCGGAAAGAAGGGGGAGAGGTCGAAGACCCCCGGCACCTTGCGCCGCTTGCCGATGCGGTCGAACTCGGCCGCCACGTCCGCCAGGAGAATGGCACGATCATCGGCGGCGGGTCCAGCAGCCTCCTCTCGGGGGCAGATGACCCGGTCCTCCACCAGCAACAAGCTGGCCGGCGGGCAGTCGAGCAT
>CAZEQC010000130.1:0-8670 GCA_964514285.1 uncultured Anaerolineales bacterium | reverse complement strand
GTCGAGCATCTCGGCCGCCATGCCCAGGACCTCGCGTCGGAGCACCTCCACCGCCCGACAGACGGCGCCGCCCACGAAGTACGTGGCCCGCGAGGCCCCCTGGATGCCGCTGTCGGGCGTCTGGGCCGTGTCGGCGTTGATCACCTCGACCCGGTCGCGGGGGACGCCCAGCGTCTCGGCCGCCATCTGCTCCATGGCGGTGTTCGTGCCCT
This sequence comes from uncultured Anaerolineales bacterium, assembly GCA_964514285.1. Lineage (GTDB taxonomy): Bacteria > Chloroflexota > Anaerolineae > B4-G1 > B4-G1 > SKLM01. The sequence continues at coordinate 8,458 of CAZEQC010000130.1, read as the reverse complement.
GCCCGTAGTCGGGGGCCGAGCAATAGACGATGACGTGGCCATCCCGGGCCAGCTCAGCGTGGGCCTCGATGCGCAGCGAGCCCGACTTCCCAAAGCGGTACCACATCCCGGAGAAGCCGACCGCTTTGCGCAGGCCGCCGCTATGCTCACGGGCGTTGAAGGCGGCGACGGCCTCCTGGAAGGCGCGGTAGCGGGGTCGGATGGTCTCCAACACCTCCTCATATCCCAATGACTCCGCCACCGGATAGCCCAAGAAGGAGGTCGACGACTGCTCAATGGCGTTCTTCAGCCGGAACTCGAGGGGATCCTGATCCAACTGCTGAGCCATCTCGTCCAGCGCGCACTCCAGGGCGAAGATCGACTGCGGCGAGCCGAAGCCCCGGAACTGCCCCGCTTTGGGCCCGTTGGTGTAGACGCTCTGGGCATGGGCGTCCACGGCCCGGTAGCGATACGGCCCCCCGCTGGCCGTCATAGCGTAGTCGGCGATGTACTGTCCGTGGCCGTCGTAGCCCCCGGTGTTGGCGTCGACGCGGACGTGGATGCCGCTCAGCCGCCCGTCGTCCGTCGCGCCGATCCGGTAGCGCACCCGGTAGGGATGTCGCTTGGGCGAGGCCTCGAAGGACTCGCGCCGCGAGTAGGCCAGACGCACCGGTCGCCCCGTCGCGTGGACCATCAGGGCCGTGGCCACGAAGGGCCAGGGATCCTGCTTACCGCCGAAAGAACCCCCGGTGGGCGGCATGATCACCCGCACCTCGCCGGGGTCGACGTCCAGCGCCGCCGCGATGTAACCCTGCTGCCAATGGGGCTCGTGGGTCCCGCCCACCACCGTGATCCGGCCCTCGTCGTCCAGATAGCCCAGCAGCGCCTCCCGCTCCAGCGCGGCGTGCTCCTGCCAGGCCGTGCGGTAGGTCGTCTCCAACACCACGTCGGAACGCTCGAAGACCGCCTCCAGGTCGCCGTGCACCTCCGACTTGGAGGTCAGGACGTTGCCCCCCTCGTAGATGGAAGGTCCGTCCTCCGCCAGGGCCTCCTCCAGCTCGAACGTGTGCGGCAGCGGCTGGTATGCGGCTTCAATGGCCTCCGCCCCGGCCTGCGCCCCCTCGGGCGAGGCCGCCACCACCAGCGCCACCGGCGCGCCGCGCATCTTCACCGTCTCCCCCACCGGCACCAGGACGGGCTCGTCTCGGCTGTAGTCGCCCAGGCCGTTCTCCCCGGGGATATCGGCGGCGGTGATGACCGCCACCACCTCCTCCAGCGCCAACGCCGGGTCGACGTCCAGCCCGGTCAGGCGGGCGTGATGGTGAGGGCTGCGCAGCACGTGGCCGTAGAGCATATCCGGCATACGGATGTCCTCGACGTACGTCGTCTCCCCCGTCACCTTCCCCACCGAGTCGACGCGGATCGCATCGCCGCCGATGATGGGACGCTCAGAGGCTCCCGAGACCTCCGATGTCTCTGAAGACCTCGGAGGTCTTTCGCCGGCGGCCCGCATCCTCTCCGCGGCCCGCATCCTCCCAGCGGCCCGCATCCTCCCAGCGGCCCGCATCCTCTCCGCGGCCCGCTGCACCGCCTCCACGATGCGCTTGTAGCCGGTGCAGCGGCAGAGGTTGCCCGCCAGCGCCTCGACGATCTGCTCCGGGGATGGGTTCTGTTCTTGGTCCAGAAGAGCCTTCGCCGCCATCAGCATGCCCGGCGTGCAGTAGCCGCACTGGACGGCGCCGACCTCGATGAAGGCCTCCTGGAGAGGATGGAGATCACCGGGCTCCCCCAATCCCTCCACCGTCACCACCTGGCGCCCAACCACCTTCCCCACCGGCGTCAGGCAAGAGCGGACTGGCCTCCCGTCCAACAACACCGTGCAGGCGCCGCACTCACCCTCGTGGTCGCAGCCCTGCTTGGTCCCGGTCAGACCCAGGTCCTGGCGCAGCACGTCGAGCAGCGGTCGCGTCGGGTCGACGTCGACCGTGACCTGGTCGTCATTGACTACAAACGTAAGCTCCATAGACCTCCACACCAAGGGCTAAAGCCCTCACGACAGCTCGCCCTCGTCGTAACCGCTTCAGCGGTTCCCAACCATCAAGCCACGGCCTCTCTCGCCTCCGCCGCCTGGAGGATGGCCTCGATCTCGTCCGCCACCCCCGGCGGCAGGGGCGGGGGCTGGTGCGTGGCGAGGATCGAGCGCACACGCTCGTGGACCCGATCCAGCATCGTCGGACAGCCGCTGGCGGCCCAGGCCTCCCAGGGCTCCCGGTCCATCAGCTTCGGCATCCAGATCTCCTGCCGGCAGCGTTGAGCCGTCTCCCGGGTGGCGATGAAGTGGCCACCCGGCCCCACCTCGTCGATCAGATCCAGCATCAGCGTCTCCTCGCTGACCTCAATGCCTCGCATAACGCGCCTCGCCATGGCGATGATCTCATCGGTCACCACCAGCATCTCCAGCGAGCCGATGTCCGCGCAGTCCAGGAACCCGGCGTCGTGGACCAGCGTGGTGCTGCTCAGACCAGAGAGGAGCACCTGCACGGTGCACTCGATGGCCGCCTGCATGTCCAGCATCTTCGACTCCGACGCGCCGGCCGTGCCCATAAAGGGCAGCCGCAGATACCGCGACAGCTCGGAGAACGCCGCGCTGTAGAGGCTCATCTCCGGGCCGCCGTAGGACGGTCGGGCCGTGCGCAGATCCATGGCGCTGGGCACCCCGCCGATGCAGACCGGCGCGCCCGGGCTCTTGAGCTGGATGGCCGAAAGCCCGCTCAGCGTGGCGGCCAGGGAGACCACCAGGGCCCCCGCCCCCGTCACCGGGGCCGTGGATCCGGCGCTGCCGCCGCCCAGGTAGACGACGGGGATGCCCCGCTCGGCGGCCCACAGGGCGGTGGCCATCCGCTCGTCCGTGTGCTGCAGGGGGGCCTGGGAGGTGACGAACAGCGCGAAAAAGGGGCGCTGACGTAGACTCTCCTCGTCCCCCGCCACGGCCAGGGCGATTTGGTACATATCGATCAGGTTGGGCAGCGAGTAGGCCCAGGGGATGATGGGCTTCCCGGTCCCCACGATCATCTCCGCGAACTCGTAGACCGGGGCTAGGTCGGGGAAAACGTCGTCGATCAGCCCCAGCCCCATCACGTAATCCAGGTTCTCCAGGGCGTCACAGAGCAGCGCCGTGGTCTTGGGGTCGCCGCGGCGGGATCGACGCCGCCGGCCGGTCTTCGAATCCAGGAAGTAGCTGCTCGTCAGCCCCGGCCCGAAGTGGACGCAGTCGGGGTTGGTGCGATCCAGCTCCGTGGCACAGACCTCCAGCGCAGCGCGCTCATCCTGGCCGTTCTCGTTGCCCCTCGGCCGATGCCAAAGCTGGAAGGACCGCGGGGCCATGCGCACCGCCTCCTCGATCAGGCCGCGCGGGAGGCGAACCCGCACGCCGTCGACGTCAGCGCCGGCCCCCTCCAGCAGCTGGCGCGCCTCGGCGTTCAGCACGTTGACGCCCGTCCGCTCCAGGCAGGTCAACGTCGCCTCGTAGAGCCTCTCGAGCTGGAAGTCGGAGAGGACCCGAAAATGTGGTCGATGGTGTCTTCTGTGCGGTGTCTCCTTCATACCCCTCACCCTAGCCCTCTCCCCTCGGGGGAGAGGGTATCTGTTCAGTGTCTCCTTCGTCTCCGCTTCTCTCTGGCCGCAGCCTGCAGCAGACGGTCGATCTCTCTATCCACCTCCGGCTCCAGCGGGACGGGCTCGTGGTCGCGCAGCAGCGCCTCCGCCTTCTCCGCCGCGCGAGCGACGACGTCCCGCTCCCCCATCTCCGCCCAGATCTCGTAGACCTCCCTCGACGACACCAGCGGCACGTACCGCTCCCCTCGCCACCAGGCGTAGGTGTGGTCCGTGCCCAGGTAGCTGCCGGGAAAGTGGCCCACCTCGTCGATCACGTCAAGCGCCACGGTGTCGCTGCTGACCCCCACGCCATCGAGGTAACGCCCGACCATGCCGCACATCTCGGCGTCGATCAGCAGCTGGGCGTTCGACCACAGCCCGTGGCCCTCGACCATCCCCGCTCCCCAGATCAAGTTGATGCCGGCCATGCCGGCCAGCAGCCACTGCATGCCTTTCTCGAAGCCCGCCTGCTGGTCGAAGAGCTTCGAGTCCGACATCGGCAGGAAGACCATGCTGCCCAGCCCGTAGGATCTGGCCAGCTGGGCCGAGATGACGGTCAACATGCCCAGCTCGATGCTCCCAGACGCCAGGTTGGTGGTTCTCATGTCCATCGGGATGGTGAAGCAGCTGTACATCATCCCCGTGCCCGGCTTCAACAACTGGACCAGCACCAGCATGGCCAACACCTCAGCGTTCATAACCGTCGCCGTGCCGGCCAGCGTCGCCGGCGCCGTCGTGCCGGGGCTCGCCATCGATTGCGCGCCCACCGGCATGTCCGCTGCCAGCGCACGCCGCATACCCACGATCTGGTCCCGGGACCAGCCCAGGGGAGAGCTGGAGGATGGGACGACGATGATCTCCTCCCCGGCAACCTGGGCCATCCTGATGCCCCACGTCTCGCTGTCATCCATCACCCCCACCGAGGTGACCTTCTCGCTGTTCCTGATCGCGGTGGCGTAGAGCCACTCCAGGTTGACCTCCGCCGGCTTGTCCGTGATGGCCCCCAGCCCGGTGTTGACCCCCGCTATGGCGTCCAGGGCGTCGCAGAGCCGCGCCGCCCGCTCGGCGTCCCTCAACGTGCCGGGACGCCGCTCCATCGTCTCGAGGTCGAGGATCGCCATACCGCTGCAGGCGCTGAACTGGACCGTGCCCTGGTCGAACACGATATCGTGCTCCGGGTTGCGAGCGCGAAGCCTGAACGCGCCGGGGCATTGCCGCAGGCAGCTCTCCACCAGGTCGGGAGGGAAACAGACGACCTCCGTCTCATGGTCGACCGTGCATCCATGGTCAGCGAGAAACGTCAGGGTCTCCGGATCCGCAAACCTGACGCCCACCTGCTCAAGGACCCGCAACGTGGATCGGTGGATCGTCTGGATCTCGGCATCGGAGACGATCTTGAGCGGCCGATCACAGTGGAAGCGAAGAGCCAATCACGCCCTCCCAGAGCTCATCTGCCAAACCAACCAGCTCATCGCAAGCCCTCCCACTTGGTGGAAACCATTTCCACACCATGGTACATTCGACCACACCTCCCGTCAAATGGATAGGAAGTTGATCGGCCCAAGGGCAGGCCACCGACGTCGAGACCCGGTCTCTGCGCAACCGCTAGCTCCTCACCAGATCGGTCAGCTGGCGCACGGTGGAGACCTCCTCGAAGCGCCACGCCATCTCCAGCAGACGGTCGATCCGCTCATCGTCCAGCACGTAGCGCGCCAGCCAGCGGAACTTGTCCGCCAGCCTCTCCCCGCTCCAACCGGGGTTTGGGAAGTGAGCGCTCCCCTCCACCAGGCCGGAGTCGAAGCTCGTGCCATCCCGAAGGACGATGGTCACCCGGCTGGCGAAACAGCGCTCGGGATCCCCCTGCTCAAAAAGCCGGCAGAGCGCGTTCAACGCCTCGGACTCGACCAACTCCACCCTCCCATCCAGTTGCGCTCTAGGCGGATCCGCGATCCGCCGATCCCCATCGACGACGCACTTGCCGCTCTCGGCGAGGGGGTGACGGGCCGCCGGACGGCGGACCTGCACGCCGGATGGCGGACGATCTCCAGGGATGCTACATGAAGGGGGTCACAGCGGTTGCGGTCGAGGCATCTCAATTGAGGAACCGCTGGCACGGCGCACACCCCCGAAACTGGTGCAGAAAAAGCGATCTGTTCCATATAGTGGAAGTGGATTCCACTATATGCATGGTATCACCTTCTCAGCCCTTGTCAAGCAGCTCCACCGACCGGGGTTCTACCTATGCTTTCGCCGTCAACTGCCTCTAGCTCTCATCCTGCCCCATGGGGAAACTGATCGGTGACGCACCGGAGGCCAGCACAACTTGGGTATTGGAGCGTATGAAACCGGGGATCGACTTGATCTTGCGATAGATAATGTCCCGCAGGTGGTCGATGTCGCGGGCATAGACGCGCACCGCGATGTCCGTCCCCCCTGTCAAGACCAGGAACTCCGTCACCTCGTCGATGCCACGCAGCACAGCGATGGTCTCCTCCAGCTCCATCTTCTGCTCCATCGTCACCTGGACGAGGCACGAGATGAGATACCCCACCTTGGCCGGGTTGATAACCGCGGCGTACCGCTCGATCACCCCCTCTTCCTCAAGCCGCCGAATCCTATCTCTGACCGTGGTATGAGGAACGTCGATCCTCGCTCCGATCTGGGTAACCGGAATTCTGCCTTCCGACTGCAGAATGTCGATGATCTGACTGTCGAGAGCGTCTAGCTTCTCCATATCCCCCTCGCTCCACTACGTGCCACCGCCTGCTTAGGGTAGCCATTCTACCACAAGGTCGGCGGTCACTCCATCCGTCGGCTCCCGTCCGAGCCGAGATCCCCCCTTGACAAGGATACCCCTGATATGCTATACTTACGCTTGATAGACCAAGTTGGCGTTATCATTATGCCTCTTTCTCACTTTGGGCACGAAAGTTACGCCGTATACAGGCTAGTATAGCACGTTTTGCTGCTGGCGTCAACGGTCGGCGAAGGGCCCAAGCCGAAGGCCTCTACACACTTCAACAAGGAGACCTATCTATGACAAACATAAGCGACCTGAAGGGTTTCTCGTACCCGCTCACACCCGGCGGGACATCTTCTGTGGTGGGCGATCTCCCCTGGACCTTCGCCACAGAGTTCCTCAACATCGTCTACCGGACGGATCCCGAGAAGATCGAGGCCTATCTTCCACAGCCTCTCCAGCCCGGCGCCCATGCAGACCACGTCTGCGTCTCCTTCAGCAAGTGGTGGTCGTTGTGGGACAATCAACTCGACATGCCGTTCATCAATCCCGAGCGGACCTGGTACACCGAGACCGTCGTCTGGGTCCCGTGCTCCTTCCAGGGCGAGCAGGGGCAGATCTGCCTGCACACGTGGGTCGACAACGACTTCACATTGGCACGAGGCCACTTCATGGGGTTTCCCAAGAAACTGGGCAAGACGTACAAGACGGACTACAATCCTATGCACCCGCATATGGATCCGCCCCACCCGGGATCGAAGTTGAAAGGATACGTCATCGCGCACGGCGAGCGGTTGATCGAAGGAACGGTAACCCTGGAGGAGCAGATCGAGGCCGGCGACCTGCCCGCCCCGATGGGCCTCCCCGTCTACAACATCCGCCACTTCCCCAACATCGAAGCAGGTGCGCCGCCGTCAGTCCTGGAGCTCGTGCAACTCGACGTCGAGGACGTCGAATACGGCGACGTCTGGAGCGGCCGTGCCACCATAGACTTGTTTCCGTCGGAGATTGAGGAACACACGCGCTTGACCCCCAGGTCCGTCGTCGGCGGTTATCTGTTCTCGGGCCGTACCACGGTCACCGGGGGGCACGTTCTGCACAGTTGGGTCTAAAGACCCTGGCACGCCCTTCCAACCCTAGCCAAGACCGACACCACGAGGAGATGGACGTGACCGACCAGCTTCAGATCAACCCTGATGTAGAGAGCATCCCGTACGCCGACCGGAAGAAGATCCTCGACGCGACGCGTGGTCGGACAGATCTGGCGGACCTGTCATCCGGCAACCCCAATGTCCCCATGCCACCGTACGTCCAGGCACGTCTGAAGGAAGCGGTCGAATCGGGTTACGCCCCCTACACCGATTACTACGGAATCCCGCAATTGAGATCGAGAATCGCCCAGTACCTCCGAGACACGTGCGCCATCACCGTCGACCCCGACAGCAATATCCTGGTGACGCATGGTGTCCAGCAGGCATTATACCTGGTGCTGCGCACGATCCTCCGTCGGGGCGACGAGGTCCTCATCCCCAGCCCCCACTATGCTAACTACGACCTCGATCCGGTGGCGAGTGGCGGACGCCCCGTTCTCGTCCCGCTCGATGAGGAGGACGCCTTCAAACCCGATCCCGATCGCCTCGACCAGGCTATCACACCACGGACGCGAGCGATCCTCTTCTCTAACCCGAACAACCCCCTCGGCGTGACGTGGACCCGGCCGACCCTGGAGGTGGTCGCCGATCTGGCGCGACGTCACGACCTCTACGTCCTCGTCGACGAGGTCTACCGGGACTTCCATCCCCAGCGACTGACGAGCATCGCCGCCCTGCCCGGCATGCGGGAACGGACCTTCGTCTTCAACGGTTTCTCGAAGTCGTACTTCATGATGGGGCTGCGCACCGGCTACGTGGCAGGCCCGGCCCCAATCATCGACCACGTCAAGCAGCTCAGCTACGTCGTCGCTCTCTGCCCCTCGTATCTCGGCCAAATGGCCGCCCTGGCCACCTTCGACTGCCCCAAAAGCCAGGTAGAACCGGTCTACGCCGAGTTCCATAGCTGCCTTGAGCTGCTCTACAACAGCGTGAC
>CAZEQC010000129.1:5153-9357 GCA_964514285.1 uncultured Anaerolineales bacterium | reverse complement strand
GGCCGTGATGGGCCTCCTGCCCCCCAACGGCGAGATCAGCGACGGGCAGATTCTGCTTCAGGGCGAGGATCTCACCAAGCTGAACTTGGAACAGATGCGCCAGTATCGTGGCCGAGATCTATCCATGATCTTCCAGGACGCCATGACCAGCCTTAACCCCGTCTTCACCATTCAGCAGCAGATGCTCGATGCGCAGAGGGCCCATCTACCCGACGGAGAGGACGGATCAGAGAAAGCTCTTCGGGCACGCGCCGTGGAGATGCTCGATCGTATCGGCATCCCTGACGCGGGGGATCGGATCAAGGAGTATCCGCACCAGTTCTCCGGCGGCATGCGACAGCGCATCATGATCGCCATGGCCCTGCTCTCCAACGCCAGCCTGCTCGTGGCCGACGAGCCGACCTCCGCCCTGGACGTCACCCTGGAGGCCCAGATTCTGGAGCTGATCTGCGGGCTAAAGGATGACTTCGACACCGCTCTCCTCTACATCACCCACGACCTGGGCGTCATCGCCCAGATCTGCGACCGGGTGATCGTCATGTACGCCGGCAACATCGTGGAGGCCGGCGACGTCTTGCCCATCTTTGAGGAGCCCAAGCATCCCTACACCCAAGCCCTGCTGCGCTCCCATCCATCCCGCAGCATGCGAGGACAACGCCTGCGAACCATCCCCGGGGTGGTGCCCAGCCTGCGCGACCTGCCCGCGGGCTGCAAGTTCGCGCCCCGTTGTCGGCTGGCCCGGCAGATATGCCGGACCCACGAGCCCGAGTACTGGGACGTGGGCCAGCAGTCTGTGCTCTGCCACTCCTATGCGCCCAGCTGGAAGGGGCCCGACGCTCTTGCCAGCTTGGAAGAAGCGTCGTCCACGCCCAAACCGGAGATCAAGCCAGAGAGAAAGCCTTCAGAGCAAATCCTGATCAGAACCGACGGCCTGCACAAGCACTTCCGGGACAACGTGGGGCTGCTGGGGCAGATTCTGGGACAGGAGGTCACCACCGTCAAGGCGATCCACGGTGTCGACGTCGCCATCCGCAAGGGAGAGACCCTGGGCCTGGTTGGCGAGTCGGGATCGGGCAAAACCACCCTGGCCCGCACGATCCTTCGATTAACCGATCCCACGATGGGCAAGATCGTCGTCTTGGGCCAGGACATCAGCGACCTGCCGGCCAAGGAGGTCCGCCCTCTGCGCTCCCAGATGCAGATGATCTTCCAGGACCCGACCTCCAGCCTCAGCCCCAGGATGAAGGCTTCCTCGCTGTTGATGGAACCCTATGTGATCCATAACGTCCCCAAGTCGGAGCGCAAGGACCCGGAGGAGCTGCTGGCCATGGTGGGGCTGGCCCCGGAGCAACTGGACAAGTACCCCCATCAGCTCTCGGGTGGCCAGGCGCGCCGCCTGGGCATCGCACGGGCGCTGGCGCTGGAACCGGACATCATCATGGCCGACGAGCCGACGGCGGGGCTAGACGTCTCCGTGGCGGCCGGCCTGCTGAACCTGCTCACGGATCTGCGCGACCGATTGAACCTAACCTACATGATCATCACCCACAACTTGAACGTGATCGGCTTCATCTCCGATCGGGTGGCGGTGATGTATCTGGGACGGATTGTCGAACTGGCGGATGCCGAGGCGCTCTTCGAGACGCCCAGGCACCCCTACACCGAGGCGCTGCTCTCGGCCATTCCGGTTCCGGACCCCCGATCGCGGAGCAGGGAGGACCGCATCATCCTCACCGGGGAGATCCCCAGCCCGCGCAACCCGCCGCCCGGCTGTACCTTCCATCCGCGCTGCCGATACGCTCAGGATCTGTGCCGAATGGAGATACCTCCACTGCGCCCACTCAGCGGCAACGGGCGCCTGATCGCCTGCCATTTCCCGGACCGGGTCATGATCTGAGATCTGTGGATCGAGGCAGGATCAGGACGATTGGAGGAAAACCGAGCATCCGATGCCGTAGTGGCCATTCCAGATGGGCAGAAGCCACCTGGGCAAGTTGACGGGTGGCTTCTGCGTGCCCAGGTCGCCTGCAGCCGGCACATTGGGATAGACGTCGAACTGTAGTACAATAGGCATAAATGAGAGATACGATCAAGATCAGAGAGTCCTTTCCACACCGCGTGACGAAACGCAGCGCCTGGATTCCCACCAGTGACGGGTGCCGGCTGGCTGCGAGCATCTGGCTGCCGGAGAGCGCCGAACGCTCTCCGGTGCCGGCCATCCTGGAGTACCTGCCCTACCGCAAGGACGATTCCCGGGCGGTGCGGGATTCCTCCTACCACCCCTACTTCGCCGGGCACGGCTACGCCTCCGTCCGTGTCGACATCCGGGGCACGGGCGGTTCCGAGGGCATCCTCTACGACGAGTACCTGAAACAGGAGCAGGACGACGCCCTGGACGTGATCGCCTGGATCGCGGAACAGCCCTGGTGCAGCGGGCCGGTGGGGATGTACGGCATCTCCTGGGGCGGCTTCAACGGTCTCCAGATTGCCGCTCGACGGCCGCCGCAGCTGAAGGCCGTCATCAGCATCGCCTCCACCGACGACCGCTACGCCGACGACGTCCATTATTTGGGGGGGTGTGTGCTGGGCTCCGACATGCTGAGCTGGGCGGCCCGCATGTTCCAGCTCAACGCCCTGCCCCCCGACCCCCAGCTGGTGGGCAACCGCTGGCGGGAGATGTGGATGGACCGTCTGGAGAACACCCCGCCCTACGTCCACGCTTGGCTCGCGCACCAGACCCGAGATACCTATTGGAAGCACGGCTCGGTCTGCGAGGATTATGCCGCCATCGAGGTGCCGGTCTACGCCGTCGGGGGCTGGGCCGACGGCTACACCAACGCCGTCTTCCGCCTGCTGGAGGGCCTCCCCGGCCCCAAGAAAGGCCTGATCGGCCCTTGGTCGCACGAGTACCCCCACCTGGCCAAGCCGGGGCCCCGAATCGGCTTCCTGCAGGCGTGCCTGCGCTGGTGGGACCGGTGGCTGAAGGGCGTGGAGAACGGCATCATGGACGAGCCCACCTTCCGGTTCTGGATCCAGGACAGCGTCGCGCCGGCGCCGATGCACGAGGAGCGGCCGGGCCACTGGGCGGCGGAGGAGGGCTGGCCCTCGCCTCGCATCGAGCCGGCGACATACTGGCTGGGGGATCACGTACTACACGAAAAAGGCTCCGAGGAGACGGAGCTGAGCATCCGCGGCTCCCAGTTCGCGGGCGCTGAGGCCGGCGTCTGGTGGCCGTGCGGCGATCCGTTCGACCTGCCCCCCGATCAGCGCAGGGAGGATGGTCTCTGCCTCACCTTCGACGCCGCGCCTGTGGAGGAGGCGGTGGAGATCGTGGGCCACCCCCACCTGACGCTGTCGCTGGCCGCCGACCAACCCCTGGCTCTGGTGGCGGTGCGGCTGTGCGACGTCGCGCCCGGCGGGGCCTCCCTGCAGGTCAGCAAAGGGGTCCTCAACCTCACCCACCGGGATGGCCACGAGGATCCGCAGCCGCTGGAACCGGGGCGCTTCTATCAGGTCGAGATCACGCTCGACGCGGCCGGACACCGGCTGCTGGCCGGCCATCGCTGGCGGTTGGCGATCTCGCCGACCTACTGGCCCATGGCCTGGCCCTCGCCACAGGCGGCGACCCTCCGCATCCGCACCGGAGCATCGACCTCGCTGCGCCTGCCCGTCCGTCCACCCCACCCCGGTGACGAGAAGCTGCCCGCCTTCCCAGAGCCGGAGCGATGTCGCGCTCGGCCGCACGAGAAGCTACGCCAGCCCCGGCGAACCCGGACCATCGAGGAGGACGTGAGCGAGAGGAGGCTGGAGATCCACGACCTATCGGACGGCGGCTGCACCCGCCTGACGGACACGGGCCTCGAGATCTACAGCCGGATCGAGGACCACTACGCCATCGTCGAGGACGACCCGCTCTCCGCCAGTGCGTCGTGCACCGGTGAGATGGGCCTGCGGCGAGGCGACTGGGACGTCCGCGCCGAGACGTACAGCCGCATGACGGCCGATGCCGATCACTTCTACCTCACCCACGTGCTGGACGCCTATGAGGGGAACGTGAGGATCTTCAACAAGACCTGGCACCGCAAGATTCCGCGCCATCTGGTATAGGGAGGGGGTGCTGGTCGCCCATCCTATGGCCGGGTGGTGACTCAAGCGGCTTCCGGGCTGACGCCCGGCCTGCGGATCGCGGATCCGCAGGGAGCGA
>CAZEQC010000129.1:0-5053 GCA_964514285.1 uncultured Anaerolineales bacterium | reverse complement strand
GGATTCGCAATCCAGCGACGCCAGCAGCAAGAAGGAGCCGTGATGGGAAGGATGAATCCGCTATGACGTCGGACGTCACCAGGATAGCCCAGGACCTTCCAGGACAACTGACCGCGTGGCGCCGGGAGATCCACAGACGCCCTGAGCTGGGCTTCCAGGAGCACCAGACCGCCGCGCTGGTGGCCGCTGCGCTGGGGGAGATGGGTGTCGCCGTGGAGACGGGGATTGGCCGGACCGGCGTGGTGGGGCACATCGGCGCCGGAAGGCCGGCCATCGGGCTGCGGGCCGACATGGACGCGCTGGAGATCCAGGAGGCCAACGACGCGCCCTACGCCTCGCAGGTCCCCGGCGTGATGCACGCCTGTGGGCACGACGCCCACACCGCCATGCTCCTGGGCGCGGCCGCCATCCTGACCACACATAAGGACCGCCCCGCCGGGGAGATTCGCCTCCTCTTCCAGCCCAGCGAGGAGAGCTGGGACGATGAGGGGAAAGGAGGCGCCGTGCGTATGATCGAGGACGGCGCGCTGGAGGGGCTCGACGCCGTCATCGCCCTCCACGTCGACAGCATGCGGCCGTGCGGCCACGTGGGGATACGCAGCGGCTACGTCATGGCCAGCGTCGATCCCTACACGGTGACCATCCTGGGTACCAGCTCGCACAGCGCGGCGCCCCACCAGGGGGTGAACCCCGTCGTGCTCCTGGCCCGGGTCATCAACGCCATCCAGGCGATCCCGGCTCTCCACACCGCCCCCTTGCAGCCGGCCATCATCTCTTGCGAAACGGTGCGCAGCGAGAGCAGCTCGGGGGTGATCCCGGAGCAGGCCTCCCTGCACGGCAACATCCGCGCCTACGATCCGGAGACGCGGGAGGACCTTCAGCGGGCGCTGCAGAGGACGTTGGAGACGGTCCGGATGGTGGGCGGGGATTACGAGCTGACGTTCAGGGGCAGCTATCCTGCCACCCACAACGACCCCGAGCTGACGGCCATGGTCCGCGACTGCGCCGCCGGCATCGTGGGGAAGGAGCGAATCTGGGAGGCGGAGCGGAGCATGGCCGGCGAGGACTTCGGCGCCATGAGCAGCCGGGTCCCGGGGGCCTACGTCAAGCTGGGGGTGCAGTTGGAGGGTGAGCAGCGGCCCTACCACAACCCCCATTTCGATCTGGATGAGTCGGCCCTCCCGGTGGGCGGTGCCCTGCTGGCGGCCTCGGCCCTCCGCTTTCTGGAGGAGAAAGCTAGCAACGACTGAAGTCGTTACTACAACGGCTTCCCGGGCGCAAGAACGCCGGCCTTCGCGGTGATCGTCGTAACGGCTTCAGCCGTTTGGGGCCTAGCGACGAGCGGCGCACAGGGATTCAGAACGGCGACAGATAAGGAGTGCAGCGTCCAGTTCAGAAGCCAAATTGTGCACGAGGGCATTCATTGATAGATAACCAAAGAGAGCAAGAGAACCTATGACACCAAAGAACGCCAACCACCCCTCACCTCATCGAACGACTCTCTCCGTCTGGGCCGGCGAGGACAATGCCGGGACCTGGAAACGCGCCACGCAGGTTCCGGTGGTCCACAGCGTCTCTTACGGGTATCAAGACCTCGACCACTGGTACGACGTGGCGGTGGGCGAGGCCGCCGGTCACATCTACAGCCGCAACACCAACCCCACGGTGGCCGTCTTCGAGGAGAAGCTGCGGGCGCTGGAGGGGGGCGAGGCTGCCACAAGCTTCTCCACAGGGATGGCCGCCATCAGCAACACGCTCTACACCTTGCTGAAGCCGGGGGACCGCGTCGTCTCGGTCAAGGACACCTACGGGGGCACCAACGAGATCTTCAGCCACTTCCTGCCCCGCTGGAACGTGGACGTGACCCTGTGCAACACCACGGACCACGAGGAGATCGAGGCGGAAGTGAGGAAGGGCTGCCAGGTCCTCTACCTGGAGACCCCCACCAACCCCACGCTAAAGGTCGTCGATCTGGAGCGGCTGACGACAGCCGGCCACGAGGCCGGGGCGACGGTGGTGGTGGACAACACCTTCGCCACCCCGATCAACACCAACCCCTTGGCCCTGGGCTGCGACCTAGCGATCCACAGCGCCACCAAATTCCTGGGCGGCCACGCCGACGCCCTGGGCGGCGCGGTCTGCGGCGGCGAGGACCTCATCGAGGCGATCTTCCGCTATCGGGAGATCAACGGGGCCTCCATGCATCCCATGGCGGCCTACCTCATGATCCGCGGCATGAAGACCCTGGCTCTGCGGGTGGAGCGGCAGAATCAGAACGCGCTGACCATCGCCCGCTTCCTCAAGCAACATCCCTTCGTGGCGGACGTCTACTATCCCGGCCTGGAGAGCCACCAGAACCACGAGATCGCCAGGCGGCAGATGCGAGGGTACGGCGGGGTGTTGAGCTTCTTCCTCAAGGGCGGCTTCGACGCCGTGCGGACGTTCCTGCCCAAGCTGAGGTACGCCCACATCGCGGCGAACCTGGGCCCAGTGGAGACGGTGGCCGGCCCACCGCGCACCACCAGCCACGTGGAGGTGACGCCAGAGCAGCGGGCGGCCATGGGCATCCCGGAGTCGCTGATCCGCTACTCGGTGGGCATCGAGGACGTGGAGGACCTGATCGCCGATCTGAGCCAGGCGCTGGAGTAGACAGCTCCGCCGCTTCGAGGACCTGCGACGCTATGTATGAGGTCTTCTTGACCAGAGAAGCGCAGCGCTGCTACGAGAAAGCGGATCACGCCTTGGTACGCAAGCTGATAAGAGATGGTCTCAGAGACGCCGTTCGACTCGGAGGAAACGTGAGAAGAGACTTGATCGTGATTGCAGCAATTGTCGCGACGCTGGCGCTTTCAGGCTGTTCGATCCCATCGCGTCCCACCGCGACGCCGGTTCCCCCGACGCCCACTGCACGGCACCCCAGTCCGACATCTACGGTGACGCCGACCACGACGCCACGCCTGGCCACGCCGACGGACCATCCGACCACGGCGCCCCCCACGTCACCACCGCCGACGGCAACCCCTCTCTCCCCCACCGTGACGCCGACCACACCGGCGCCGACGGCGACGCTCCGGCCCCCGACGGCGACGCCCTCCCCGGCGCCCACGGAAGCTACCATCCACGCCTTCCGCGCCGACGTCGAGGTGGCGGACCCCGGCGACACCATCACCCTGACGTGGCACTGGAGTGGTGGCCGTGATGCGACGATCTACCATCTGTTCCCCACCGGTCAGCTCAGCGAGCCCTTCTGGGAGGTGGGGCCAACAGGGTCGCTCCAGTACACCATCGCCTCGGAGAGGCGCAACTGGGACAGCTTCGTCCTCTATGTCTACGATGAGGATGGCGTGGCCGCGCAGGAGACACTCCAGATTGAGCTGCGCTGTCCCGACGTCTGGTTCTTCAGCCCGGCGCCCGATAGCTGCCCGGCCGGCCCGGCCCTCGTCACGGACGGGGCGGAGGAGCCCTTCGAGCGCGGCACGATGCTCTGGGTCAAGGCCCAGGACCGCATCTACGTCCTCTTCGACGACGGCCGCCAGCCACGTTGGAGCGCCTACGAGGATGAGTGGGACGAGGGAGAGCCGACCATGGACCCGGCCATTGAGCCGCCGCCGGGGCTCCATCAACCGGTGCGCGGCTTCGGGCTGGTCTGGCGGGAGCAGTCGACGGTGCGGGAGCGCCTGGGCTGGGCGGTGGACCAGGAACGCGGCTACCAGACGATGGTGCAGCGCACCTCACACGTCCGTTATCCGGTGCTCTACATCCGCGCTCTGGACGGCGGCGTCTGGGAGCTAGGGCCCAACGGCAGCGACTGGCAGCACCTCTCGCTGGAGTGACGCAAGACGATACGGACGGGTGATCTAGCCCTCCGGCTCTGAGCGATGACGGCCACCGGGTGCACGGCCCGGGGGATGATCTGGTCCATCGTGTCGTGTCCCAGGTGCAGTTCCCGCTCCTTGTTGACCAACGACGCGAACTTGACCACCCCTTATCATGCTGACTCTCAGGACTGTGCGAGAATGCCACGGCGGGTGGCAGTGCGAGGCGATTGTAGCACGCTTTGGAAGTCGTCACAAGTGACATGATTCCCCCTTGATGGAGCGCATCGAATGACCAGCTTGTGGGTTATAATGTACGTGTTAAGCTAAGGTGCCGGTCGAGCTCTGCAGCGACCGGGTCCATACCGCCACGGGCTCCACGAGAGAGATCAGCCGTCCTCCCTCGTCCTAGCCCCCTATCGCCGAGGAAAGCCTATGCATACCGTTCTCAAAGCCATCTTCCCCAGAATAGACCAGCAACCCATCCGCTCCCGCCTGGCCTGGTACGCCTACGACATCGGCAACTCCGCCTACGCGGCCGTGGTGCTGCTGGCCGTCTATGCGGCCTACTTCAAGGAGCACGTGGTCGGCGGGCCCGAGGGCTCTCGACTGTGGGGCATCTCGGTGGGCATCGCTATGCTCGTCGTGGCCGTCATCTCACCGGTGCTGGGGGTGATCGCCGACTTCGCGGGCCGGAAGAAACGCTTCCTCCTCTTCTTCACCGCCCTGGCCTGCCTGGCCACGGCGACCCTCTTCTTCGTGCGCCAGGGAAACGTGCTGACCGGGATGCTGCTTTTCATCCTGGCCGAGATCGGCTACCGCGGCGGGCAGGTCTTCTACAACGCCCTGCTGCCGGAGGTGGCCGAGCGCGAGGAGACGGGGCGGGTCTCCGGCAACGGCTGGGCTATCGGCCTGATAGGCGGCACGGTCTGCCTCTTCTTGGTGCTGACCTTGATCACTCTCATCGAGGGCGCCTGGATCATTCGGCTCTCGCTGGTCATGACGGCCCTCTACTTCGCCTTCTTCGCCGCTCCCCTCTTCCTCTGGCTGCGGGAGCGGGCGGAGCATCAGCCGATGCCGCCGGGAGACTCCTACGTCAGCGTGGCCCTGAAGCGCCTGAAGAGCACGTTCGCGACGGTCAGGCACCACCACGAGTTCATCAAGTTCATCGTCGCCTTCCTGATCTACAACGACGGCGTGCTGATGACCATCAACTTCGCCGCCATCTTCGGCGCCGT
>CAZEQC010000128.1:0-9441 GCA_964514285.1 uncultured Anaerolineales bacterium | reverse complement strand
CGGCACTGGAGGAATACCGCCGCGCGCTGGAGATCACCGCCGCCCCCGGCGTCGTTCAGGACGCCATCCGCGACCTGGAGCTGATCCAGGCGGCGGGCATTGAGGGGCTGGAGCCGGCCTTCGAGCTGCTGGAGAACGCCGAGTACGAGCCTGATCTTCCAGAGGACCTTCCCGACAGCCTTGAGGATTTGATCTGACCCACCGATGATGACAGGAGGCTAGGGTATGACGGACTACATCCAATTCACGACCGAGGACGGCACCACCATCCTGGTGGAAGCGGCGGCGGAGGAGACCTTCCAGCCGGGCGTGGTCAAGGCCGGGTTGAAGGAGAAGACCGGGGAAGCCATCGTGCAGGCGCAGGCTACCTTTGAGCAGGGGCTGGAGGTGGTGCGCTACAACGCCAACGCCTTCATCGAGAAACTGCGCGGCCTGTCCGATCCTCCCGACGAGGTGGAGATGAGCTTTGGCATCAAGGCCACCGGCGAGGTGGGGAACTTCGCCGTGGCCAAGGCCGGCGCGGAGGCCAACTACAGCGTGAAGCTGACCTGGAAGCGGGAGCAGAAGGAGACTGGGGGACGAGGGGACGAGGAGACGGGATGATCTGCCTGGAGTAACCCGACCCCCGAGCAACCCGCTCAGGAAGCTCAATGGAGGAGTATCTGTGAGACTGTCTCGTGGGCTGGCGCGTCACCCGCAGCCCGCGCCTGGGGTGGCTGCTGCCTTTCGGCCTGATGGTCAGCGTCTTTGCGGGCGCGGGCATCATGTTCTCGGGCGTGTTCTGGTTCTCGCTGCTGGCGTAGGGCCAACGATTGGAATCGTGGCCTGATACGGCAGGTGCGTCGCACCGTCTACGGTTTGCGCGGCTCCACCAAGAGCGTCTGCTCGTTCCGGTAGGTGACCATGCCGGGCCGGCGGCCGGGGGCGCGCTTCACGAAGCGCCGCTCCGTCACATCGACGTCGACCTGGTCGCTCTGCCGCGCCGATGAGTAGTAGGCAGCCAGCCGGGCCGCCCCCTCGATCACCTCTTGGGGCACGTCGCGCCCGCCGCTCTTGACGATGACGTGGGCCCCGGGCAGGCCGCGCACGTGGAGCCAGAGGTCGTCGGGATCGCCGCGCCGGAAGGTGACCTGCTCGTTCTGGGGCGCGTTGCGGCCGACGAAGATGGGGAAGTCGCCGACGTCGAAGCGCCGCGGTCGCTTGGCCATGGCGCTGCTGCTTTGCTTGGGCTTCTTGGGCGTCCATCCCGCCTCGACCAGGGCCTCGTGCACCGCGTCGATCTCCGGGCGGGACTCGGCCAGGGCCAGGTCTGCCTCCAGCTGTTCCAGGTAATCCAGGTCGGCCTCCAGCGCCCGGATGCGGGCGGGGATCCGCCTGGCGGCGCGGTCGGCCTTCCGGTAGCGCTCGAAGATGGCCTGGGCGTTCTCCACCGGGCTCTTCTCCGGATCGAGGTCGATGGTGCGGGGCCGGCCCTCGTAATCCGGCACGGTGACCTCCGAGGCTCCCGGGCTGATGCGGTTCTGGTAGGTGAGCACCAGCTCCCCGGCCTGGCGCAGGGCGTCGACCTCCTCTTGGTCGACCTGCTGGGCACGGACCTGCTCCAGGGCGTTCTCGACGTTCGACACCGCATCATCGACCAGCTTCTGAACCCGCCGGCGGGCGGCGGCGTAGGCATCGGTGGTCAGCCGCTCCTCGAAGTAGCGCCACATCGCCTCGCTGATGGTCGGCACGGGCCGGCGACGATCGAACTGCCGCAGCTCGTAGGGGGCGAAGGCGATCACCCTCTCCTCCTCATCCAGCGCCACGTGCGGGTGCCAGACGCCGTTTTCCAGGGGGGAGAAGAGCTCGGCCAGGGCCTCAGCGACACCGTGGGGCGGGGCGTCGCCCGCCGCCGCCTCCGGGTCGCCCATCGTCCGGGCGGCCACCTCGCG
The DNA here is from genome assembly GCA_964514285.1 of uncultured Anaerolineales bacterium. Lineage (GTDB taxonomy): Bacteria > Chloroflexota > Anaerolineae > B4-G1 > B4-G1 > SKLM01. Next base: position 7,510 of record CAZEQC010000128.1, on the reverse strand, counting down.
GGCCGCGGTGGGGCTGACCCCGAAGAGTTGGCTGGTGAGCACGCGGCGGAGCGGCCGGTCGCCGTCCACCGAGGAGAGGATCCCGGCCCAGGCCTCGGCTGTGACGGCGGTGGGAGCCTGACGTCCCGGTGGCTGGGGCGGCGGCTCGTACGGGTGGGCGGGCAGGGTGACGCGGTAGCGGTTGATCTCCGGCCCCACGTGTTTGACGGCCTCCAGCACGTCCCCGTCCGGCCCGACGAGGATCAGGTTGCTGTAGCGCCCGATCAACTCGGCGACGAGCTGGCAGCGCCCGGCCTCCCCCTCGAAGTGAAGGGTGAGAATGCGCTCCCAGGGCGGTTGAGTAACGTCGGCCAGCCAGCTGTCGCGAACCCACTTCCGCAGCAGAAGGAGGAGCGGAGTGGCAGTCTCCACCCCGCGGCGGGGTTTCCGGGGCACCAGGAGCGCGCGCGGGTGCTGGGTGCTGGCCGAGATCAGCAGCTGGTGCCGCCGGCCGGCGTAGATCTCCAGTCCCACCGAGCGCTCATCGGGCAGCACGATGCGCTGCACGCGGGCACCCAGCAGCCCGTCGAGACGGTCCCGGAGGCAGGCCAAGGTCAGATGGTCAACGTGCACAAGGCGCTCCTGTCACAACAGAAAACGTCGTTGCGGACGGCAACGACGCTCTGAGAAACAGCTCACGGTGTTGTTGGGAGCTACGCTTGTTCTTCGAGCTGGTTCAGCTGTTCCATAAGGCGTGACTTGCGCCGAGCGGCTTTGTTCTTGTGAATGACGCCTTTCTGAGCGGCCTTGTCCAGGGCGGCCTGAGCCTCCTTCACGGCCTGGCGGGCCTCCTCCAGATCTCCCTCCTCGATCAATCGACGAGCTCGCTTGTCTGCGGTGCGCGCTCGACCGCGATGGACGCGGTTGACTGCCTCTTTACGCTTCGAGCTGCGGACGCGTTTTGCTGCTGATGGCTTGTTAGGCAAAGCACCTTCCTCCTATGATATCTTGGGACTATGTCCTTGAATTGTCCTCGATCAGATATTTTACAATGAGTCGCGTGATTTGTAAAGCCAGTCACCTTGGCCTATAATCTGCACGCGGTCCGCGGAAGCGGATGGAACAAGCTTGTAGCCGCCCTGGTCTCTTCTGGCCGGAGCATGTGACCAGCGGTGAGGCGCTTAGGGTCGAAAGGATGGCAATGGATCGAAGGACGATCGTGATCGTTTCTGGACTGCCGCGGTCGGGGACGTCTATGATGATGAAGATGCTGGAGGCGGGCGGCCTGGAGGTGTTGACCGACCGTCTGCGGGAAGCGGATGAGGATAATCCCAAGGGATACTACGAGTTCGAGCGGGTGAAGCAGCTGGAGAACGACAAGTCGTGGCTGCCGAAGGCCGAGGGGAAGGTGGTCAAGATCATCTCTCAGCTGCTCCATCACCTGCCCTCTGACTACGTCTACAAGGTGGTCTTCATGCGGCGGAGGATGGAGGAGATCCTGGCATCTCAGGAGCGGATGCTGGTGCGGCGGGGTGAGGAGAGCGACAAGATCTCCGACGACAAGCTGGCGGCGCTGTTTCGACAGCACCTGGAGCGCGTCCAGGGGTGGCTGGATGCGCAGCCTAACTTCGACGTGACCTACGTCAGCTACAATCAGGTCCTCGAAAGCCCCCGCGACGAGGCTGAGCGGGTCGATGCCTTCCTCGACGAACCTCTCGACGTGGAGAGGATGGCAGCCGTCGTCGACCCGTCGCTCTATCGACAGCGCACCTAGTGCCGTTTCACACATCTAACCCGGACTTCTTCATTGCTCTGAGGTAGACCGGGCCGCTCTGAGCCCCCGTCTTGGGGCAGACGCGCCAAGAGTAGGCTTCGCGACACGCGTCACAACCGTCGCCATCACCTTCCAAGAGGCTCTTCGAAGTGCCGGTCACCTTCGCTTGACGAGTCGGCTGTTTTCGGGTATCCTTACCAATCGAAAATGTTTTTCAATAAGATTGGGAGGGGGATCCGGAGATGACGTGGGAGGAGCGGCTAGCCGCGGCAGGCTTCCGGATTACTGTGCCCCGGCGGGCCGTGATGGAGGCCCTGCAGGGGGCGGATGCGCCTCTGTCGCCGCAGGACATTCTGGAGCGGGGCGAGGCAATTCACCCGGCGTTGGGGCTGACGACGGTCTACCGCACGGTGGCGCTGCTGATGGACCTGGATCTGGTGCGGCGCGTCCATCAAACCAACGGCTGCCGGGCGTACGTGGCGGCCTCGCCGGGCCATCGCCACCACGTGGTCTGTCAGCGCTGCGGACGGACGGTGGAGTTCCCCGGGGCCGGGGACCTGACGGCGCTCATCGAGCGCGTGGAGGAGCGCACGGACTATCACGTGGAGGGGCATCTTCTGCAGTTGTTCGGGCTCTGTCCGGCCTGTCAGGAGGAGGGGCGTTGAGGCCTGATGTCTCTTTTTTTTGCGGGATAGTGAAAAGGTTTTTCAATAAGGAGGGCGAGATGCATAGATGGTTGAAGGTTGTGGGTGTGGTTCTGCTGGGGGCGCTGTTCTTGGCGGGCTGTGGGTCAGACGCGGCTCAGCCCGCAGACGCCAGGCTGCAGATCACGGTGAGTATTCTTCCGCAGACGGCCTTTGTGGAGCGGATCGGCGGCGAGCACGTGGAGGTGAACGTGATGGTGCTCCCGGGCGAGTCGCCGGCGACGTATGAGCCGAGCCCGGCGCAGCTGCGGGCGCTGAGCGATGCGGATGCCTACGTCAGCATCGGGGTGCCGTTCGAGAGGGCCTGGTTGGATCGCATCGCCTCGGCCAACGGGGAGATGATGATGGTGGATACGACGGAGGGAATCGAGCGCATGGGGACGGCGGAGAATCCGGACCCCCACATCTGGCTCTCCCCGGCCCTGGTGAAGGTCCAGGCGGAGACGATCTACGAGGCGCTGGCGGCCCTCGACGGGGCGCACGCCGACGCTTATCGGGAGAACCTGGACGCCTTCATAGCCGACATCGACGCCCTGGATGCCGAGATTCGCGAGTCGCTGGCCGGGGTGGAGCGGAGGCGGTTCATGGTTTTCCATCCCTCGTGGGGTTACTTCGCCCGCGACTACGGGCTGGAGATGATCCCCATCGAGGTGGGGGGGCAGGAGCCGAGCGCGGCGGAGATGGCCGAGCTGATCGCCCGAGCGAAGGAGGAGGGGATCGAGGTGATCTTCGCCCAGCCCGAGTTCAGCACGGAGGATGCGGAGACGATCGCGGAGGAGATCGGCGGCGAGGTGCTGCTCATCAGCCCGCTGGCCGAGGACTGGCTGGACAACCTGAGGCGGGTGGCGGAGACGTTTGCGCGGCAGCTCGACGCCTGACGATGGGTGGGGGAGGGCGACCGGCCCTTCCGTCGGCATCTTTGAGGATGACGACTGGTGCACGGGATCGGCACGCCAGGGTAGACCGTAGCGTCGCAAGGGCCGGTCACCTAAGTTTCTGTTTGCACAGAGGCTGCATGGTATAATAGCGAGGGTAGACGTATGGATAGAACAGGGGACAAGGACGAGCGACGAGAGGTGCTATCGCTGCAGCACGTCTGGGCGGGTTACGACCACCAGGCGGTGTTGGAGGACGTCAATCTCTCGGTCAAAGCGATGGATTTCATCGGCATCGTCGGCCCGAACGGGGGAGGGAAGACGACGCTGTTCAAGGTGCTTCTGGGGTTGATCTCGCCCACCCGCGGCGAGGTGCGCGTCATGGGCGAGCCTGTGGAGAAGGGGCGCCGGCACATCGGGTACGTACCGCAGTTGACGACGTTCGACAGCGATTTCCCCATTCGGGTGTGGGACGTGGCCTTGATGGGGCGGTTGGGAAGCCGCGGCCTGGTGCAGCGGTACACGGCGGAGGACGAGGAGGTCGTGGCGGACGCCCTGCGTCGGGTCGATATGCTCGATCAGCGGGAACGCCCTTTCGGCGACCTCTCCGGCGGTCAGCGGCAGCGGGTCTACGTGGCCCGAGCCCTGGCCACTGAACCGTCCGTGCTGCTGCTGGACGAGCCGCTGGCCAGCGTCGATCCGCGCGTGAGCTCCAGCATCTACGAGCTGCTGAAGCGGCTCAATCAGTCGGTCACCATTCTGATGGCCTCGCACGACATGGGGGCGATCTCCTCTCACGTGAAGACGGTAGGGTGCATGAATCGGCGCCTCTTCTACCACGAGGATGACACCATCACGCCGGAGATGTTGGAGCTGGCGTATCAATGCCCTATCGATCTGATCGCCCACGGCGTGCCCCATCGAGTCTTCCCGGAGCACGTGGTGGAGGAGAGGGAGCGATGATCGACGCTGTTGTGGAGGGGCTCCGGTTTGGGTTCATGCGCCACGCATTGGCGGCCGGGCTGTTGGTGAGCATCGCCTGCGGCATCATCGGCACCTTCGTGGTGGTCAAACGGATCGTCTTCGTCAGCGGGGGGATCGCGCACGCGGCCTACGGCGGGATCGGGCTGGGCTACTTCTTGGGCGTGAACCCGGTTCTGGGGGCCATCGGCTTCAGCCTGGCTGCGGCAGTGGCGATGGGCCTGGTGCAGCGGAGGACGCGCGAACGTGCCGACACCTTGATCGGCGTGATGTGGGCCATCGGCATGGCGTTGGGCATCATCCTGGTCGACCTGACGGAGGGGTATAAGGCGGACCTGATGAGCTATCTCTTCGGCAGCATCCTGGCGGTTCCCGCGACGGACCTGTTGATCATGCTGCTGTTGGACGTGGTCATCATCTCGGTCGTGGTGCTCTTCTACAAGGAACTGCTGGCGGTCTCCTTCGACGAGGTTTTCGCCACGGTGGAGAACGTCCCGGTCACGGCCATTTACCTGCTGCTGATGGCCATGATCGCGCTGACCGTGGTGATGGTGATGCGGGTGGTGGGGCTGATTCTGGTGATCGCCCTTCTGACCATGCCGGCGGCGATCAGCGCCCGGTTCGTGAGGGGCATGCGGAAGATGATGGTGCTGTCCAGCGCCCTGGGCGCGGCTTTCATGATCACGGGACTGTGGCTCTCCTATTTCCTCGACCTGACCTCCGGCGCGACGATTATCCTCGTCTCGGGTGCCGCTTACCTGCTGAGCATCGCGCTGCAGCCGTTGATCAGCCGGCGGCGGATGGCGGACGGCACGGCGGAGGGATGAGGCCTCGCCTCGGTGAGCGCGGTGAGCGGCATCCGGCGTTACGTCGCCGCTGGTGGGGTCGTCGTGGACGACGGAGAGGTTCTCGTTCTGGATCGTCCGAGCCGGGACGAGGTGCGGCTGCCCAAGGGGCACATTGAACCGGGAGAGACGCCGCGGGAGGCGGCGCTGCGGGAGACCAGCGAGGAGAGCGGGTATCGGGCCGTGACGATCACGGCGGATCTGGGCAGCCAGCTCGTCAGGTTCGATCACCGGGGGAAGCACGTCATCCGCCAGGAGCGCTACTTCTTGATGGTCCTGCGGCGTCGGCGGGGGGAGCCGCGGGGGCAGGGCGAGGCGCAGTTCGAGCCCCGGTGGCTGTCCTGGGAGGAGGCTCTGGCGGCCCTGTCGTTCGAGGCGGAGAGAGAGTGGGTGCGGCGGGCCAGGCGGTGCGTGGCGGCGGAGGGGACCATGGAGCGCGGCCAGGCATAGGCACGTCATAGATCATGGATGATGACAAGGAGGAGCAGGACGATGGCGGAGCACGGGTTTAACCAGGAAGGGTGGTCGCTGGAGGCGCTGTTGCCGGCGCACGAAGGGGCAGCGCTTGAGGAGCTTCTGACAGAGCTGGAGGAGAAGGTCAGCGCGCTGGAGGGGGAGCGGGAGCGCCTCTCGCCGGGGATGAGCAGCAAGGCGTTCCTGGAGGTGGTGGGGCTGGCCGAGTCGATCCGCACCTTGATGACGCGGCTGGGCGGGTACGCTCGGCTATGGTTCGCCGAGGACACACAGTCACAGGATGCCCTGGCGTTTCTGGGCCGGATGGAGCAGCTAGGCACCGAGATCCAGAATCGGTTGCTCTTCTTCGAGCTGTGGTGGAAGGGACTGGAGGAAGAGGCCGCCCAGCGGCTGATGGCCGAGAGCGGCGACTATGCCTATTATCTGGAGACGCTGCGCCGCTTCCGGCCGCACACGTTGTCGGAGCCCGAGGAGAAGGTGATCAACCTGAAGGACGTCAACGGCGTGGACGCGCTGGTGAACCTGTACGAGATGATCACCAATCGCTTCACGTTCGAGCTAGAGGTGGAGGGCGAGGCTCGGGAGATGACGCGGGCGGAGCTGTCGGCCTACTTCCGGGATCCGTCGCCGGAGCTGCGCGCGGCGGCGTATCAGGAGCTGTATCGGGTCTACAGCGGCCAGGGTGCGGTCCTGGGGCAGATCTACGGCCACCGCATGCGCGACTGGGCGAACGAGAACGTGGCCCTGCGGGGCTTCGACGCGCCGATCGCCGTCCGCAACCTGGTCAACGACGTGCCGGATCCGGTGGTGGAGACCCTGCTGCAGGTCTGCCGGGAGAACATGCCCCTCTTCCACCGCTACTTCCGCTTCAAGGCGCGTGCGTTGGGCCGGGAGACGTTGCGCCGCTACGACGCCTATGCCCCGCTGGGTGCCGCGGAGAAGGTGTATCCCTTCCCGGAGGCGGCGGGCATGGTGCTGGACACGTTGAGTGGCTTCTCGACCGATCTGGCGGGACACGCCCGGCGGGTCTTCGAGGATCACCACCTGGACGCCGAGATTCGGCCGGGCAAGCGGGGCGGGGCCTTCTGCGCCGGCATGCTGCCGGGGGTGACGCCGTGGGTGTTGGTCAACTACGTCGGCAAGATCGATGACGTGACCACGCTGGCCCACGAGCTGGGTCACGCAGTCCACGCGATGATGGCCGAGGATCACTCCATCTTCACCTTCCACGCGCCGCTGCCTCTGGCGGAGACGGCGTCGGTCTTCTCGGAGATGTTGCTGACCGATCGGATGCTGCGGGAGGAGCGAACCCCCCAGGTGCGACGGCAGCTGCTGGTGACGGTGCTGGATGACGCTTACGCGACCATCGCGCGGCAGGCCTTCTTTGTGCTCTTCGAAAAGGAGGCGCATCGCGCAGCCGGCGACGGGGTGACGGTGGACGATCTGTGCGACCTCTATCTGGAGAATCTGGTCGATCAGTTTGGCGACGCGGTCGACGTGAGCGAGGACTTCCGCTGGGAGTGGGCGGCGATCCCCCATCTCTACCACACGCCGTTCTACTGCTACGCCTACAGCTTCGGCCATCTGTTGGTGCTGGCGCTGTATCAGCAGTATCGGGAGGAGGGGACCGCGTTCGTGCCCCGCTTCCTGAGGATCCTGGCCTACGGCGGCTCTCGGAGCCCGGAGGCGATCATCAGCGAGGCGGGTTTCGACGTGGCCTCGCCCGGTTTCTGGCAGGGTGGGTTCGACGTCCTGGAAGGTTATCTTGAGGAACTCGAGGGGCTGGAGCCCACCTCCGCCGACGCGACATGATCGCGCTCTCCTCGTCGCGTTGCACAGCCCGTTTGCCAGCCGGGTGGCCGGCTGGCCCGATGACCA
>CAZEQC010000127.1:0-9568 GCA_964514285.1 uncultured Anaerolineales bacterium | reverse complement strand
ATGCCCTTACTGCAAGTCTGGGGACAATGCTCACCGGCATGGGCGTCTTCTTCATCCTGAGCGACGTTCATCCTAGAATTGGCTGGTTCGGTCTGGATAGTCTGCTGATGATGGCCACGTACTTCGCCGGGGTTTGGTTACTACGCTCCAATTCGACAGGCGGTATCGTAGATGATGTCAGGCTGGAGGACGTGGCGGCGGACGAAGTTCCTTCACTGCGCAACGCGCTCATCGGTTTTGGAATCGCGGTGGGCGTGCTGGTGGTCGTTGTTCCCTGGGTCGTCCGCAGCGGGGCCGGCATTGCCCAAGTGACGGGCTTGGGAGATGGGTTCGTCGGGATTCTGTTGATAGCCGGGGTCACCTCGCTACCTGAGCTGGTCGCAATCATCGCGGCAGTACGCTTTCGCGCGTACGATATGGCTGTGGGTAACCTCTTTGGCAGCAATATCTTCAATATGTTTGCACTGGCTCTGGGCGATCTAATCTACGTGCGAGGGAGTTTTCTGGAGGCCATCGATCCAATGTTTGCGATCGCGGGGCTCTTGGCTATGCTGCTTACCACACTGGGACTTATCGGGAACCTGGCTCAGGCTGAGCGACGGGTTTGGATCGTGGAGCTAGACGCGGTGTTGTTGGTTACTGGCTATCTGGCTGGGCTATACCTGCTCTACCTGCGTGGTGTTGGCGGATGACCCGACGTTTGTCATTCTCTGCGGTGGTCGGGACCGGCTAGGTGAATGGCCTCGTCCCTTGTTTCTTAGCGTATCTGCTGGCGCACCAGCTTCACCAGCTCGACAGCGACGAAGACGAGGGTGCTCAGCCCGATGCTCAACAACAGCTGGCCCAGGGTGAGAGGCACGGTGTTGAAGATCCCCTGCAGGAAGGGGACGTAGATCACGGCCAACTGGAGCGCGAAAGTCAGCGCCACCGCCCCCACCAGCGCAGGATTGGTGAATAGACCCAGCTGCATAAGCAGTAAGCGGTTCGAGCGGATGGCAAGGGCGTTCCCCATCTGGGCCAGGGCCAGCGTGGTGAAGACCATCGTGCGCCACACGCCACTGGCGACATCCACCTCGGGACTGGCAGCGAAAAGCTGCGGCAGCAGGGCCACGATTCCCATCAACGGCCCCACCCAGAGGATGTAGGTCCCGAGCCCACGGGCCAGGACACTCTCGTCGGGCGGATGGGGAGGACGTTCCATGGTGTCCGGCGCGGTGGGTTCCACGCTCAAGGCCAGCCCAGGCAGACCATCCGTTACCAGGTTGATCCACAGGATCTGGACGGCGCCGAGAGGGATGGGCAGGCCTAGGAGAGGGGCCGCCAGCATAACCACGATCTCCCCTACGTTGCTCGACATCGTATATTTGACGAACTTGCGAATGTTCTCGTAAATGGTGCGACCTTCCTCCACCGCATGGACGATAGTCGCGAAGTTGTCGTCCAGCAGCACCATGTCGGAGGCTTCCTTGCTCACGTCGGTGCCCGTGATGCCCATCGCGACGCCGATATCAGCACGCTTGAGCGCCGGGGCATCGTTGACGCCGTCCCCCGTCATAGAGACGACCTGCCCCCGGTTCTTGAGGGCCACCACGATCTTGACCTTGTGCTCGGGACTGACCCGAGCGTAGACGGAGACGTCACTCACGATGCCGTCGAGCTCGTCGACCGTCATCTCCGCCAACTGCTGCCCGGTCACCACCTGGCGATCCCTCGCCCGGTCGCCCCGAGCGATGCCCAGGTCGCGGGCGATGTGCAACGCCGTGAGGGGATGGTCACCGGTGATCATCACCGGCCGAATACCCGCGGTGCGGCATTCAGCGACGGCGTCTCGCACCTCCGGACGCGGGGGATCGATCATACCGGTCATCCCAATGAAGATCGCGCCGGTCTCCAACGCCTCCTCGCTGGTCCCGTCGGGAAGATCACCGGGCACCCGCATCGCCACGCCGAGCACGCGCATCCCGTTGTCCGCGAGGTTGTTGTTCGCCCGCTCGATGCGTCCCTGCCAGTGAGCATCGAGGGGTTCGATCCGCCCATCGTTCCAGACGCGATCGCTGATCTCCAACAGGCTGTCGACGGCCCCCTTGGTAAAGACCACGTGGCGGCTGTCCGGGAGGTCCTGCAGCAGCCGTTCCACAGCCTCGTCCTCTACCTCAGCTTCCTGGGGCACGCGGTGGACGGTAGTCATGCGCTTGCGTTCCGAGGTGAAAGGCACCTCGGCGACGCGAGGGAACAGGCGATCCAGGTTAGCCTTCCACAGTCCCAGCCGCGCGGCGGCCACCAGCAGCGCGCCCTCCGTGGGATCGCCAATGGCATGATACCCTGACGTTTCGCCGTCGTAGGGCTGCAAGGAGGCGTCGTTGGCCAGGGCCCCACCCGCCAGCAACAGAGCGATGCTGGGATGGGGCTCGGAGATCTGTTTTTCATCAGGTGAAAGGATAGCCCCCAAACGTTCCAGGCGCGCGGTGAGGTCCAACTGGGTGCCCGCGACGTCGAGGCAGGTCACCGTCATACGGTTCTCCGTCAGCGTGCCGGTCTTGTCGGAGCAGATGGTGGTGACGGAACCGAGCGTCTCCACGGCGGGAAGCTTGCGAATGAGCGCCTGCCGGCGGACCATCCGCTGGGCGCCCAGGGCCAGCGCGATAGTGACCACCGTGGGCAACCCCTCGGGCACCGCGGCCACCGCCAGGCTAACGGCGGTGAGGAACATCTCCTGCAGGGCCCCACCCTGCCATACGCCGACGGCAAAGACGATGACCACGAGGACGAGGGCAGCGATAGCCAGCCACTTGCCCAGCTCGGCCATCTTGCGCTGTAGGGGCGTCCGTTCCTCCGATACCTCCTGGAGCATGTCGGCGATGTTTCCAAGCTGTGTTTCCATGCCCGTCTCGACCACGACGGCGCTGCCCCGCCCGTAGGCGATGGAGGTGCCCATGTAGACCATGTTCCGGCGATCACCGAGGGGGAGGGAGTCGTCTTCGAGAGGCCGTTCGGTCTTGTCCACCGGCACCGATTCTCCTGTGAGGGCCGCCTCCTCGGCGCGCAGATTCACCGACTCGATCACGCGACCGTCGGCAGGCACCCGGTCCCCCGCCTCGAGGAGCACGACGTCGCCGGGGACCAGGCTGGTCGCTTCGACCTCTTGAATCTGGTCTTCGCGGCGCACGCGCACCGTGGGCACCGATAGCTGCTTGAGCGCCGCCATCGCCCGCTCGGCGCGGTACTCCTGAGTGAAGCCGAGGATGGCGTTGAGGACGACGATGACCAGGATCATGATGGCATCCGTCGTCTTACCAATGGCGAAGGAGATCCCCGCTGCCACCAGCAACACTACGACCATAATCTCGGTGAACTGGCCCAGCAACACCCTCAGGGGGCTGCGCAAGCCCCGCTCTTCCAGTTCGTTGGGGCCATATCGTTCCAAGCGCCGTCGCGCCTCCGCTGAATCCAGCCCGTTCGGGGAGGTGTCTAGCTCTTCGTAGACCCTCTCCCGCTGCTGTGTGTGCCAGAAGGTCATTGCTTCGCTCCTTGTTGGCCTATTTACCTGCAATAGGTGAGTGAGAAGACTTGCCCCGTGGGCAGAGAGACTTCGGGCTCCTCCCGTGCGTAGACAACACCCCGCCCTTGACCCACGCCGCCTTTCCTCAATGACTGTTCTATGTCACCAGGTCGTGCTGCAGCGCCACGGCCACCGCCTCGGTGCGGCTGTCGGCGCCCAGCTTGGAGAGAATGTTGCTGACGTGGAACTTGACCGTGGAGCGGCTGACCATCAGCTCCTCGGCGATCTCCGGGTTGCTCATCCCCTCGGTCATCAGCGCCAGCACCTCGTGCTCCCGGTTGGTGAGGTCGAAGCCGATCTTGGGCGTCCGCCGGGTGGACTGAATCAGAGCCTGCGCCGCCTCGGGCGCCAGCGTGGGCTCCCCGGAGTTGGCGGCCCGGATGGCCTCGGCCAGCTCGTCGGCGGAGACGTTCTTCAGCAGGTAGCCGATGGCGCCGGCCTCCATAGCGCCCTCCACCAACTCCTTCTCCTTGAAGCTGGTCAGCGCCACGACCTGGATGTCGGGCCAGTGCTCGCGAATCCTGCGGGTGGCCTCGGCGCCGCTCGTGCCCGGCATCTTGAGATCCATCAGCACCACGTCGGGATGGAAGCGGTTGCACATGGCCACCGCCTCGTCGCCGCTGGAGGCCTCGGCGATCAGCTCCAGATCGTCGAAGGCCATCAGGAAGGCGCCCAGGCCGCTGCGCACGACGGCGTGGTCGTCGACGAGCAAGACGCGAATGGTGTTCGGTTGATCCATGAGCTCCTCTCTTTATGCAGCCCGGCGCTTCTTCGCTCACCGGGCGGCGAGCTTACGCGATATCAGTGCAAAATGTGGCAAGATATGCTATAGTATACTCCGTCCAGCCGGAGGAGCAAGCGTCCGCGCGCGAGGGCGGATTGCGAATCCGCCCAGAGCCAATTGGCCATCATGCTCCCGGCCGGTTGAGGACCTGCTCCCGCTGGATTACGAATTCAGCGGCAGTAGCGCGGCAAAACAGCCACGCTTGTGGAAGGAAGAGGGAATGGACCCTACGTGGATCGACCGTGAAGCATACCCGTTCTCCCCCAGGCAGTTCAAGCTGCCCATGGGGACGATGAGCTACGTCGACGAAGGCGAGGGCAAGCCCTTGGTCATGGTGCACGGCAACCCCTCCTGGTCCTTTGAGTTCCGGGCCCTGATCAAGCACTTCTCCCGGACGCACCGCTGCATCGCGCCCGATCAGATCGGCTTTGGGCTCTCGGACAAGCCGCCCGATTGGGACTACCTGCCCCGGCACCACGCCGAGAACCTGGAGAAGCTGCTCGACGCCCTCGATCTGGAGAACATCACCATGCTCGTCGGGGATTGGGGCGGGCCGATCGGCCTCTCCTACGCCATCCGCCACCCAAAGACCGTGCGAAAGATCCTCATCACCAACACCTGGATGTGGTCGACGAAAGAGGACTGGTACTACCGCCTCTTCAGCGGTTTCGTCGGCGGCCCCATCGGACGATGGTTGATCCACCGCTACAACCTCTTTGCCAGGACCATCCTCAAGGCTACCTTTGGCGACAAGCGGAAGCTGACCCCGGAGATCCACCGCCATTTCACCCGGCCGCTCTCGCGGCCCGAGGAGAGAAAAGGCTCGTGGGTCTTCCCCCGGCAGATCACAGCCAGTTCCGACTGGCTGGCCGATCTCTGGGCGCTGCGCAACAGGCTGAGGGGGACGGTCAAGCTGATCGCCTGGGGGATGCAGGACATCGCCTTCCGGGAGAAGGAGCTCAACCAGTGGGTGAGGGCGTTCCCCTCCGCCCGGGTGGTTCGCTACGCCGACGCCGGGCATTTCCTGGCCGAGGAGAAGAGCGACGAGCTGATAGAGGAACTGACGCGAGTGCTGACAGAGAACGGCTAGATGGAGTAGGTACTGTAAGATGATGAGACCTATGAATGATAACCCCTTGCTGGAAGAGCACGTCGACATCTTGACCGCGCTCTTCGACCGCATGCCGATGGGCATCGCTATCTTCGACCGCGACTATCGTCTGCGGCGCTGCAACCCCACGTGGGCGACCTTCGTCGAGAGGTACGGGCCACCCACGGCGCAGCGGCCCAAACCCGGCATGGCCTACAGCGATCTGGCACCCGGCGCCGAGCCGCTCGCCCACCCCTTCTTCGAGCGCGTCCTGAACGGGGAGACCATCGAGCGGGAGGCTCTGCGTATGGAGAGCGGCGATAAGATCTCCTATTGGGACGTGGTGCTGACCCCCCTCACCGAGGATGGCGAGGAGGGTCAGGTCACCGGGATTCTCAACGTGACCATCGACGCCACCGAACGCGTGCAGGCGCAGCGGGAGCTGGAGCGGCACCGCGACCGGCTGGAGGAGATGGTCAGCCGGCGGACGGCCGAGCTCCGTCGGGCCAACGAGGCGGTGGAGCGAGAGCGGAACTTCAGCTCCGCCATCCTGGACACGGCCGGCGCGCTGGTGGTCGTCGTAGACCGCGAGGGACGCATCGTGCGCTTCAACCAGGCTGCCGAGGAGACAACCGGCTGGGCCGCCGAGGAGGTGAGAGGCAGGCTGTTCTGGGACCTGTTTCTGGTGGAGGAGGAAATCGACGCCGTCAAGAAGGTGTTCCAGAACCTCAGACGGGGCCAGTTCCCCAACGATCACGAGAACCACTGGTTGACGAAGAGGGGGGAGCGCCGCCTGATCAGCTGGTCGAATACGGCGCTGCTGGACGACGACGGCGCTGTCGACTACGTCGTCGCCACCGGCATTGACGTCACCCAACGTCGGCGCGCGGAGAGACAGTTGCGGGAGAGCCACGACCGGCTGGAACAGCAGGTGGAGCGAAGAACTGCAGAGCTGCGGCATCGCCTTGCGTTCGAGAACTTGGTCTCCACCATCTCCGCGGACTTCATCAACCGGGCGCCGGGGGAGATCGACGAGGGTATTAACGAGGCGCTGGAAGCGGTGGGGACCTTCATGGACGTCGACCGGAGCTACGTCTTTCTCTTCTCCGAGGACGTGAGAACCATGCACAACACCCACGAATGGTGCGCGCAGGGAATCTCGCCGCAGATGGGGCGAATGAGAGATGTGCCCGTAGACGCCCTCCGCTGGTCCAACGACATCCTCCTGCGGGGCGAGGTGCTCCATATCCCCTCAGTCGCCGACCTCCCCGCCGAGGCGAGCGAGGAGAAAGCAACATTCGAGTCGCAGGGCAATCAATCCCTGGTGGCCGTGCCTATGGTGTCGCAGGGTGAGACGATCGGTCTGGTGGGGTTCGACGCCGTGCGCCAGGCCAGGACGTGGTCCGACGAGAGCATCAAACTGCTCAAGATGGTGGCCAGCATTCTGGTCAACGCCCTGGAGCGGAAGCGGGCCCAGGCGATCCAGGAAGGTCAGCGGCAGTTCCTGGAGCTGCTGGCCACGGGTGGCGATTTCTCCGAGACGCTCCACACGCTGGTCTCGATCATTGAGGAGCAGTGGCCGGGCATGCAGGCGTTGGTGCTGCTGCTGGACGAGGAGGGACACCTTCACCATGGCGCGTCCCTCAGCCTACCGGAGGCATACGTCGACACCATCGAGGGGCTGGCCATTGGGCCCATGGTGGGATCCTGCGGGACGGCTTGCTACCACCGCCAGCGGGTGATCGTCGAGGACATCGCCGAGGACCCCCGCTGGGACGGGCTGCGCGACCTGGCGCTGGAGCACGGACTGCGCGCTTGCTGGTCCGAGCCGGTCATCTCCGCCGACGGCGACGTCGTGGGCACCTTCGCCATGTACTACCGCCAGCCCCGGGCCCCGACGGCCAGCGAGCTACGCGCCATCGAGATCGGGGCACATCTGGCCGGCGTCGCCATCGAGCGGAAGCGGGCGGACGAGGCGCTGCGCGAGAGCGAGCGCATGCTCTCCACCCTGATCAGCAACCTGCCCGGGATGGCCTACCGGTGTCGCAACGACGCCGACTGGACCATGACGTTCATCAGCGAGGGCAGCCTGGAGCTCACGGGCTACCGTCCGGAACAGTTGACGGGGACCCGGGAGATCAGCTACGCGGACCTAATTCACCCGGCCGATCGGGCGTCGGTGCGAGAGCAGGTGCAAGCCGCCCTGAACGAGGGCCGTCACTTCGAGATCACCTACCGCATCGTGACGCCGGAGGGGGAGAAGTGGGTCTGGGAGCGGGGACAGGGCGTGCCGACAGAGGACGGGAAGCCGACCTCGGTGGAGGGTTTCATCACCGACATCACGGAGCGCGTCACGGCGCGGCAACACCTGGAGCAGCGCGTGGAGGAGCGGACGCGCGAGCTGGCCACGCTGCTGGAGATCTCCCACAACGTCGCGTCCACCCTGGAGCTGGAGCCCCTGCTGGGCCTGGCGCTGGATCACCTGGGGGAGGTCGTGGCCTACGACGCGGCCTCGACCATGATCTTGCACGACGGCACGCTGGATATTGTGGCCTACCGAGGCCCCATCCCCCGCGGCGAGGCCCTCGCTCTCAGTTTCCCGCTGGACGACGCCGAAGCGAACCGCGCCGTGATCGAACGCCGCGAGCCGATCATCGTCGACGACGTGCGCGGCGACGAGCCTCTGGCCCGGGCCATCCGAGAGACGGCCGGCGCCGAGCTGGACTCCACCTACGGCTACATCAGGGCCTGGATGGGCATCCCGCTGGTGGTCAAGGATCGCGTGATGGGCATGCTGTCGCTGGACCACAGCCAGCCGGGCCACTACACGGACGAGCAAGCCGAGCTGGCGATGGCCTTCGCCAACCAGGTCGCCGTCGCCATCGACAACGCTCGACTATACGAAGCAGAGCAGGAGCGTCTGGAGGAGAGCGAGCGCAGGCGCCAGGTCGCCGAGGGGTTGCGGGACATTCTCAGCATCCTCAACTCCAACCGGGCCATGACGGAGGTGCTGGTCGCCATCCTCGGTCAAGCGCGTCGGCTCCTGGGGGCGGAGGGAGGCGTCTTCTATCGGCTGGAGAACGAGAGAGAACAGATCAGGATCATCACCTCCGACGGTATGCCGGACGCCTTCGCGGCCATCGACGCCTTCCCGGTGTCCCAGACCGAAGCCCAGCGCGCCATCAGGGAGCGACAACCCTTTGCCGTGCCCGATTTCGCAGACGCCCGGGCAGCCGCCGACCTTGACGAGGTCCCTGAACCGGTGCGGAGGCTCTCGCAGGCCGTGCAGGACCGGTTCCGCGCCGGCATCACCGTCCCCCTGCTCGTCGAGGACGAGGTCTACGGCGCGATGACGCTCTACTACGAGGCGCCTCGGGCCTTCTCCGAGGAGGAGACCGAGCTGGTGATCTCCTTCGCCGACCAGGCGGCCCTGGCGGTGGAGAACGCGCGGCTGCGCGACGAGGTGGAGAAGGCCGCCGTGACCGCCGAGCGGAGCCGCCTGGCCCGCGACCTCCACGACGCCGTCACCCAGACCCTCTTCTCGTCGAGCCTGATCGCCGACGTGCTGCCGCGCATCTGGGAGGTCAACCCGGAGGAGGGGCGGCGTCGCCTGGACGAGCTGCGCGAGCTGACGCGCGGGGCCCTGGCGGAGATGCGGACGCTGCTGCTGGAGCTGCGCCCGTCGGCCCTGGTCGACGCGGAGTTGAGCGATCTCCTGAAGCAGCTCGCCGAGTCGATCACGGGGCGGGCGCGCGTGCCAGTGGGGCTGGAGGTCGCCGGCAGCTGCGATCTCCCGGAGGAGGTGAAAGTGGCCTTCTACCGCATCGCCCAGGAGTCGCTCAACAACGTGGCCAAGCACGCCGACGCCACCCGAGCGACGGTCAGCCTCCAGTGTGAGCCGGACCGGGTGGCGCTGTGCGTCCGTGACGACGGCCGGGGCTTCGATCCGGAGGGCGTCCCCCCGGACAGCCTGGGTCTGGGCATCATGCAGGAGCGCGCCGAGGGCATCGACGCCGACCTGACCGTCGACAGCAAAATCGGCCAGGGAACCAGAGTCTCCGTGGTATGGTCGGTGCCTTCCACGTCCCACGCACCGTAGTCGGTGCCTTGCACTTGCCGTTAGTGCGAGGCACCT
>CAZEQC010000126.1:0-9745 GCA_964514285.1 uncultured Anaerolineales bacterium | reverse complement strand
ACCAGCACCGCCTGCTCCGTGCCGGGGCTCACCGCCCGCTCCACGACGCGGCCGGCCCGCGTCGCACCTCCAGCCCCATGATGAAGCCCAGCGCGAAGAGCAGCACCGCCAGCGGCACGGCCAGGAGGACGATCCGCCGCCGACTCAGCACTCCCTCTCCCCTGCCCCAGCGATCGGGACCTCAGAGCCCTAGGCCCCAAAGAGGATCGAGAGGACCCCCTCCGGGTAGTCGAAGCGCAGCAGCCAGATCAGCAAGGCCAGCAGCACCACGTTGATCAGCGCTCCCCCGCCCCACCAGAAGGGGACCAGGAAGAGGGCAAAGGCCGCGGCCAGGATCAGGCCCAGGTGGGCGTAGGGGTCGGGCGCCAGGAGCAGCGCCCCGAGGGCGAGCTCGAAGGCGATGACCAGCGTCACCCAGATCCCCAGCCGGGGCACCACCAGGCGGCGCCACAACGATCTGTAGAAGCGAAGGAACGATAGATCTGCGAATCCCTTGTAGATCTCGGGGGCAGTGAGCAGCATCACAGTGTTGGCCACTGCGCCCACAAAGAATGCCAGGACGAACAGCAGCCTGGCCACGTTCTCGAATCTCATGCAATATCTCCTCCGATCATCATTGGCAGTTGTTCACCTGTTGCTCCCAGCGGATGGCCCGAGACGAGCGGTGATGGCTAGAGACAAGCTGCGCGATACTCGGCGCGAAACCGCTGGATTACGGGCGGAAGGCCGCCTAATCCGGCTAGAGCCCGTCACAATGATAGCTCCCGCCAGCGCCCCTTTGCTCCGCGACGCCGCCCATAAACATACCACAAGGACGGCGCGCCGCAATGGGAGAGCGGCCGCCTGCGGCGGGCGTTCGATTACGGCCTGTCACACAAGCTAATCCAACGGGAGCGTGGGGCGTGGGTGCCTTAAGGGGCCCGAGCGACGACGGGCAGGAAGACGTGCTGCAGCTCAGGGGGATGCTCCACCATGTCCACGAGCTGGCTGAAGGCGGCGATGATCTCCAGAGCATAGAAGTTGCAGTGACCGTGGCGGTCGATGGTCATGGGGCGATGAAGAGCAAAGCTGTCGGATGCTATCGTCTTGCCGCGGTAGCGCGTGGCGTGCCAGTAGGGCACCACCGCATCGCCGGTGGTGTGCAGGGTGACCAGAGGCACGCTCAACTCGCCCGTCGTCTGGTAGTGGTCCTCAATCTCAGCGAGGGCCTCCGGGTCGGCGCTGATGCGCTCCACCCCCGTCTGGGGGTCGTTGAGGGCCTGGTTGTCGTTGGAGCCGCTGTAGGTACGGAAGGGATCCTGGTTGTCGAAGGGCTGCCCGCCCAGCTTCCTCACGCCGTCGTTGGTGGCGAAGACATTGTACCAGAGCAGGTTCTGGACGCTGGCGGTGCTGGTGGGGGGCGCGTAGTGGTAGGGGAAGACGTCCGTGACCTGGAGGAGCTGATCGACCCGCGCGGCGTTGGCCGGGTCGTTGACGGCCGGCTGGATGGTGGTGGTGAAGACGTGATCCCACTGATCCTGTAGCTCGACCGGGATGCTCAGCGGCTCACCGGGCATCAGATCGGGGAAGAAGTAGTCGAACACCACCCGGAAGTCGCCGAAGTGGTTGATCTGGCCGTGGAAGTCGCCGTAGGGGCCGCACATCGCCAGCCCCCCGTCGTAGACCTCGGGGTGCTGCTCCACCGAGAGGGTCGTGATCAGCCCGCCCTCCGAGACCCCCACCAGGTAGATGTGGGTGGGCGTGACCCCCCGCGTCGTGGTGAAGACGCTGACCAGATCGAGGAGGTCGCCGATGGCGGGGAGCACGGCCAGGCCGTTGGTGTAGTAGCTGGTGGTGGCGAAGGCGTACCCCATGTCGGTCACCATCTGATCGACGCTCCGGTCGCTGCCGGGGAGCGACATCTGATCCTCCGGGATCTCCACCGGCCGGTTGTAGGCCACGTAGCCGTGGGCGTAGACCACCAGGTCCCCATTCCAGGTGATGGGCAGGGTCGGCGTGCAGATGCGGTACTCGGCGCCGCTCTCCTGCCTGCCATCCACGCAGTTCGAGGAGGAGCCGACGGCTTGAGCCCCCTCCCCTGGGCCCGGGGCCCCGACCGCCTCCGGCCCGTTCGTCGGTTCGGTGGGCCGCATGCCGACGGCCGTCACCGAGCGGATGAAGAGGGCGGTGAGCAGAAGAGCCCCCAACAACGTGAGCGCGAGAAGCGAAGATCTCTTCATCATAGTCTTGGTCCCCCGTGAAACTCGTGCGATGTCCTGCCCAGCTCAGGCCCTGGGTGCTTGCGCCAGCAGGAGCGCCCGCCCCCCTTGGGAAGGGGCAGGGCGTCTCTGCGCTACGATCGTGGCGGGCGACCTTCATCGCCCGCCACGATCGCCTACTGCCGGAGCATCAGCGGAAGGTAGATCCGCTGGGTCAGCGTGGCCGGCGCCAGCGTCGTGACGTGAAGCGGGTTGGCCGCCTGGGCGGCGACCATCTGGCCCACGTCGGACAGCCCGCCCGGCGGCAGCACGTAGAGCGCCGTTCGATAGTCGATCGTCGCGTTGGGCCCATCGACCTTGAGGCCCGTGTCGCCGTACGACCGCTGGTCCCCGGTGTCGCCCGGATCCTCGGTGTCGTCATCGAGGTAGTAGTTGGCCTGGGTTCCGCCGACCCCGGAGGCGTCCGCCACCTGTACCAGCGTCCCGCTGGTGTGTGAGATCTGCCACCAGGGGCTGAGCGGCTCCTCCTGAACCGCCGGGTCGGGGTTCCCATCAACAGTCACCGGCGCCTCCGGCGGCACGGTGGCGTTGTAGAACGTGGCCCCGCTGGCCGTCTGGTTGAAGTCCGTGGAGATGCGCGCGGCCGTGGCGCCCATACTGCCCTCTCGCAGCCAGGTCTGAATCATAGAGCCGTAGCCGATGGTGCCCCGATTCTGCACGATCACCCGCACCGGGCCGTCCTTGATGGGCACGGGCACCCCCGCCGGAATAAGATCCTCGGTGAGTGTGCCGACGGCCGATTCTAGCCGCAGCTTGGTACGATCGAGGATGTCCTCTCCCTGGTGCAGGGACAGATGGTCGAAGCCGGGATGGCCCGCCAGGAAGCCGGCGCTATACTGGCTGGCCGTGATCCGGCCGGTGCCGACGTCGAACGAGGCATACGTTTGGGTGAACGTCTCGGTGAGACCGCTGGAGCGGACGACGTAAGCCCATCCCTTGGCCATAGGGCTCAGGGGATCGGTGACCTCGACCCGGTACCAGGTATCGCTGATGGGCAGCGTGGCCGCGATCGCCTCGTCCCCCAGGGGCCGACCGCCCAGGTCCGAGGCCATGAAGACCACCTCGTCGTCGTCATCCAGGGGGCTGCCGTTGATGGCCGTGTAGGTGTCGGTGGCTACCTCGTCGACCTGGAAGGGGATCTGCTCGAAGTCCTCATCCCCGTAGACGTAGACGAAGATCTCATCCGTCGGGGTGCCCTGCAGGAGCGGCAGCTGATCGCCGGTCACGACGACAGGCTCCACGTCCCGCTCCAGAGATGGCGGCATCCAAGCATCGTCCGAGCTCGGTTCCAAACCGTAGCTATCGGACATTCTCCCGTACTCGGCATAGGCCTCGGAACTGAGGACCTCCCCCACGCCCTGGAGTCCTTGCCCCTCGACCTGGTAAATCAGCCAGGCCAGGGCGAAGAGGGCCTCGCCGGCGCCGAAGCTGCAGTGGCCGTAGCGCAGGCTGGGGATGCTGGTGTGCAGCCACTGATCGTCGTTCTTCCAGACCTTCCAGCGGTAGATCGGTTCGTGCCAGTAGGGCACCACCGGATCCTGAAGCGTGTGGAGGGTGACGATGGGCACGCTGAGGTCGCCGGAGGTCTGATAAGACGCCTCGATCTCGCCGGCAGCGCCACCCGTAGCGTGGAAGCGGGTGACGTTGCGGTTGAGGCGCCAGTCGTTGCTCGAGCCCCAATACCAACGCAGGGCGTTGTCGTAGGGCTGACCACCGAGTTTCGCGATGCCGTCGTTGGTGGCGAAGACGTTGTACCAGAGCAGCTCCACCAGAGCGTCGATGGCCCTGCTAGGTTCTCTGAGGCTGACGGGCACCCGCGCCACGCGCACCAGCTGCCGGGTCTTATCCGGATCATCCTCCAGCACCTCCCGGACCTTCGTCTGGTAGGCATCCTCGCGGTCATCGACACAGGGATAGTTGGCGTTGCGATTCTCGTCAGCACACCAGTACCAATTGTCGATCACCTCTTCTGGAATCAGTGGCGCCTGCGGATCGCCCTCGACGGGCTCAAAGGCGGGCAGAACGCCGGGGAAGAAGGTGTCGAAGAGCACCCGGACGTCGCCCCAGTAGTTGATCTGCCGCTGGAAGTCGCCCACGGGCCCGCAGGTGGCCAGACCGCCAGCGAAGACGTCGGGATGCTGCTCTGTGGCCAGGGCGGTGACGACGCCGCCCTCCGAGGCGCCGACCAGATAGGCGTGATCAGGCGCGCCCTCGTTGGTGGTGAAGAGCTCCACCAAGTCCTTCACGGCCACGACGCCGTCCCTCACCGCTAGGCCGTTGGTGGGGTAGCTGGTGACGGCGAAGGCGAACCCCAAGCTGGTCACCGTCTCGGTGATCGACGTGCCATCCCCCAGCACCAGCTGATCCTTGGGAATCTCGACCGGGTTGCCAGGCGCGACGTAGCCGTGGGCATAGACCAACAGGTCGCCGTTCCAAGCGTCGCCATCCGGCATGCAGATAAGGTACTCACCACCGCTGTAGCTGCCCTGCTCGCAGCCGCCGCCCGTCGCCTCGACGGGTGCCGCCGCAATGCCCAGGGCGCCCAACAGGACCGAACACGCCACCAGCACGTGCACAATCCAGAGCCTCTTGTGCTGCACAGGCCTCATGCCAATACCCTCCTTGTAAATGCGGATTGACGGAGCCGGTCAGCGCCACACACAGGTGTCGATGTCCGGACGAAGGTTCACCTAGCGATGCCCCTCCTGGGGGATCCCACTGGATGGGCCTCCAGCAAGCAATAAGCCGCCCACGTTCGAGGGGTGGGCCCTGAACGACGACCGGCCGAATACACTAGAGCGCCCTCCTCACACCGTGTCTAGAACCGCATTGAGGGCTGCAATGGTCTACACTGTGGGTTGAATCGCTGTCTATTCTTCATACTCGGTTGCTTCTGTAAAGGGTCTGCCACGCTCGTCACAGGGGCCTTGAATTCGGTGTCCGGCTGGTGTATACTGATACTACATCAGCTGGAGGTGAAGGGTGACAAGACGCAGCGTGCGATCCTACTACGTCTCACGGAGAGACGACATCCTCGCTCTCTACGAGATGCATTCGCGGGCCTGGAGGCCTTTCCTCGCCCAACGGTACGGAGACGCCTTTGCCCAAGCCATCATCCAAGAGGCTCGCGAGATCCTGGAAGACCTGATCCCCGAGCTGCCCTACATCGGCGGCGACGAGAACCCGATGACGCACCACATCATCCGCTGCTCCACGAGCCTGGCGCTGTACAAGGCCATGAAAGCACGCGGGAAGTCCGCAGAGGCGACGGGCAAGGTCATCTATGACGCCGTGACCGAGGCCGTCCGGCACATGCCCCCTACCCCGCCGCCCACGGAAGCGTTCCTGGCCGAGCAGCGAGAGCGAGCCCGGATCTCCCAGAAGCGTCGCTATCCAGGCGACTGGGTGTGGGCCTTCGTCGAGGGGAACGGGGAGGACGTCGAATACGGCTACGATTTCTACGAGTGCGGAACCCGGAAGCTCTACCATGCCCACGGAGCGGACGCGTTCACGCCCTTCTTCTGCTACCTCGATTTCGTCACCTACCGGACGCCCGGCTGGAGCTTCAGCCGCACGAAGACCCTGGCGGAAGGTCACGAGATGTGCGACTTCCGGTTCAAGAAAGGCGGGGAGACGCAGAAGGGATGGCCGCCCCCCTTCCTCGAAGAGAAGAGCGAGTGAGAGAGACACCATGTCCTCAGGTTTCGAATGGCGTTTCGGGGACGATCTCCCGGAGGAGCGAGGCCAAGAGGAGCGAGCCCGCAGGCGTGCCTGGCACCGCTGGCTGCCGCTGCTCCTCCTGCTCCTCGTGGTGGGCGGGGCCTTCGCATGGTGGGTCGGCCGGCAGCGCCACCTCGCCAGGGCCGAGGCCCAGGTCGAACAGGTAGCGCGATTAGAGCTTCGAGCGCTGGCCGAAGGCGATGCTGAGCTTTTCCTCAGCCTGCAGGATCCCGCCGACCGCTCCTGGAAAGAGTCACAGGAGGCCTACCTCGACACCCGCGGATGCCCCCTCCCTCTGCAGGACCTCACCAGTCCGATCAGCACCACAGTGGAGGGCGCCCACATCGTGGGCGAACGTGCTCGGGTGGAGATCGTCTACACGGCGACGCTAGCGTCAGGTGAAGAGGGGGTCTTCCGCGCCGTCCGCTTCTACCGCTACACCAGCGACGGACGCTGGCTCCATACCAAAATGGACCCTGACTCTGGCGGGGACGACGTGGTCTTCATCTCGGAAGACCTCGAGATCACGGTCTTCGCCAACGATCCCATCCGGATGGACGCGCTGGCGCGCCGGCTCTCAGACCTACCCTACCGATTCTGCAGCCTGGTGCCGTGCAGGCGGTGCTCGCTCTTCGGGATAGACTCGTCCAGCAATCCTGAAAAAGCCAGATCACTGCCCGCGGTAGTCGGCTTCGACACCACGTTGAGCGTGAGCCTCGCCGCTAACCTGGAGGAGGCCGCCGAACATTCCGATGCCACCCTCCCGGCATCGTTTCTCGTCGGCGCGCCTGCGAACGGCGCAGCCCAGGAAGCTTGGGAGGCCAGCCTGGGCCAGTTCCTGGTCGACTACCTGATCGATCGCGAGATCGACACCCGTCCTGCCGACCAGCGCGGCGGGGCCCTCGTCGAGGAGCGTCTCCGCGCCTGGACAAAGGCCGAGCTTGCGGTGAGCGAGCCCGTCTCGCCCAACCTGGACTTGGTCCGCGACGCGCTCGACGACGCGGCCTGGATTCCCCTCTGGCGCCTGTGGGACGTCGAGCCGGATGACCCCGAGGGTCCCCTGGCCGCCGCCGAGATCGACCTGCTGCTGGCCTTCATCGAAGAGCAGCTGGGCCCCTCGGCCGTCGCCGAGCTGCTTCCTTCCTTTCGCGAGGCCAGCGGCACGGAGCAGCTCCTCCATCAGGTGCCCTGGGCCGAGCTGCTTGATTCCCTTCGTGAACCCAGCAGTATGGAGAAGATCCTCAATCCCGTGCCCTGGCCCGCACGATCATCGGTGGAGCTTCAGTTTCCGGCCTACGTCCGCCGTCGAACGGCCACCGCGACCGACGACCTGTCCGCTTTCGCCAGCTACGACCTCCTGGTGGGCTGCTCGGAGAGGGCGCAGGCATTCCGCGCCTTCGAGCTCTGGGGCTGGCGGCTGGGATCGGCTGAACCGGTGCTGCTCTCCGCCCGGCCGCCGGATGAGGTCCTGCTGCCCGTCTCCTGGTCGCCCGATGGAACGCAGCTGCTTCTCCAGCGAGGGGCCAGATCGACGCCCGGCTACTTCCTTCTACAGAGCGAGAGCGGTGCGCTCCGGCGCATGGTCCTCCCCGACGGGGCCACCCCGGGTTACCTGGGCCCTTCTGGCTGGTCGCCCGAGGGGAGCCGGCTGGCCTATCCCGTCTTCACGTCGCAGTCGCCGGGCTCGATCGACGTCGAGACGAGAATCGTCGACGTCGAAACGGGCGACGAGATCGCGCTGGACGGTGAGTTCATCGGCTGGTCGCCCGACGGCTCCACGCTGCTCTACGCTCAGCCGTCCGGTCCCGAGTCGGCATCCGAAGCGTGGCTGTCCGAGGCAGCCGTCCACGACTTCTTCTTGGTGCAGGGAGATGGCACCCTGCTTCGAAAGATCGGCGAGGGTTACGCGGCGGCGTGGTCACCAGGAGGTGATCAGATCGCCACCATCAGCACCGAGGAGGCGTTGATGGCCTATGATCTCGCCGCGGGCCGCTTGACGACGCTGCTGGACCGAGACACGATTCGGGGGATGCTCGATCCCACGCGAACTGCCTCCGCGGTATCCGATCAGCCCTTCAGACTGGCCTGGTCTCCGGACGGCGAGTGGCTCGCCGTGGGCGTCACTCAGCTTGACGACCAGGAACAAGTAGAGAGTATGGTCCTCCTGGCCCGGTCTGGCGAGCATCGTCTGTTGCGAAAGACGTTCGACCGCATCGTGGACCTCTCCTGGGCGCCCAATGGTCAGTGGGTGAATGTCTCCGCCTACCACGGGGACGAGATCTGGACCAGCGTGATCGCGCTTGACGGATCCCTCTTTCTGCGCGAGGAGAACGCCACGGTCACGTGGTCGCCCGATGGGCAGCACCTGGCGCTGACGCGATTCGGAGACTCGGTGACGGGCCTCGAGATCCGAGACGTGACAAGCGGCCAGGGGCAGAAGATCGACGTGCCCGGTATTTGCTGGGCGCCGAGATGGAACCCTGTGGGAGCGAGCTCGCGATGAGCAGCACCCTCGTCGTCATCGTCACCGGCCCTCCCGGCGCAGGCAAGACAACGCTGGGGAGAAGGCTCTCCGAGGGGCTGACGCTTCCCTTCATCGGCAAGGATGACATCAAGGAGATCCTCTTTGAGACGCTAGGCTGGGAAGACCGTCAATGGTCTATGCGCTTGGGGGCAGCCAGTTTCGAGATCCTCTTCCACGTGCTGGAGCGCCAGCTCGCAGCGGGGAGGTCAGCCGTCGTGGAGACCGCCTTCGTGCCGCACGACCACACCGCACGGTTCCGGGGCTTGCAACAGGCCTACGGGTTCACGCCAGTGCAGATCCTGTGCAGGGCCGATGACGAGGTGCTGTTCAAGAGGTTCGTCGCGCGAATCCAGGCAGGCGAGCGCCATCCCGGTCACGTGGATCAGCTGATGTCGCACGATCAGTTCGCCGCGCTGCTGCGAAAGCGGGGGTATGGAGCTCTGGCCATAGACGGCTTGGTCCTGGAGGTCGACACAACGGACTTCGATGCCGTGGCCGTCGAGGGACTGGTGCAAGCCATCTCTCTTATGACGCATGCTGACCAACAAACGCACGCGGCTTACGAGGCCGTGATTGCGGAGATACGGCGCGTGCTATCGAATCGACAAACCCCCGTCGTGGTGACCCTGGATGGAGGCAGCGGCGCGGGCAAGTCCACCCTCGCCGCTCTGATCGAGCGGGCATTGGACGCGACGGTGATTCCGCTGGACGACTTCTTCTCTGCCGACATTCCCGATGAGCGGTGGGATGGCTTCACCGTCGAGGAAAAGCTGGAGCACGTCTTCGACTGGGATCGCGTGCGGGATCTGGCCATCGCGCCCCTTCTCGAGGGAAGGGCCGCCCGATGGCGCGCCTTCGATTTCGAGTCGGGACTTCGCCCCGACGGCACCTACGGTATGCAGGCCGAGGCCACCGAGCGAGAGCCCGCGGACGTGATCCTGATCGAGGGCGCGTACGCCGCCGGACCGGCCCTGGCCGACCTGGTGGATCTGTCCATTCTGGTCGATGTGCCCGTTGAGCAACGGCATGCGCGTCTGAGAAGCCGCGAGGATAGCGATTTCTTGGAGACCTGGCACAAGAGATGGGACCCCGCTGAAAGCTACTACTTCAACCACGTACGGCCGAAGAGCTCCTTCGGTCTGGTGGTGAGACCGGTGGAGGGGATACCGGACCACGGGCAGAGGCCGTGACAAGGGCCATGGCAACCTTGATCGCCCATCTGGTCATCGGTGAGCGCGTCTCG
>CAZEQC010000125.1:0-9822 GCA_964514285.1 uncultured Anaerolineales bacterium | reverse complement strand
GACTTCACGGCTGGTTACATCCAGGTGGTGAACTTCGGGTTCGCCGCCATCCTGGGGCTTGGCGCCTATACCTCGGGCATCCTGGCCAACACCTCACCGGTGCTGGCTGTGCAGCCTGGCATCAACCCCTGGATCGGCATCTTCATTGGCGCCATCCTGGCCGGTGTCGTTGGTTTGGGCTTGGGATGGCTGACGCTGCGCTTGCAGGGCATCTTCGCCGCGGTGATGGCCTGGTTCGTGGGCATCGCCCTGATGGGCCTGGTGCGCAACCTGACCGAGCTCACTAGAGGACCGCTGGGTATGAACCCCCGCAGCCTCTTGGAGACGACCTCGAACCTGCCCTACTACTACATCATCCTGGCGATGATGCTGGTCACCTACGTGCTCTTGCGGCTGGTGACCCGCTCTAACTACGGTCTGGCCTTCAAGGCCATTGGGCAGAACTTCGCTGCTGCTAAGGCCTCGGGCATCAACCCCACCAAGTACCGCGTCTTGAACTTCGCTCTGTCGTGCCTGTTCGCCGGGTGGCTGGGTGGGTTCTACGCGCATTACTTCGGGTCCTTGACGCCCAAGACCATCATGCATACCTCCAAGACAGTCGAGGTTCTGGCGCTGGCCTACATCGGCGGGCGAGGGAGCATGTGGGGGGGGATGTTGGTCGCTTTCCCTTTCGTGTTCGGCATTGAGCAGCTGCGCTCGAATCTGACACAGCTGCCGGGGCTCCACCTGGTGATCTATGGCGTCTTGATGATCGTGGTGATGATCTTCTACCCCGATGGTGTGGCAGGCCTGGTCGATTGGGTCAAGGGCTTGATAAGAGGCTCTGAGACGTAGTATGGGCAAGGTCTTTGTCCCCTCAGATAAGGCTTTCCCCGACACAGCCGATGCCGTCGTCATCGGCGGCGGCATCGTCGGGGTGGCGACGGCCTTCTGGCTGTCCCAGGTCGGCCTGGATACCGTGCTGGTGGAGATGCGGGACGGCCTGTCGACCCTGACCACGCCGGAGTCGATCGAGAGCTTCCGTGCCCAGTTCACCGAGCCGGCGATGTCTGAGCTGGCTCAGGAGAGCATCGAGGTCTTCGAGTCCTTCGCCGACGTGATCGGCATCCCTGGCTACGATATCGACCTCCATCACCAGGGCTACCTCTTCGTCACCGACGACGCCGACATGGTGGACGAAGTCGAGGCGGCGGTGGAGAAGCATCACGAGCTGGGCGTCACCGACTCCGAGTTCCTCACCGGCGAGGAGGCGCGGGAGCGCTTCCCCTTCCTCTCCGACACCATCGTGGCGGGCACGTTCCGTCAGAAGGACGGCTGGTTGTCGACCCATGAGGCGACTCAGGGCTTCGCCAAGGGGTCCGAGGCACGGTTCTTGTTGAGGACCGAGGCCACGGATGTCCTCCAGGATGCCCAGGGGGTCTGCGGCGTTGAGACGTCGCGGGGCACTATCGCCACGCGCACCGTGGTGAACGCCGCTGGCCCCTTTGCGGGCCGCGTGGGAGGGATGGTGGGGCTGGACCTACCCCTGGAGCCGGTGCGCCGCCAGAAGGCCTTCCTGTCGCAGCAGCCTCTGGTTCCGCAGGACGCGCCGCTAACCATCGATATCGTGCGCGACTCCTACTGGCGGCCGGAGACCGGCGGGGCCTACGTTGCGTGGGTGGATCCGGAGGAGCCGGTCGATGAGGACCCCTCCGAGGATCTGTACACCGACCCCTACTTCGCGGCCATGGTCCTAGAGAAGCTGATCAAGATCACGCCCTTCTGGGAAGAGGTGGCGATGAACCTGAAGAAGGCCGACGTTCATCCCAGCGCAGGTTACTACGTCTACACGCCGGACGATCAGCCCCTTATTGGCCCCGTGCCGGAGGTACCAGGCTTTTTCCTTAACTGCGGCTACTGGGCCGGGGTGATGCTCTCCCCGGCGACGGGTAAGCGCGTGGCGGATCTCGTCATCGGTGCCATGGACCCGCAAGAGAATATTCTGCGGCCTACGCGTTACGAAGAAGGTATCGTCCTTGAGGGCGGCAGTTTCCTGCGAGGACATTAGGGCATGGTATCGGGGGCACGCGAGAAGATGATGAAGATACAGATTCCCTATGGACGGGAGAAGCTAACGCTGGAGCTTCCCGAAGATCGGGTGGCGGGTGTCCGCAATCCCCGTCCGATGGAGGCTGTATCCGACCCTGACAGATTGTTGCGCGAGTCCATTGATGTCGCTTTCGAGGAGCAAGATCTGGCGAGCAAGGCGTCAGCGCGCGAAGCTGGGCCGACGGCTTGCATCGTCGTCACCGACCGCACCCGCAGCACGCCCAACGAGCGCATCGTTCCCATCCTGTTGGATCGGCTGAACGGCTTGGGTGTGTCTGATGAGCGCATCACGGTGATAAGCGGTGGGGGGATGCACGCCCCAGACAGCCCAGAGGAGCTGACAAGGAACGTTGGACGGGCTGTGATGGATCGCGTGGACGTGCTGACCAATGAGCCCGACAACGACGCGATTATGGTATCTATGGGCATGACGGAGCTGGGAACGCCAGTGGAGGTCCATCGGCGGTTTGCCGAGGCCGATATTAAGCTTGGCGTGAGCAACGTGATGCCCTGTATGCTGGCGGGTTGGTCGGGGAGCGGCAAGATGGTGATGCCCGGCGTCTCCAGCCGACGTGCCATCTATCATAACCATAAGGTCTTCGTCGAGCCGCTTATGGAGCTGAACTGTGCATCGTTGATGGGCGTCATGCCGCCGGATAACCCGATTCGGGCTGACATCGAGGAGTACGCCACCGTCAGTGGTATCGATTTGCTGGTCAACACTGTGCTCAACTCGGACCGGCGTCTGGTGGACGTCTTCTGTGGTGAGCACGTGGCGGCCCATCGTGCTGCCCGAGCGTGTATGCTCCCTAACGTAGAGGTCAGCCTGCCCCAGGCGGTTGACGTGCTCATCGCTGGCGTGGGCGATCCCGCGCTGGAGGTGAGCCTGTTCCAGGGTGGCTCCCGGGTCTGCGGCGGCGTCGACCGCTACCTGAAGCCGGGTGGCACGTTGATTATGGTCAATGCCTGCACGGAAGGAATCTACGAGGGCTTTGAGCACCAAGTGTTCCGTGAGTGGATGCGCCGAATGCCGACGCCCCAGGAAATCGGCCAGTTGGTCGAGGCCGAGGAGATGGGTGGAGAGAAGGGGTGTGTTCTCTTCACGTTTTCTTGGTTGTTGCACGAGATGGGGTGCCGGATCATCGTCGTGACCGACGGTATGAGCGCCGATGAGTTGGAGGAGATTCATCTTGAGCATGCCTCCGGGTCGACGCAGTCACCCAATGTGCAGACGGCCGCCGCCGACGCTCTGAGCGGCTACACCGATGTCTCGGTCGGCGTGATGCCCTATGGAGGGCTGGTTTTACCGAAGTTTGTGAATGAAGGAGATGACAACGATGCTTGAGGAATGGCGGGAGTTTCTTTCTCCCGATGACGTTGAGGAAATTCATAAGACGAGTATGAAGGTGATGGAGCAAGTCGGGGTCAAGTTCCCCCACGAGGGCGTGTTGGAGCTGTTTGACAAACACGGCTTCAGGACGGAGGGCGAGAAGGTCTTCTTCGAAGAGCGGCAAGTGATGGATGCCCTGGATTCGGTTCCGAGACCCTTCACCATCCACGCCCCTGATCCCGACAAGAGCGTGGTCGTCGGTGATGGCAGCCCGGTCTTCGCCCCCGGTTATGGCGCGCCGTTTTTGGTCGACTATGCGTCCGGCAAGCGTGAGCCCACCTTGGACGATTACGAGGACTTGGTGCGTCTGGCGGATGCTCTGCCGAATCAGGATATGAGCGGACACCTGCTGGTTGAGCCCTCCGATGTCCCTTCGGAGGCAGCGCACTTGCTGATGTTGAAGGCCCACATGCTCCATTCCGACAAGCCCTTCATCGGGAGTGCAGAGGGTGAAGTTGGGGCCCGACATACGATGGAGATGGCGGAAATCCTCTTCGGGCAGGAGATCGGTGAGCGTCCGGTGACGGTGGCTCTTATCAACAGCCTCAGTCCCCTGGGCTACAGCGACGAGATGCTGCGGGCTCTGATGGTCTATGCGGAGCATCGTCAGCCTGTCGTCATCGCTGCTCTTGCTATGGCTGGCTCGACTGGGCCCATCACGCTGGCCGGGCTGTTGGCGATGCAGAGCGCGGAGCTTCTGGCGGGGGTGGTGTTGACACAGTTGATCAATCCCGGCACCCCGGCCATCTACGGCTCCACGTCCACCAATATCGATATGAAGACCGGCGCGCTGGCCATCGGCAGCCCCGAGCTGTCGCTGATGATCAGCGCCCATGCTCAGTTGGCGCGTTACTATGACCTGCCGTCGCGCAGCGGGGGCTCCTTGGCCGATGCGAGCTTTCCCGACGCTCAGGCGGGTTTGGAGTCTATGTTTGGCCTTCTGACGACGGTCAACAGCGGGGTTGACTTCGTGCTGCACGCTGGCGGGATCCTCAGCTCTTACCTGGCCTTTTCCGCCGAGAAGCTTGTCCTCGATGACGAGATGTGCGGCATGATGCGGCGCTATGAGGAGGGCATCCAGGTCGCTCCAGAGACCCTGGCCTACGATGTCATCGAGAGCGTGGGCTCAGAGGGCAACTACTTGATGGAGATGCACACCGTGCAGCGCTGCCGCAGCGAGTTCTGGACCCCGGAGGTGGCCGATCGGGCGGGACTTGAACAATGGATGGAGACCGGTCGGAAGAGGGTAGTTGATCTTGCCCACGAGCGCTGGCAGACGTTGGTGGCAGAGCACGAGGATCCTGCCCTGGACGAGACGACGGTTCGTCAGCTGGAGAGCTTTGTAGAGGAGCGTTCGTCCTGATACGCTAGCGTGGTAGAGGGAACATAGTTAAAGTAGGTTGGGGTTAGGCGGCTTCCGCCCATGCCCTGACAAGAAGGAGGAGGCCTAAATGCTAGTCAAAAACAGAATGACGAAGAATCCCATCACAGTGAAGCCCGACCTCCCGATCGCAGAGGCGCTGGAGTGGATGCGGCGAGAGAAGGTACGCCATTTCCCGGTTGTGAACAAGAAGGGAAAGCTGGTTGGCGTTGTGGCGCGTGACGATCTTCTCTATGCCTCGCCCTCGCCGGTCACGTCGTTGAGCATGTGGGAGGTCACCTACCTGATGTCCCAGGTCACGGTGAAGGAGGCGATGACCGAGGACGTGATTACCACCGGGGAGGATACGCCCCTGGAGGAGGCGGCCCGCATCATGTACGACGAGAAGATCGGCTGCCTGCCTGTGATGCGCGATGGCACCGTCGTCGGCATCATCACTGAGTCCGATCTGTTCGCGGCCTTCCTTGAGCTGTTTGGTGGGCACGAGAAGGGCGTGCGCCTGACGGTGCTGGCCCCTTACTACAAGGGGTCGTTGGCTGACATCGCTACGAAGATCACTGAGGCTGGAGGGCTTATCATTGCTCTCAACGTGTTCGAGGGCGAGGACCCGTCCAATTGGGGATGCACGCTGAAGGTGACCGACATGGACCAGGATGACCTTCTGGACGTGGTTGAGCCTCTCATCGTAGAGGTCCTTGACGTTCGAGCCATATAGGGCTGGCTTTTTCCAGCTAAGCACGTATTATCGTTTCCAGGCTGGATAGAAAGGAAACGGTCTATTTAGGGAATTGCACGAGGAGGAAGAGCCTTATAGACATAGAGTAGGACGGACGTTGAGCCACTTCCCCGACGCGGGCGTCGTTGAGGTGGCGGCGGTTGCGCCTTGAGGGCCGTGAAGAATGGGCGGCTCGACACAATGAGTGCTTTAGTTAGTATCGCTTTTTGAAGCGTTGAGACATAGTTAGCTGGGTCACGCTCAGCCAAGCCCCGCCTCAGTCTGTCGAGGGCTTGGTTGGGCGCTGCACCAGCCGAATCAGCTCGAATGAGTTCAGGAGGTAAAAAAGATGAGTGACGTTTTGGAGCAGCTTGCAGCGGCTGTGATCAAAGGTAATGTAGGGGCCATGGAAGATCTGACTGAGGATGCTCTGGACGAAGGTCTGGAGGCCAAGGGGATCCTGGATAATGGCCTTATGGTTGGCATGGATCACGTAGGCGTCGAGTTCAAAGCGGGCAACATGTTCGTGCCCGAGGTCCTGCGCTCGGCCAAAGCGATGAAGACGTCCATGGCTATTCTGCAGCCTCTGTTGTCGGAAGCTGATGCTGAACCCGTCGGCAAGGTGCTGTTGGGCACGGTCAAGGGCGACCTGCACGACATCGGCAAGAACCTCGTCGGCATGATGTGCGAGGGCGCAGGCTTCGAGGTCAAGGATCTGGGCACCGATGTGGAGCCCGATGAGTTCCTTGATGCGATCAAGGAGTTTGAGCCGCACATCGTAGGTATGTCGGCGTTGCTGACCACCACGATGCGCGCCATGGGCGACACGGTCAAAGCCATCGAGGAGGCTGGGCTGCGCGATCAGGTCAAGGTGATGGTCGGCGGCGCGCCGGTCACGCAGCGGTTTGCTGATGACATCGGAGCCGACGCCTACGCGGCCAACGCTGCATCAGCGTCGGACACGGCCAAGAAGTTTGTTGGCGCTGCTTAGCGGTCGGATAGACCTACCGAGGGTCGACGCAGTCACCCAGGCGCTTGGGACTGGCGTCGGGCACATTGGGGCACGCGGGTCGACGGAGTCACCCGTCGGAAGGATCGCCTCGCCCGTGTCGCGACGCCTGGCACGTGAGTTGCTATGCTCACTATTGCCCTAGACGTCTTGTAAGAAGAAAAAGGAGATCTTCTCAATGAGGACAAACTATCGAGTCAATTCAGGCGTGCGTTTTAGAATGTTTACCGACGATCAGCTGGAGGAGCTCTTCCTGGGGGTCCTCCACGTGCTGGAGAACACCGGCCTGGAGGTCCACCACGAGGAATCCCGTCAGATCCTTAAGGAGGCCGGTGCGTGGGTGGATGGTCTGCGCGTTCGTCTGCCATCCTGGTTGGTGAAGGAGTCGCTGAGGAAGGCGCCTCGCAGTTTCACCCTCTATGCCCGTGACGGCAACCGGGACCACAATATCCAGATCGGACCGGGCCGGGCGCACTTCGGCCCTGGGCCCACGTGCCCGAATTTCATCGACGTAGAGACACTGGAACGTCGACCATACGTTAAGGACGACGTGTCGAAGGTGGCGACGGTCGTAGATGCACTGCCCAACATCGATTTCTGCGAGTCCCTGGGCTCCGTCGATGACGTCCACGCGGACTTGAGCGCGCTCTATGAGTTCGCTGAGATGTTCCCGAACACGTCGAAGCCCATCGTCGCCTGGTCGTTCGACAAGTACGACTCCGAGGGCATTCACAAGATCGCCGTGGCCGAGGCTGGCGGTCAAGAGGCCTTCGAGCAGCGCCCCAATTACGTCCACTACTGCGAGCCGCTCTCGCCGTTGGTGAGCACGTTCGAGGCGCTCGACAAGCTGGTCTTTGCTGCGCGCAAGCGCATTCCCTTGGTCTTCACCCCTTGCCCCATCGCTGGTGGTACGGCGCCCGTCACGGCGGCGGGCATCATCACGCAGGGGGCGGCTGAGTCCTGGATGGGTCTCACCATCGCTCAGCAGATTCAGCCCGGTCTGCCCTTCATTATGGGCGGCGTCTTCTCCGTGATGGACATGAACTCGATGATCCTGGCATACGGCGCGCCGGAGCTGCCGCTGATGATGGCCGGTCTCACTGAGCTGGCCCACTACGCGGGTCTGCCGCTCTGGCAGACGGGCGGGTGCACGGACTCCAAGACCTTCGATGAGCAGGCCATGATTGAGGGATCGATGTCCGTCTACTTCTCTGCTTTGACCGGTGGGGATCTGACCCATGACGTTGGCTACACGGAGAGCGCGATGACGGGCTCCGTCTTCCAGCTGGCCGCGATGGACGAAGCCATTGGCTACGCCCGCCGCATCACCCGCGGCATTGAGGTCAACGAGGACACCCTGGCCACCGAGGTGATCAATAATGTGGGGCCGAACGGACACTATCTGCGTGAGGAACACACGCGCCGTTACTACAAGAACGAGTTCTGGTATCCCAACCTCTGCGACCGGCGCAACTTCGAGGAGTGGGATATGATGGGCCGCAAGTCTATGAAGGACCGCACCGTGGCCCGCGTGCGGGACATCCTCGCTAGCCACGAGCCGTCCCCCCTCAAGGAAGGGACTGCGGAGGTGATCGAGGAAGTGCTGGAGGAGGCGGAAGATCGCGTCCAGCAGGACTGGTGGCAGGATCGGGAGATAGCTGACTAGTCACAGGGGACGCAGTACACGTCCTCTGTCTGTCAGTGGAGGGATGCGTTGACGTATCCGCCTCTGACCAACGAGAGGATGCATAAGACTGCCTGAGGACTTCCAATAGCTTAACAGTTGAGATTTAGAGGAGTAAAACAATGAGCACAGTTTATGAGAGACTCGCCACCGCCGTTTTGGAGGGTGCCAGTGACAAGGTGCCGGGCCTGGTGGAGAAAGGCCTCGACAAGGATATGACGGCCAAGGAGCTTCTGGACAACGGCCTAGTTGTGGGGATGGACGAGGTTGGCGTGCGCTTTAAGCGCGGCGACATGTTCGTGCCCGAGGTGTTGATGTCGGCCGAGGCGATGAAAGCCGGCATGGGCATTCTGCGCCCGCTGCTCGCCGAGGCTGAGGAGGAGATGTTGGGCACCATCGTGCTGGGCACGGTTGAGGGCGACCTCCACGATATCGGCAAGAACCTGGTCGGCATGATGTGCGAGGGCGCCGGTTTCGAGGTTGTGAACATCGGCTTTGATAAGCCGCCCGAGGCCTTCATTGAGGCCATTAAGGAGCATCAGCCCGATATTGTCGGCATGTCCGCTCTGCTGACGACCACGATGCGCGCGATGGGCCACACCATCAAGGCCATCGAGGAGGCGGGCCTGCGCGATCAGATCAAGATCATGGTCGGCGGCGCACCCGTCGATGCCGACTTCGCCGATCGCATCGGGGCTGACGGCTACGGGTCCAATGCACCGTCCGCTTCCGATCTGGCGAAGGAATTCGTCGGTGCTGCCTAGGGCAGAATGCCCGTCGACCAGGGCCGTAGCGCCCGCGAGGCTTAACTATAGGAGATTTGTCCATGCAAGTTAAGAAGACGAACTACACAGTCAATGCCACGCCCACGTTTGAGGTGCTCACCGAAGAGGAGATCGAGGCGATCTACTTCTCGGCTCTGCGGGTCCTGTACGAGACAGGGGTTCGCGTGTACGAGCCGGAGGGCGTCGAGATCGCCCATGCCGGTGGCGCTATCGTGGAGGATACGACCGAGGACAGCAGCCTGGTCAAGATACCGCCGTGGATGGTTGACAAAGCCCTTTCCACGCTGCCGCGGAAGGTCGTCGTGACGGGGCCGGACCGCGAGCACCGGATGGAGCTTTACAAAGACCAGATGTACTTCGGTGCCGGGTCCGACACGCCTTTCACCTGGGATCCGTACACCGGCGAGCGACGCCGTGCCACGTATGAGGACGTCAAGAACTTCGCCAAGATCGCCCAGGCGATGCCCAACATGGATTTCCATATGTCGCTGGGCATTGTTCAGGACGTCAACGTCGGTACGTACGATCGCTGGCAGTACCTGGCTATGCTGGAGGGCACGACCAAGCCCATCAACATCACCGCCGTGGACCTGGACGGCCTGCGAGATCAGCTGGAGATGGCCTACATCCGCGTCGGGGGCAAGGATGAGTTCGAGAAGGGGCCGATCTTCTCCCTTTACATCGAGCCCGTGTCGCCGTTGAGCCACTCTGAAGAGGTAGTGCAGAAGCTCCTGTTCGCCACCGATCACGGCATCCCCTTCGTCTACACG
>CAZEQC010000124.1:0-9824 GCA_964514285.1 uncultured Anaerolineales bacterium | reverse complement strand
TTCAATAGCCGGGTAACCAGCGACGCGATGTTCTCTTTCTCGTTGTACGTGGGAACGATGACGGTTACGGAGGGGGATTGCTGTGCGTTAAGCGTGATCACACCGGGAGTTGACTTTCGTTAACCAACAGGGCAAGCGTCGCCAGCCAGGCGAAGCTCATGGTCAGCACCCGCCGGGAGCGGCGGAGCGCGCCATAGAGCAGGGTTGCGGCGACCAGGCCAGTAGCCAGGCGCGCCATGGCGAGGGGTTCTCGCCAGGTCGAGAAGGGTAGAAAGGGCAGGACGCCGGCCTGAGCCAAGAGAAGCGTTGCCCAAGGGTGGCGTCGTCCGCGCAGATGGTCCTGCATTGATCTCTTTAGGGCCCAGATGGTGGGTAGGACGAACAACGGCCCTTCTATGGCCAACAGGAGCCAGAACGCCGGCCAGCTCACCGTGGCCGTCCGCAGCAGGCCGGCGAATGGGAACCATTCAAACGCGGTTGCCATAGCGCCTCCAGATCCGACGCCCGGTTGGCCTAACCAGAACCAGAGCGCTCCTTGCCAAGCTATGAACGGTAGGCCCACGCCGAGTCCTAGTAAGACCATACTGCGCCAACGCTCTTCGAGCAGTAAATAGACAAGCAGGGCGGCGACGGCGATCAGCGCCGTCTCCTTGGTTAACGCGGCAGACGCGAACAACGGCAGGGCCAGGTCACGTCGCTTCTGGGACCAAGTCCAGACCCCCCCCTGAAGCAAGCCATAGGCCAAAGGCTCTGTGAGGTTCAGTCGTAGCCCGGCGATCAACCCCCCGTAGAGACCGTAGGCCAGGGCGTACCAGCGGTTAACGCCCTGCAAAGCCAGCAGTTGCTCCGTGAAATACGTTCCCATGGTTAAAGCAGCCACGTTGACCACGATCAGCGTCCAGGGGACGGCTGTCGCCTGTCCCAGCGCCAGTGCCCATGCCAATAGCGGGTAGACGATGCGCTGGTACCGATAGGCCGGCACGTCACAGTACTGCCAGCCGTCTAGAGGATCG
Source organism: uncultured Anaerolineales bacterium (assembly GCA_964514285.1). Classification (GTDB taxonomy): domain Bacteria; phylum Chloroflexota; class Anaerolineae; order B4-G1; family B4-G1; genus SKLM01. The sequence goes on along the minus strand of CAZEQC010000124.1, from coordinate 8,811 downwards.
CGGGCGATGAAGTAGGCAAACTGTCCGTCGTACCCCTGGGTGCCTTCAGGGTTACCCTGACTATATTGGGTCCCTACCAGGGCGAAAGCCAGCGGGTCGCCCTCATAGCGTGCTAGTGTGAGGCCAACGTAGACTATGCTTACCAGCAGCACGATCATCCACGGCTTGATCCGATGTCGTATGACTATGGTTTCTCCCTACGGCTCACAAACATTCGCAAGATCGACAACGCGCCCGTCACTAGACTGGTTATTCCCCCGACAAGCACGGAGATGGGACGATAGACCATCTCGACCGTATGCTTCCCGGTCGTCAGGCGAACCGCTCGAAAGGCGTGATTGGCTCGCAGCAACTCCGCCGGCTCTCCATCTACCGTCACCCGCCAGCCCGGATACCACGTATCGGCCAGCACCAGGTAGCCCGGGATGTCCAGGGCAGCTTCTATTGTAACTCGGTTAGGATCATCCTGCAAAGCCAATCTGGGATGGGCAAGGTCACAGGTCGTCCCCAACCGGTGGGTACTGCCCGATTCTCGCTCGCTGTCCGTCTCTATCAGCACGGTGGCGGTCGGATCAAAGGATGGGGTCTGCATAGCCGCCAGCATCTGGTCAGAGGCGACAAGGCGGGCATGGGGCACCAACCACGCACGCCCTGGCGCACTGGGCAGCCGATAGAAAGCCGCCGACTTCCCTGCGTGGATCTGCTCCGAACCGGGCCAGGGACGATTGCTGGCAATGTGGGTCACCCCCATACTCTTCAGGATTCCGGGTGTCTCTACCGTTGCTTCTAACAGATCCACGTACGCCTCGACCAAGAGTGGGTCGAAATTGTTGGCCGAGGCGACGTCGTCCAACATCCCTGTGTTCGGGAGTTGGTCCTCACGCATGCCACGCCAATGAGCGACATCGGTTGGCCCGAAGTCGTCAAACGTCAGATAGTCGAACTTGACATCGTAGTGAGCGTCGTACTTCTGATTCTGGTGAGTAGGATCGGAGGGCCAGTAGATTCGGACTGCATCCTCCTTGCTATGCAGGATCTCGGCAGTCTGAGTATTCCCCTGATACAGGGTGCGATCCACAGTCGGCACCAGCGGCCAGGCGAAGGTGAGCAAGTCGAGCGCGACGAAGGCTCCCATTGCCGCTCGCCACCAGAGAGCGTCTCTCCTACGCTTGCGTCGAGTCTGCTCGCCCAGCAGCAGGAGGATGCTAACCAGAATCAGGACAGTCCCCAAGCGCACGGTCGCAGGGCCGAACGTGGGAGGGACACTGGCGAGGAGACTGGGCGCGACCAGACCACCGATCAGCAAGGCTCCGCCCACGGCCGCTCCCACGCCGCCTCGCCGACGTGCATAGGGGCCGTGGGGCCACTGCTGGGCCCCAATCCCTGCCAGGGCGGATAGGGCCACGGTGGTGACTGCTAACCAGCGAGCTGGTGCTTGAAAAAGATCGAAGCCAGGAACGTGACGGAACAGGAACGGAAAAACGGGGGTGTTATCGCCGAGGGCGAGAACCAGAGCCATAAGGGCGCTAGCGGCCCAGAAGCCGGTCGACAGGTTGTCCGTCACGTGAGCCGGGGCAGTAGTTTCCTGTCTCCCGGATTGCGCCCTTTTCTGGCTTCTACTGAACGCTTGGATCACAGCCCTGGCCGCCAGAAGCAGGGGCAGTAACCCCACGTACGCGGCGTCTTCCCAATGGGCACCGTAGCCCCAGTAGTTCCCAGCGCCGGGATTGCCAAAAAAAGCTGGGGCTGCGATGGTGATAAGCCTCCAAGGCCAGAGGGAGTAGGTCAGAGCGAGACTGTCATTCACACCTGTTGAGCGCTGTGAATGTAGAAGCAGCTCGGCGGTGGGAAGGAGTTGTACGGCGGCAAGCCCAAGGCCGACGGCTGAGGAAAGGAGGATCAACCCCGCAACGCGGACGATGGGCTTTACGAGGTGCTTAGTGCTGCTCAATCCTTGCTCCTTGCTCCCGTGACGTCCTGTCTTCTGTTTTCTTATGCTGAGGTCCTGAATGGTGCGGAAAACCCAATATCCCGCCACTAAGAGGGCGCCGTAGAAAGCTGTCTGGGCGTGACCGGCCAGGAGACCCAAACCGATGGTGAGCCCAAGCCACAGGGCATCTTGTAGCTCTGCATTCCGTGGACCTGGATGGCGCATGCCACGCTTTATCAGAAGCTCCGTGCGCCATAGCCAGATGGGAATCCAGGGAAAGGTGACGGTGATACTCGGAAACAGGGCTACACGACCCACTAGAAAACCACTTCCTTGCAGAGCCATCGCTCCAATGGATGCGGGGAATCGGTCCAACCCCACAGCCCGTCCCCAACGATACATGCCCCAACCAGCCAGGCCGAGATGGAGGGCCGTCGTCCAGCTGAGGGCGATCTCAGCTGGGAGTAGGAGATGAAGTGCGTTCAGCGGGTAGAAAGCGGCTGTCTGATAGTTGGCTGCCAGCGGCGCGCCGCATCCGACCAGGGGGTTCCAGAGTGGCAGATGTCCAGAGCGCCATATGTCCGCGGCTAGCTGCTGCCAGGGGACGAACTGCAAGAGCGGAGTCCCCCAAAAGAAGGCTTCGCCAGCAAGAAGAGGCTGCCAAAGGAGAGCCACGGGGAAAGCTATGAAGAGGATGTGGCAGATTATCGAGTACCTATGCCTGAACAAGGGATGCAACAGCGGGGAGCGCGTTGGTTGATTAGACCCTGATCTTCGGTCTCTTGTCTTCATAGCTCTACTGTGAAGACGACGTATTCCTCGACGGTGTAGATCTCGTGGAGGTAGGATGCCTCGGTCGGGTCGAATCCCCCCAGGCGTCTCTCTGCTGGGCCCCAGAAGACGTAGGCGATCGCATAGTCTCTCAGGAAGCGCTCTCTCCAGCCGTCATCCGTCGTCGTGCTAAAGAAGTGCGCTGCCTGGTCCTTCTTCTGATCGGTATTGACGCTTTCAGGGCCATGGCCGACGAAGGCCCGCGCCCGAACCCGTGCTGGGAGGTAGTTGCCTGTCTTGTAGGATGCTAGCACCACATCGGAGGGACTGGCCTGCTGACCGAGCCAATCCAACGCGATGATTTCTTCCCTATCGCGGAAAATCGGATCGGGCCGACCTTGTAGCGACTGGATCCCTCCTGTTATCACCATACCGTTGGTTGGAAACAGGGTCAACAACACGATACCTATCCCCAGGTTCGACCTGAGGCTTGAGCCACCGGCGTTGAGGTTGAAGATCCTGGTTAGGCCCATCGCTGCAAGCAAGCTGAGGGGCACCTGTACGCCCTCGACCAGCCGTCGCTGTAGGTTGAAGGGGAGATAGATCAGCAAAGGCACTATGCCTACCCAGGCCAATGCCAGCCAGGTCGGTCTCTCCTCAGACCGGGCGTCGCGTACCGCGAAGATGGCGGGGATCAGTAGGACGCCGTACGCGATGAAGTAGTGAAGCGGATGCGGAGAGAGAATTCGATTCTGGGTCGCCCACGCTTCATAGACGGGATCGCTGGTGAAGCGCCAAGCGCTGTACAGTACAATCGGCGAGGAGATGAGCCCCGACACGGACGCCAGAGCCGATCTATGCAATACGCGCCGGCTTTGGCGAAGGACGAGGGCGATCAAGCTTGCTCCCGTGATCGCCCAGGCCACGGCGACGTAGAAGGGCACAATCAGTCCCATCATCAGCCAGAGGAGCCCGGTTATGACAGCCCAACTGACAGGCCCAAGGCGCGCGAGAATGGGTCTCGTGCGGGGCCTGTCCTGCTGGTCGGAAGCCGGGTTGAGCCCCCAGGCTCTCCGGAGGGACAGGACTCCCCAAAGCAGTAGTGTGCGCCCTAGGGCGATGTGGGGGAAGGCGTACAGCACCAGAAAGGTGAACCCCTCGGGCAGGATGAAGTCGAGTGGCAGACTGCCGAGCCAGCCTGGTCTTCCCAGGAACACGAGCAACCATCCCAGACCCCCGCCGAAGGTGACCATGGTCCAGGCGAGGCGGCGCACCATCAAGCGTTTGGAGAACGCTGCCAGAAAGCGATAGACTGTGAATAGCAGACTGAGGCCGAAGATCCAGCGTGCCAGGTGGTAGATCCAAACCATACGCAAGGTAAGGGGGGCGGCCGGCAGCAAGAAGCCTGCCCCGGCAGCGAGTTTCCCCAAGAGCAGATGGAAGAGGAAGAAGAGCGCTCCTGGATGGGGCTCCGGCGTGTAGGCAATGTGGAAGAGCCACGCGCCATCAGCGCCCTGTCGCATCTTTGCTAGATAGGAGTAGCAATCCTCAACGGCATAGACGAAGCCCCCGAAGATGCGCTCCTCGTTGGTCATCCCAGCGCCTAGGCCATAGGGGATGGACGTGATAGCAAGGGCGATCACACCAAGGATCAGGACGAAGCGATACTCATGTCCTTTGCACATCTGAGATCACGCGCTCGGTCTCTCTGCCATGGGGCGCTGGTAGGTCCGCCATAGAGCTATCCCTATGCCTACCAACGTCAAGCCAGAGAGCGCCCAGCCTGTGTAGACGGCCCATGGCCGGTACTGAAAGAGCACCCTGCCGCTGGCTAGAGCAATTCTCGGAGGAGATCCTCGCTCAGCTGGGGGGTAGGCATCCTCGTTTCGATAGAGACACGTGTCGCCGAAGCAGCGCACAAGGGCGAGTCGGTCATGCATAATCGGGAAAGCTGCGACCACGTAGCGCACGCCTAGTTGTCCCAACATCTCCGTGTCTGGGATCACGTCCGCCAGAGCCGTCTGAACGTTGCTGTCCTCTGGGAACGGCGGCAGGGTCACGCTGTATCCCTGTCGACTCGGCAAACCGGCCGCGTGGGTCAGATAGTCTGCGTAGGGTCTTAGCTGCAGGGGATCGACGCCGTCTGCCAGCTCCAGTCCATATCGTTCAGCAACGTGTTGCGGCAGGCTGTAGCTCGGCGAATAGACGCGGAAGCGGCCCGATTGGTCAGCCAGCCATCTGGCCGCTGCGCGTCCCTCGGCGAAGACGTCCTCGGGCGACCTCGCCTCGATCAGCGTGGCGTCCACGATCAAGAGGTCCACGGCCACGAGGAGCACGGCAGCAGCCCCCACCCAGGCTGCCTTCTTTGGCGTGAGTGGCCTGATCCTGGACGGCGTCCCGCAGAGAGCGATGGCCGATGGCGCCATAAGGCCAAATACGGTCAGATTGAGCGGTGGCCTGCCCATTGTCACCCAGTAGGCCACGAGGAACGTAGGCGGGAGGGCTGTGGCGCCCATCAGCAGAACTCCCCTCCATCGCCCCAGACGAGGTGTTACCCTCTGCCTGATCGCCTCGAGTCCTACGCCGGACAACACCGCTGTGGTGAAAGTCACCAGGACCCACGCTCGCGGCGGGACCCGCAGTAACCCCAGACCAGGGACAAAGTGCCAGAGCGCCTGGAAGAGACCTCCGTGCTCTCCGAGGCTAAACCAGGTTGCGAAGGCGCCGAGACTCATCAGCCATATGCCCAGCCATCGGCGACGACGGGGGTGGTCATCTTGGCGCAGAAGCGCCTTTCCTCCCACGCCAGCGAGCACTAAGGTGCTGACCCCGACGTACGTCATCCACTCATGGAAACCGCCGTGGTTGGCCAGAAGCAGCCCCCCCAGGTAGCGCCACGGCAGCGACCAGACCGCCGCGTCGGATAAGGTCAAGCCAGATCGTGTGGTGTGCCGTAAGAGCGCGAAACTGGGAAGCCACTGGCATACCGATAGGCCGGCGAAGACGACCGAGATGGGGATGACGATGCGAGAAACTCTGGAGGCCGATCTCTCGATCTCTTCTTTCAAGCCCCTGATTGTTGGCCGATGTCTGGTCAGCTGGTCTACGATCCACGCCAGGACTAGAGAGCCGGTTGCCATAAGCGTGTAGGCCGAGAGCCGTACGTCGGCGCAGAACTGGATGGCCAGCGTGGCCCCTGCTCCCATAGCCCATCTGATCGTTTGGCGCTTAGCGGATCGACAGGCCTTCAGCGTACAGAGGACGACCAACGGCAGCCAGGCCCAAGCCTGTACCCATCCCACGTGCCCGGCGCCAAGGTGAGCCAGAAGCTTGGGCGAGGCCTGATAGGCCACAGCGGCGACCAGCCCAGACCAGACATCGGCGTCAAGGCCGTGGCGCACGAGCGCGTACATAGTCGCCCCCGCCAGCGCGAGGTGTAAGAAAGCCGATACGTTGAAGCTTATCGTCAGGGGAAGCCAGGGCAGAAAGATGGAGATCCAGTTCAAGGGGTAGTAGAGCCCAGCGAGAGGGTTGGCTGCGAAGGGCGTCCCACTCATGATTGTGGGACGCCACAGCGGAAAACGTCCCTCTTGCCACACCACCCGCCGTGTGAAGTGCGCATTGGGCCAATGGGTCACCGACAGATCAGACGCGGGGGAGCCAGGTGTCCAAAGCCACCACGTGGGGCAGGGCGCAACAGGATGGAGCAGAAGCAGGGCGATCGCCAGGATGAAAAGTCCGGAGGCTATCAGCTCTCCTGGCTTGATCTCTCTTGCCGGTGCTCTGCTACTGTCCATTGATTGCGTAGATGTGCGTATCGTCTGTTTCGAAAACCAGATTCCCCAGCTCCACGCCGTCCCATCCCCTTGGTGTGAGCGCTCGCTCCCGCGGGCCGACCAGAATGTACTGCACTCGGTTCTCTTCTGCAAATGCGGCCTGGTTCGACGCGCTCATCTCGCCAGACCAGTAGGCCTCAACTTGCTCGGCCCGTTGCTCGGCTTCTATGGTCTCGAACGGGTGACCGTAGACCACCCGATGCCCAGTCCAAGCTGGAACGAATGAGCCCATCTGTGGTGCGCACAGCACCACAGCTTTCGATTGAGCCTCCCCTTGATCTCGCAGCCATCTCAGAGCGGCCCATTCACCGTTGCTCAGATAGAGCCATGAATCGGCCTTCCAGCTCTGTGCCTCTAATGCTGCCGAGGATGCCGTGGCGATCAAGAGGAGAGGTGTCAGTGCGCTGAAGGCGATGACCGCGCCTCGAGCCAGGCCTCGCCTGTGGGTGGATAGCCACTTCCGCGCCTGGCGCCACCAGCCCATCCCAGCCAGAAGTCCTATGGGGACGCCCAACCCGAGACTGAGCCTCCGCTGCAGGGGTAGCGGTAGATACATGCCGGTGAATGTCACCCCAGCCCATCCTAACATGGCTAAGTCAGCGTTGGAACCCCGTCGAAGGGCAGTGCTCCCTCCCAAGGCGGCCAGGATCAAGACCAAGCCGTAGCTCAAAGCCCAATCCCACAACGGAGGTGAGGTTGTCACGTTCTGTGCACGCCACGCCGCCAGAACCGGATCGGTTTGAATGGCCTTCTGCATATAGAGCGGATAGGGTAGCGCAGCGGTCGCTGCGATGACGATCCAGGCACCGGCCCTCCAGTACGGGGGGCTTCCGACCCTGCGGCGACTGGCTGCTGCCCGGGCTATCAAGATGACCCCCAGCGCGCCAAAGGTCGGTACCAGACCGAACGGTTGGATCGCGCCCAGGAGCGTAGCTGTCACGGCCATGGCGACACCCCACGGCCAGGTGGCATCTCTGTCGCTTTCCGATCCTGACTCCAGCGCTAGAACGTGCAGACCCAGGCGCATCGTGCCCGCCATCAGCCCAATGGCGAGGGGGAAGTGAGCGTTTGCCATTAAGGAGTAGACGGGGAAAGCCTCTGGCACCCATAGGTCCGCTGTTTGCGTGCCCGTTGGCAACAGCAACCAGCCCAGCCCTGAGCCGACTGCTGCCAACAAGAACATCGTACGGCGTTCTCTGCTCTGATCGCTGAGGGAGGATGCGAGCACGTAGAGGCCAGTCAGCATAGCTGCCCCGCCCAGGATTCGTGCTCCATGATAGACGACGATCAGGGGCAGCCTCACCAGCCGGGCCAAATGCCCCAGAAGCAAGTGAAAAAGATAGACGTGCGCTCCCGGGCTGCACTTGGACGTGAACGGAAGATGGAAGCGCCATGATCCTTCGAAGCCCTGGCGCATCTTGGCCAGATAGGAGTGCCCATCGATAGGGTTGAAGACCAGACCCGTGAAGTGAGCATCGGCAGGCGTGGCAGCCCAGGCGATCAAATAAGGCAGGCTGCTGGCAAGCACCAGCGCTACGCTCGTCCGCATGAGCCACGATCTTTCTCTAGGGTTCACGTGCGCTCCTGGTTCATACTCTTGGGACGATTGTAACACGGTTCTGGGGTGAAACCAAGCTAGACCCGTCCATCTCGGCGCAACCTATGGCGTGGGGCGATCCCGTAAGGCCTGTTTGGCATTCATTTCATTTGCCTACGATTAGATGGCTTTCAGATCCGTAGTATGAAGGAGAGGGATGCCCGCAGTTGCGTCCTTAAGAAAAAGGTTACGATTCCTTAAACTTATGTTAACAACCTTGTGGGATACTACAATATCAGCTGAGGGGCTAAGCCTGTAGCTACGCTTGCTAACTGGAGCTTGGCAGGTGGTGGACATCTTCTAAACGGGATTTGCACTGTGATCATCGCCTTCAAACGGAAATCAAACGATTCCCAACAGAAACTCAAACTAGACTCGTATCATAGCGCTGGATAGCTGTGGTATACTAAGCTATTGGTGATGGTTTGAGACATCGACCTGGAACGAATAGAGGACTGTTTTGATTCGCTCTTGTGATGAATCCTGCGTAGACCAGGCTCCAACGGGAGGCTGGTGTAACGTTGTACGGAAGAGTGTTTTGATTTTCAGTCGCTCGTTCGTCATCGGACATCGTTGACTTATCAAGACGATCGGACGCTAGAGATATTCTTGAGAGGTCTATCCTGTTGAGGATAGCAGGTGGCTTCTTTGTATCTATTTTGATGAGCAGAAGAAAG
>CAZEQC010000123.1:0-9933 GCA_964514285.1 uncultured Anaerolineales bacterium | reverse complement strand
GGGGGGGGCGGGGGGGGGGCCGGGGTGGGGGGGGGGGGGGCACTCCCTGGGGGTGGCGGAGGGGCGGGTGACGCGCTTTCAGGCCTCTCACGTGTCGCCGCGAGAGATTCGGGAGGTGGTGGCGCGGGTCGCGGGAGAACGCCGGGTGACTGCGTCGCCCCATACGCTTGCAGGAGCGGGGGGCAGGGGAGCAAGAGAGCGACGGGAGGGAGACGATGAGAGAGGATAGAGAGGGACGAGAGAACCGCTGGAGGCGCTTGAAGACGTTCCTGGGCCTGGTGACAGTGGCGTTCGCGGTGACATTGGCGGTGGTGGTGGGGAATCGATTGAGCGAGGAAGCGCTGGGGGTGTTGGCGGGGGCGGTCTGTGGGGTGGGGGCGGCGATACCGACCAGCCTGATCGTGGTGGCGGTCAGCCGGCGGCAGAGCGAGGATCGGTCGTCGGGTCGGGTGCGAGGGCGTGAGATGGACTCTGATCCACGGCATACCTATCCACCCGTCGTCGTGATCTCGCCGCAGGGCGATCACCCCTCGTCCTACGGTTGGCGCGACACCGGGAGGGGCTCGTCCGGCTATCGATCTCTACCGATGGGTCCACCCACGGAGCGCGAGTTTACGGTCGTCGGGGGCGCCCCGGCCGGCCCGGAGAGCCCATGGCCCCGGAATGGAGAGCGCTTCTAGCCGTTGGTGCGAGAGCCGCACGTTGGTTCGATGGTTACGCAGAGGTACACGGAGAAGGCGCAGAGACACACGGAGAGGTTCTCTGAAGACCTCTGTGTCTCCTCTGCGAGCTCTGTGACCCGTCATTTGTAGGGATCACGGCTCGAGCCATCCGCTAGAGGTTTAGATCGCCTTCCGTGGTCGGGCACTATGCGGATTTGAGGACATCTCTCAAGGCCACAGGGCTTTCGGCGTCGAACCACGCCTCGATGAGATGATGGGAGATGGAGATCGGGGATGGGAGTCGGAGGGTGCCATGCTCCAGCTCCCGGGCGATGGCGTCCCGGGACAGCCATCTCGCGTCCTCCAGCTCGCCGTCGTTGAGGTGGATGGCGGTGCTGCCCGCCTCGGCGGTGAAGCCGATCATCAGCGAGCGGGGAAAAGGCCAGGGCTGAGACGAGTGGTACCGCACCCGTTGGACTCGGACGCCGGTCTCCTCCCGCACTTCCCGCGCGACAGCTCCTTCCAGGCTCTCCCCGGGCTCGACGAAGCCGGCGATGATGGAGTAGAAGGACGCCGGCCAGGTCGGCTGCCGCCCCAGGAGACACCGCTCTCCAGAGCTGACCAGGACGATGATGGCGGGATCGGTGCGGGGAAAGTCGTGTTGACCGCACTCGGGATTGGTGCATACTCGGAGGTGTCCGCCTTCTCTCATGGCTGTCGGAGCCCCGCACGCGCCACAGAACTGGTGTTGGTGGTGATACTGGACCAGGGCCTTGGCGTAGGCCAGCAGTGCAGCGGACTGATCATTGAGAAGCGGCGCGACAGCCCGCAGACGGCGGAAGGTCCCCAATCCGACCAGGCTCGGTGGTGGCTCGTCGCCGGGTGGGAAGCCGAGAGCGACGTAGGCGCGGGGACGATCCTTATCCCCGGGACAAGGTTCATCGCCCGCCCTGTACTCCCCCAGCAGGATCACCGATTCGGCTTGCTGACGTTGGTGAGCAGCGTCCCGCGATCTGATCCAACTCAGATGTGGGGGTGAATCGCCTGTGACCCAGACTTTCGACCCCCACACCGGGAGGAAGCGTGTGGTCGGGGCGTCGAGTTGCTCCGAGATCCAGCTGTCGTCCCGACGTCGGCTCGCGGCCCGGTCGATGGCGAGTGAGGCGAAGGTGTGTTCCGCCGAGCGGCCGAGAATCTCGTTCGTCTCCTCACGCGCGTCTGTCATAGTCGTGCGCGGACCTTCCGCCAGGCGTCGGTGGTCAGGAAGCTCTCCTCCATCTGGTCGACCATGCCGACGAACTTGGGCCAGGGGACGGCGAACGTGAGTACCTCAGGCGCTACACAGGGGCGGGCGGAGACATCGAACATGCCGAGCACGGCCCGAGGGCGGTCCGAACGGAGCTGCTGATAGGGGTGATAGACGATGGAGGAACAGCCCGATCCGAAGGGCGTGATGACGGCCTGGGGGTCCTCCTCATCGAAATTCGCCAGTGTGAAGAGCCCGGAGAGGACGTCGGGCGTCGCAAAGAAGATGACGACGTTCGGCGAGTCCTCGGCCTTGAGGTCGTCCCAGCGCTTGAAGACGATGGTGCGGCCGGGGGCCTCGAAGGCGGGCTGGCTCTCCAGATAGCGCTCCACCAGCTCGGGGGAACTTTTGTACCGCTCCCCCTCCATCTCCCCCGGTATGCCGCAAGAGAGGAAGTAAGCGAAGTTGGGCCGCATCTCGGTCTCGAAGCCCAGATATCGTTTGGCGCCACCGCAGGTGATCGTCCCTGCGTCGAAAGCCCGCGTTTCGCCGTCGCGCACTGGCCGGAGATCGCAGATGATGCAATGGTGTCTCTTCCCTGGCGGGGGCGCATTCGGGGGAACCCCCTCGTTGGTGTAACTAAAGACGATGGGTAGCTCGGTGCTGGGGAAGTAGGCGGCCCACCGGTCAAGGAACCTTGTTTTGATGGAGAGATCCACGTCGCTTGTCCTCCTTACCAAGTATGAGATGCCGCGCAGTTGAGAGCGTTGAGGATGGCGTAAGCCAAGGGCGTGATGCCTATGCTTCGTGTGCCTCTCGGCCATCCCGGCTTCTCAGGCGCCTCCAGAGCGTTGAGAGCACCCTCTCCACGAAGGGAAGCCCGGCTACAGTGCCTAGCACGGTGCCTCCGAGCCCCAGCCAGTCGATCTGTGAGCCGGAGAGCCCAAGCGGGGCCCGAGCGTCCACCGTCAGCACCCGGCTCCAGACACTCTCTTCAACGGGCCCGGATGCATCGGTCCCCGGCTGAGGCTCCCAGGAGACGGTCAGGTTGATGACGAGTTGATAGGTGCCTGCCCGGGGCGCTGCGATCGTCCAGCGCCACGTGTTGGGGCGACCAGGAGCGAGAGCCTGACGGGTGGGGCCAGCCGCCGCGACATCTAGCCCGGCGCCAATTAGCGAGGCGTTCACGTAGCCATCGTATCCAGTTCGCGTCACCGGAATGGGCACCGTCGTCGTCTCGACCTGGTGTCCGGCGATCTCCGGCGTGGTGAGATGGGCGTCCTCGGCGGATACGATGAGGGAGAGACGGAGGACCTCGCCGTCGCCGACCCGCATCGAGCTGGGCCATTCGACCTCGGCGACCCGATCCTCCTCCTCAACGACCGGGGTCGGCGTGGCTGGGGAGGGCTGAGCCGTCGGCGTTGCAGGCAGTATGGTGGCGGTTGGGGCTGGGCTCGGTTCGTCCTCCTCGGACGGCTCCTCTGAGGGAAGGGTCGGCTGGGCCTCTCCCGGCTCCTCGGGCTCGACGATCGGCTCAGCGGCAAAACAGGCTGCGCCGATCAGAGCCAACACGATCAGAGCGGTGGTGGGGAGAAGGGCTCTTTCGGGGAACGCGATCAACCCGGGGGCGTGTCCTCGGTGTCGCATCTCATACCACCGCCAGGGAGAAAGGGGCCTCGGTCGTCCCTCGGCGCAAATCCGGCATCCTGCCCGTCGATGGGGCCTCGATGGGCACGACGTCCCGCTCTATCCTGCGCTCGATTTGCAGACGGGACGCGGCCACGAGGTAGATTGAGCAGACCAGCAGCACCAGGCCGATCAGGGCAAGCACGACCCGCCATCGCCATCCATCCATCGTACGCCTCCTCTTCTGAACTACCCCGGTCCAAAGCCGGTGAGGGCCGCGCTTGGCCGCCTGGACGGCCCGCTCACACGACGTTGTACTCAACGATCTCCGCGCCCTCCTGGAAACGATCGATGGAGAGAGGGGATATGTCCAGGGTGTGGGCGCCCCCATCCAGGATCTCCTCGGCCAGTAGCAGGCCGCAGATAGGCCCGTGCATGAAGCCGTGGCCGCTGAAGCCATTGATACAGAAGAAGCCCTCCAGCTGCGGAACCCGCCCCAGGATGGGATGGGCATCCGGGGAGACCTCGTACAGACCGGCCCAACGACTGGCCAGGCCGGCTTGCGCCAGAGCCGGCAAGCGCTCTATCGCTGCCTCCAGGTGGACCAGCTCCCAGTCTTTGTCGACGGACTGGTCGAAGCCCGGTGTCTCGTTGGGATTCGACATGCCGGTGAGGAGCCCCTCGCCCTCGGGATGGAAATAGAGGGAGCGTTCGAACTCGATGACGAAGGGGAACTCCTCGGGTATCTCTGGCATGGGGCCGGTGACGACGATCTGTCGACGTAGCGGCACGACCGGGATCTCCAGGCCGGCCATCTCTCCGATCACCTGCGCCCACGGGCCTGCTGCGTTGACCACGACCGGGGTCGAGACCGTTCCGTGATCGGTGACCACGCCTTTCACCTGCTCATTGTCCACCAGGATATCGATTATCTCTACGTCGGTCTCCAAGGATGCCCCAAGCCGGCTTGCTCCGGAGATGTACCCCTGTACCACACTGTTGGGATCAGCCAGCCCATCGTTGGGGTTGAAGGTCGCGGCCAGTACGCCCGATAGGTCAATCGGGGACAGGGGCGAGGATAGACGCCCTCCCTGGGCCAGATCTGAGGGCTCCAGCCACCTGGTCTCGACGCCCAAGCGGTGCTGCATCTCTGTGGTACGGCGGAAGACCTCGACGTCCTCTTGTTTGGTCAAGAGGAAGAGATAACCACACAAGTTCAGGTCGATCGGCTGTCCCAACTCCTCCTCGAAGCGGTAGAGCATGGGCAGGCTGAGCTTGGAGAGCTGCACGTTGATCTCGGTGCCAAACTGATGTCGGATGCCCCCGGCGCACTTGCCGGTGGCTTGGGTGCCGAAGAAGGGCTCTCGTTCCAGAAGAAGGACGTCCTGGCAGCCTTTCTTGGCCAGATGATAGGCGGTGCTGGCTCCCATGACGCCACCACCGACGATAACGACGCTAGCTGTCTTTCTCACGTTCATCGTTCTCTCTTCACCCTACCTGATCCGCGCCTGCGACCCATTCCTTGCTTCACCCCCTATCCATCACCTCACCAGGGAGGCCGTAGGTTCTGGCCCAGTGGACGAGTCTTTCGCCGTCGACGAGGTCGATCTTGTACGGCGCCCGTCGGGCCTCACGCTCGGCGCCGGCTGTGAAATCGCTGGTCGTGATCAGGAGACCGTCCTTGATTCCTGCATTGGTCATCGCGCCGATAAGCTCGCGGATGGTGCTGGGGCCAATGGTATCCTCGTATCGCTTGCACTGGACGACGCTCGTTGTCCCTCTCCGCTTGACCAGCAGGTCGATGCCGCCGTCCCCGCTGCCTCCTGTTCGTATGACGCGATAGCCAGCTTTCTCAAAAAGAACGGCGACGTATTGTTCGAAATCGGATGGGCTCAGCGTGGAGATATCACGCGTGGCGGTCAATCTCCTCTTGCGACGCTTCTCGATCGCCAGCTCGACCAACACGCGCACGACCCCCAGCGCTATGAGTACCAGGACGGCCACAACGGCCAGCCTGGCGACGGTTGCGAGGTAGCTGCCCATCCCGCACTCAGAGAGCGAGCTCTGTGCCCAGGCCGAGCCGGCGGGCGGCGTCCAACGCCGCCCGGGCCGCCGCTACGTCCTGCACGGCGACGCCGACAGCCTTGAAGAGCGTGATCTCCTCCGCTGATTCACGCCTGGGTTTGGATCCCGCGAGGATCTCCCCCAGTTCAGCGTGGATGTGGTCTTCCGTCATCAGCCCTTTTCCCATAGGGATCAGCAAGTCGCCAGCCTCTTTGTCTCAATCCGAAAGAGCGTTGTTGATAAGCGCCTCTGCGTCGGCACGGGCGACGTGGGCGCGATAGGCCGTCGTCTCCTGCAGCAACGCTCGCAATCGCTCCGTGATCTCGGTCAAATCCTCGGTCTCCGATCCATCACCGGGGGCGAGACGTATGGCCTCCCGTCTCTCCTCAAGAACGACGACGTGTCCTCGCGCCTCCAGCCAACGGAGTCCCATACGGATCGTCTCCTCCCGGTGGGCCGTTGCTGCAGCGAGAGCTGAAAGCTCGACCTCCCCGCCTTCATTGATGAGGGCCCCCTTTGCCAGTCGCGCCAAGTGGGTCAGGAGGCTCTCGGGATGATCGAGGCCCGGATCGACAGCAAAGAGATAGACCGTTTCTGGCGAGACCCGTGCCAGCGCGCTCCGTAGCTCGGGGCCGCCTGGCGGTGTGGTCCAGATCGCCAGCCTTCCCGAAGGGCCTAGCTGATACCGATCTTGGCCCGCCACAGCCTCACGCCCCTCGCTCCACACCATCAGGTCCTCTTTGGTGTGCAGACGCTTCAACTCACCCTGAGGGTCCGAGACGTCTCGATAGTCGACGACGTCGATCGTAGGGCGCTTCTGACGAGGGCCTTTCTCCAGCCTCTCAAGGGGGCGCGCATCGATCCACTCGATCTGTACATCACGCTGGCCTCGGTAGTCGCTGGCGCGGACGGTATAGGCGAGGTCAAACGGACCTTGCGGCAGATTCGACGGCTCCGCCCGCCACCAGAGCACTTGCTGCGTTGCGCCCTCCTCGTCCTCGACGATGAGCTTCAGATGCTCGCCGGTGCGACCTACGGTGGTGTGGGCCTTCAGAGAGAGCCCCTGCGTGGCCAGCGTGAGAGGGGGATTGCCGGGGCCGAAAGGGGCCAGACGCTCTATCTGCTCCACGAAGTCGAGGGATAGGTCGTTCAGGGGAACGTATCCATCGATCGTCAGGACGGGCTTTGCGGTCAAGACGTCTACACAGCTCTCTCGGACCGTGCGGGAGACGGCCCGTCGAAACTCGGGGATCTTCTCGGGATCGATGCTTAGGCCGGCTGCCATAGGATGGCCCCCGAAGCCCTGCAGTAGATCGCCGTGGGCGGCGATGGCGGCGCTGATATCGCAGCCCTCAATGGAACGGGCCGACCCTCGGGCCGGCTCGCCAGGCGGGGTGGTGATGAGGATGGTCGGCAGATGGTATCGCTCCGCCAGGCGCCCGGCGACGATGCCGATGACGCCTCCGGGCCAGGAGGGGTGGCTCAGCACCAGGGCCCCGCGATCCAGGAGCGAGGGATCGCGCTCAATCTGGGCCTCGGCTGCCTGGGTGACCTGATCGCACATCATCTTGCGGCGCGCGTTGAGCCCATCCAGCTCGTGAGCCAGGATTCTGGCCCGCTCCACATCTTCGGTGGTGAAGAGCTCGACGGCCGGCCTGGCGTCCGCCAGCCGACCGAGGGCGTTGAGCCGGGGAGCCAGCTCAAAGCCGATGTGCTCCTCGGTCAGTAACTGAGGATTGAGCTCGGCGATCTCCATCAAGACCTGCAGCCCCAATCGCTCGGTATGACGCAGGGCCTTCAGACCACGCTGGAGCAGATAGCGCACGTCGCCGATCTGCGTCGCCACATCGGCCACGATACCGAGGGCGACTAGATCCAGGTGACGCCCTACCTCGCGAGATCGACTAGCGCGGTTGTAGAGCAGTTCAGCTAGCTTATAGGCCACGCCGACGCCGGGCAGCTCGCGGAGGGCGTGGGTCTGCGGCAGCATTTTGGGATCGATCGCTGCATAGGCCTCAGGCAGACTCCCGCGCGGGAGGTCGTGGTGATCGGTGACGATCACGTCCACGCCTCGCTTCTGGGCGTGGGCGATGGGGCCGTGGGCGGTGATACCTGTGTCGCAGGTCAGAAGAACCTCGACCCCCTCCGAAATGAGCTTCTTCAGTTGCGGGAGATGGATGCCGTGCCCCTCTTGCTGTCGGTTGGGGATGTGGAAGCGGACGGAGGCTCCCAGGTCGCGGAGGGTGGAGACGAGGGTGGTGGTTGACGTCTGTCCGTCGACGTCGAAGTCGCCCCAGACACAGACTAGCTCCTGGTGCTCGATGGCGCGTTCCAGCCGTTCGGCCGCCCGGGTCATGTCGGGGAACTCGGTCGGCGGGGCGGGCCGGTAATGCTCGGGATCGAGAAAGGCTCTGGCCTCTTTGCTGGTGGTGATGCCGCGTCGGACCAGCGTCTCGGTCACCAGCGGGTGCCCGCCAATGGCGGCCCGCATGGCGCGGGGTACTTGGACATCAGAAGGATCACGCCAATTTCTCATGGTTTGCAGAGTAGAGGTTATCGGTCTCGACGAAGCGGTGATTCAGTGTCCCCGCTTGAGTGAGAGAGTGTAGCACGGGGGAGGGGCTTTGTCAAAGAAAGTCCTGGCGACGAGGCGGTGTGCGGGGATCCGTTTCCGTCCGAGTGCCGGCCAGACGATGGGTCTGCACCCTGCCACCGCCGGCTGGCAGGGTGCAGAGCACGGCTAGTCCGGTCGGAGCATGGTGACCTGGGCGAAGTCCTCCGGCCCGAGCTCGTCCATGTCTGGCTCCTGTGAGGGTGGGTAGTCGCTTAGCATCTGCTCCTGGCTCGGGGTAGCGTCATCCGGCCAGGCCAGGTCGATGATACGGGTGTGGTTGGTACTTGCAGGAGCGCCCCCGAAGCGCCACTGCGCTGCCTCTTCCGCCACGTCGCGCACGCGCCAGACGCCGCTAGCCGGGAATCCCTCCTGTCCCAGGACGGCAGCGGCGTAGGCCCAGGTCTCCGGGTCGTCGCCCAGGACGGATCTGGGGACCTTAATGGTGATCTTGCTCTGGCCCGGATCGGCGATGACGGTCATCTGAGCGTCCACCTGCTGGGGCGCCTCCTCACCGGGGACATAGACCCCGGGCGTCCAACCCTCAACCCAGACGGCGTAGTCCCAGGCGTAGTTGGGAGTCAGCGCGGCATTGCGGCCCGGCAGCAGCAACCGCTCGCCGCTCTCCGGACCGTCCTTGTCGATGTAAATGTCCACCGTCTGTATGGAGACGCCGTTGGGTGAATCCCACACGTTCTCCAGCGGGCCTGCCAATGTGAGCCGGAAGACGATGTTCGTCTCGTCGTAGCCCACGCTGAACGAGGTGGCGTCGAAAGCCCCCGGCTGGAAGACGGCGTCGGTGGGGTAGGTGTAGGTGCCGGGTCCATGATCGTCGCCGTCTTGATCCTCGATGCTCAACACCTCCGTGGTCAAGCCGAGATCCGGTACCGCCAGCAGAGCAGGGCCATCCACGGGCATGACCGCGAGATCACTGGCAGCCTCCTCAGCGCCGGGACCGCCCGTGCCCTGGCTGTAGACGGCCCGCATCTGTATCCGGTCGCCACTGGCGATGGCGCTGCCCTCGCCATTGGGTGCCGGAGCCAGGACCTCCAGGGGCAGCGCCAGCTCCAAAGTGGGACCGTCCACTGCCACAGGGATGATCTCAGCGTCGGGCAGGTCCTGGGCGACCCAACGCTCACCGTCGAAGGTGGAGAAGGTCACATCCACAATCTCGGCGTCTGCGGCGAAGGTCACCTCCAGTAACCGCGTCGCCCCGAAGCCCAGATATGTCTCCGGCTTGCCAAACCGAGAGAATGCGCTGGCAGCACCGCCACCTGGCGGCAGAAGGTAGCATCCAAGGTAGGCACGGGCATTGGGATTCCCTCCGGCAGTGGTCAAGGCGCTCCAGTCAGCGCCCGCGTCGACACGCAGGTAAAGGGTCTCGGCGTTGAAGCCGTAGGCGAGTCGTTCCATTGGAGCCCTGCCTGGGGCCATCGCGCCGCCCACAACGTTGTAAGACCCTCCGTCCTCCCATTCGCCCGTCCCGACCAACCCGTCGATCGTCGGCGAGATCAGGCCAGAGGCTGCTTGCTCCGCCGGTGCCGGTGACTCGGCGATGATAGGGACGTTCAGCCAGTCGGGGGGTTCTTCCCCTAACGTCGTCAGCACTTGTCTCAGTGTGTCTCGGTACTGCTGGCCGAAGTCCTCATCGGAGCCGGAACTCTGATCCGCGCCGTACCACCAGAACCAATCCGAACCCTCGGCGATGTACATCTGCGTCATCG
>CAZEQC010000122.1:0-10178 GCA_964514285.1 uncultured Anaerolineales bacterium | reverse complement strand
TCGATGTGTCCACGGGGTGATGCCCAGCGCGACCTCGGTCCACTGCTCCCAATACTGGCTGTTGGGCATGGTGTTGATCGTGATGTTGAAGCCGCCGGCAGCTGCGTCCTCCTTGAGGATCTCGGCGTAGGAGACCACGTCGCCCCAGCCACTGCCAACCGCCAGCTCAACGTCGAGCCCGTCTGGATAGCCGGCATCGGCCAACAGCTGCTTGGCTTGCTCCGGGTCATAAGGCGGAACGGGCTTGTCGCAGTACTCGGGATGGACCGGCGCCACGTGGAAGTCCTCGCCAGGCTGGCCCTCACCAAAGTAGGCGAGGTTGAGGATCTTCTCGTGGTTCTGGCAGAGCTTGAGCGCCATGCGGACGTTGTTGTCGCTCCAGGGGTCCATATCGACCCGCATACGGAGCAGGCGGGTCTGACCCGTGGTGAGGCCGCGGACAGCGACGTCGTCGGTGTCCTTCAGCGCCAGGTAGATGTCGGTCCCGCCCAAGTCGCCCAGATCGAGCAGGTCGACCTCGCCAGCCTGTATGGCCGCGATCCAGGCGGAGGTCTCCGATCCCATGTCGATGAACTCCATCTCATCGAGATAGGGCAGCGACTCGCCGTCCTCGCCATCCTGCCAGTAGTCGTCGCGGCGCTTGAGCAGCACGCGCTCACCCTCACTGTACTCCTCCAGCGTGTAGGGGCCCGTGCCGTGAGGCGCCTTGAGGAAGTCGCCCTCGAAGGTGCGATGGTTGAGGATCAGCGCCGGGTAGTGGAACAGATGCTCCGGGACGGCAATCTCGGCACGATCGAGGTGCAGCTTGACGGTGTAGTCGTCGACCTTCTCGATCCCGTCGGCGCTAAGATAGCCGCCCACGAGGCCCAGGATAGAGGATCCCACGTCCTCGTCGAGCCACTCGTTCATGGTGAAGACGACGTCGTCGGCGTTGAACTCATCGCCATTGTTGTGCATGACGCCCTGGCGGAGGTTGAGGGTCCACTCGGTCAGGTCGTCGCTCGCCTCCCAGCTCTCCAGAAGCCAGGGGTGGGTAACGTTATCCCCGTCGGTGTAGGTCAAGTACTCGGCCACCTGGCGGAGCTGATTGGATGGGGATACCCACGAGAACTGAGCGGGGTGCGTGACCTTCTGCACCTGGGAGGCGACGCGCAGCGAACCGCCGCGCTGTGGGCCACCGGCCGGCTCCTCAGTGGGCTCGGGCGGTTCGGTAGCTGCTTCCTCGGTCGGGGCTTCGGTGGCCTGCTGACCACAGCCAGTGACGAACGCGCCAGCTGCTGCGGCGGACATACCCAGAAGGGTAGCGTTTCGTAGGAACTCGCGGCGTGAGATTCTCCCGTCTTGGTAAAGTTCCTTCAGCTCCGGGATGTACGGGTGCGCTTCGTTCCTCTCTTCTTTCTTGATGATCTCCATCAGTTACTCCTCCTCAGAGTTGATCAATCTTTGCCAGAAGGGCATCCTGGCCCTTACGGTAATGTCGCCAAAGGGTTGCCTGCACACCACCTCCTCTCTTATTGCGATGCAAGTAGGGTCAATCGGTCGACAGAGGGATCCGCATCGCTGGTTTGACCATTAAAGGAGCAGGGATTGATTATACTGGCGGCCAAAAAAAGTGTCAAATCAGGCAGGAGCGACCTCCTGCTGGGTCACGACGTTCGATCACAGCTTGACAAGGAGCGAAAGGTAGTTAGAATATACCAGAATTTCAGATTTTTGCAAATGGCTTCTGAGGCTTTGTCTGCATCGTCGGGAGGGTGCGATGCCATCTAGATTGCCCGCGAGCACGCTGGTGGACGACGTAACGGAGGAGATCCGTCGGATGATCCTGACAGGTGAGGTCAAACCGGGGGAGTTTCTTCCGACGCGAAAAGAGCTAGCCGCTCAGTTTGGGGTGGGGCTCTCCACGGTGCAGGAGGCGATCCAGGCGCTCTCCGCTGTGGGCTTGCTCGCCTCTCGCGCCGGCAAGGGGACGTGGGTGCGGGAGGATGCCATGGACGGGCTCATCCATCCGGAGGCGGTGCGGGCGCGCTTGGGCGAACTCAACGCGCGACGGGTGTATGAGGCTCGGCGAGTCGTGGAGATCGCTCTAACGGAGATGGCCGCCAGGCGAGCGACGCCGGAGGACGTAGAGCGGATCTGGAACGCCATGCATCGGATGGAGGCGACGGTCGACGACACCGAGGCCTTTGTGGCGGCCGATCTCGACTTCCATCTGGCGGTGGCGAGAGCGAGCAAGAACGAGCTCCTGGAGCAGTTCTATCATCTGGCGAGAAAGCTGCTGGTGGAGGTGATCCACGAAATGGTAAGCCTTCCGCGCGTGCAGCGGGACTCAATCCCCTATCAGCGCGCCATCGTCGAGGCTATCGAGCAGAGGGATCCGCATCTGGCACGGCAAGCCGCCGAGGAGCACATGGCATACGTTGACCACCTGCTGGATATGTGGCTTGAATAGGGCCATATATGGTTCAGGTAATACTCAGGAGATAGGCGATGATGAGACGAGTCGGTTGGCGGCAGGCACACGGTCGCTACTCTCGTATGGAGCCGGGGACGTGCGAGCGGATTCACGGGGCGAGTCTGGAGGTCCTGGGTCGCGTGGGGGTCGAGGTTCACGACGCCGAGGCGCGCGAGATTCTGGGTGATCACGGTGCTGAGGTGGACGAGCTGCGGGTGCGGCTCCCCGGCACGATGGTCGAGGAGGCGCTGAGCCTCACGCCCTCCCGTCTTACGCTCTGGGACCGTCACGGTGACGTGGCGATTCGAGCGTGGGGGTATGAGACGGCCTTCGGTGGGGGCTCCGACTGTTTGTACGTCCTCGATCATCGGAGCGGCCAGCGGCGCAAGGCGCTACTCAAGGACGTGGGGGAGGCCGTCACCCTGATGGATGCTCTGCCGCACATCGACTTCGTGATGTCGGCTTTTCTCCCCTCAGACGTGAGTCAGCAGGTGTACGACCGGTACCAGATGGAGGTGATGCTCAACCAGACGACGAAGCCGATCGTCTTCGTCTCGCCGGACGTCGACGGATGCGTGACCATGGTGGAGATGTGTGAAGTCGTGGCCGGTGGGGAGGAGGCGTTCCGGCAGCGGCCGTTCGCCACCTGTTACATCAACGTGACCTCGGGCTTGGTGGCGAACGAGGAGGCGACGCAGAAGTGTATCTACTTGGCCCGAAAGGGCTTGCCGCTGCTCTACATCCCTTTGAACGCCGGAGGCGTCAACTCGCCCACGACGACAGCAGGCTGTATGGCGACGATGAACGCGGGGACGCTCCTGGGCATCGTGCTGGCGCAGCTGGTGCGGCCGGGAACGCCGGTGGCGGTGCCAGGGTGGAACGGGGGGCCGTATAACCTGCAGACGATGGTGGGCAACTACGTGTTGGCCGATGAGCAGGGCGTGGCCACCTCGATGGGGCGCTTCTATGATCTGCCGGTCTTTGGCCTGGGCGGCTCGACGGACTCGAAGGTGCTGGACCAGCAGTGTGCGGCGGAGGCCGCCCTGAGCCTGTTCACGGCGCACTTAAACGGCGCCAACATCGTCCACGACTGTGGCTTTATGGACGCGGGCATGCAGGGCTCGCTCCAGCTGATGGCTATCGACAACGACCTGATCGGCTTCATCCGCGCGGCCACTGCCTCGGTGGAGGTCAGCGAGGAGACGCTGGCCCTCGACGTGGTGGAGGAGCTAGGCCCAGGGGGAGACTACCTGGCACACGAGCACACCTATGAGCATTTTCGCGAGCCGTACTACTCGGCTCTGGCGGACAAGCGCCAGTACGACGACTGGGCAGATCACGGGAGCACCACGATGGAGGAGCGCGCCGCCAAGCAGGTGAAGAGGATCCTGGCGAGCCACGAGGCGGAGCCACTGCCGGAGGACGTACAGACGGCGCTGCGGGAGATTGTGGCACGCGATGAGGCGATGAGGCGATAGAGCGACAAAGCGATAAGGTGAGATGGGAGGTGACATGCGGGACGGTGAAGAGCTTTTCTTTATGCGGGAGGCGTGGACGTACGATCCGGAGGTAGAGCGACAGCCACGGGAGGACGAGGGTGTTGGGTTCGATACACGGGCGCTGCACGCGGGGTTCGATTCGCTGGAGGACGTGGAGGCGTTTCGTTCGTTTGTGCCGCCGATCACCCAGTCGATGACGTACCCCTATGAGCAGTTCGACAGGATCCCCTACCCGGTGTACGGACGCACGCAGACCCCGACCACTGCGGTGCTGGAGGAACGATTGGCTTCGCTGGAGGGCGGGGAGGGGTGCGTCACCGCTGGATCCGGGTCCCAGGCGCTTTTCAACCTGATCTTCACTCTGGCCCGACCGGGGGACAACGTCGTCACGAGTCTCAATATCTACGGGGAGGGGTACAAGCAGGCGGCGACTATCTTCCCGGAGCGATGCGGCGTTGACTTCCACTTCGTGGAGGATCCAGCCGATCCGGGCTCCTGGGCCGGGACCATCGATGAGAGGACGAAGCTGGTCTGGGTGGAGACGCCGAGCAACCCCTGTCTCTTCGTGACGGACATCGCCGCCGTGGCCGACGTGGCCCACAGCAAGGGGGTGCCGTTGCTGGTGGACAACACCACGGCGACGGCCGCGCTTCAGAAGCCTATGGCGCTGGGTGCCGATATGGTGCTGCTCTCCATCACCAAGTTCCTCTGCGGGAACGCCAGCTTGCTAGGTGGCGCCGTCGTCGGCCCCGAGGCGCTGGTCGAGGACGTGCGCTGGAACACCACGGAGTTCGTCGGGGCGGTCCTGCAGCCGTTTGAGGCCTGGCTGACCCTCCAGTTCATGGAGACGCTGTCGCTGCGTATGGTGCGCCATAGCGCCAACGCACAGGCGGTGGCTGAGTTCCTGGCCGACCACCCGCGGGTGGAGCACGTCAATTACCCCGGGCTTCCCGGGCATCCGCAGCACGATCTGGCACAACGTCAGATGGCGGCTGCTGGCGGCATGCTCTCGTTCGTGGCGCCAGGTGGGATGGAGGGGGCGGCGCAGGTGATCGACAGCTTTGAGCTGATCACACACGCCGTCACCTTCGGCACGAGTCGGACGATATGCATGCACCCGCCAACGATCACGCACGAGCACATGACGCCAGAGGAGCGCGCCAAAGCCGGCATCGCTGATGGGCTGATTCGGCTGTCGGTGGGCCTGGAGGACGCAGAGGATCTGATCGCCGACCTTGATCAAGCACTGGAGCACTAGAACCGCGATTTGGACACGATAGTCTGGCAATAGGCTGGCAGGGTGGCACACTGGTGGTCGTGCCGGCGTACCAACCCGTTAGTCTTATGCGATACCACTGACTTAAGGAGAAACCGATGAAAACCGCGAACTTTCTCGCTTTCCAATCACCGCAATTCGCCGTATTGTCGGATGACGAGCTTGGCAAACTTCACCGGGGCGCGCTTGAAGTGTTGCGACGCACGGGCATTCGTTTTCACCACCAGGATGCACTGGAGATGCTGGAGGACGCCGGCGCCTTCGTCTCCGACGGCAATCTGGTCAAGTTCCCGGCCCGGTTGGTGGAGGAGGCTATCGCCTCGGTGCCGGATCGGGTGGTGATGTGTGGCCGCGATGGCGAGCCGGCGATGCGCCTCGAGGGCCAGGAGGTCTACTTTGGCACCGGATCCGACTGTCTGGATCTTCTCGATCCGGAGACTGGGGAGCATCGCACGTTCAGCCAGGAGGATCTGATCGACGCCTATCATCTCTGTGACGCCTTGCCGAATATCCACTTTGTGATGTCGGTGGGAATTCCGGACGACGTGGATCCTGCTCTGACGTACGACGTGCAGATGGCGCTGATGTTGGAGCACACCACGAAACCGCTGGTCTTCGTCACCGACGACCTGGCCAGCTGTCAGCGAGCCATCGACATGGCCGCGGCCGTGGCGGGCGGTTACGAAGCACTGCGTGAACAGCAACACATTTTGCTCTACTCGGAGCCCAGCTCGCCGCTGCAGCAATCGGAGACGGCGGTCGACAAGCTGCTGCTGATGGCGGAGTACGAGCTTCCCGTGGTTCACTCCCCCGGGCCACTGATGGGCGGCACGGCCCCGATCACCATCGCCGGAGGCCTGGTGATGTCGTTGGCGGAGATTCTCAGTGGTCTGGTGGTGCACCAGATGACGAGCCCCGGCGCGCCCTTCGTCTTTGGCGCGGGCTTGCACCATATGGATATGAAGTCGACGCAGATCTGCTACGGCGGCCCCGAGTTCCAGCTGACGAAGGCGGCCGTTGCACAGTTGGGCCGATGGTACGGGATGCCGACCTGGGGCTACGCGGGGTGCTCCGACGCGAAGGTGATGGACGAGCAGGCCGCGGCGGAGGCGATGCTCTCGGTGTTGATGGCGAAACTGACCGGCGCGAACCTGATCCACGACGTGGGGTATATGGAGAGCGGACTGACGACCTCGTTTGAGATGATCGTCCTGACGGATGAGCTCGTGGCGATGACGGACAGCTTGATCAATGGGATCGAGGTGAGCGACGAGACATTGATGCTGGACGAGCTTCACCAGGTAGGACCGGGGGGACACTTCCTGAACACCGACGCGACGATGGATCACTTTCAGGACTTCTGGTATCCGGACCTGATGAGCCGGGCGATTCGCGAGACCTGGCTGGAGCGGGGCGGCACGACGCTGGGCGAACGCTTGAAGGGGAAGGTCAAGACGATCATTGAAGAGCATCGGCCCGAGCCTCTGGCAGCGGATAAGAAACAGCGGTTGCAGGCGATCCTCGAGGAGGCGAAGAGGTAAGGCGGTATGGGACCACTATTTCGCATGTTGTCTGACGAAAAGCGAGCCAGAATCGCCAACGCTTCGTTCGATCTGTTGGAGCGCGTGGGTGTCCGGCTGACGGAGCCGGAGGCGCGCGAGCTGCTGCGCGGCAGAGGAGCGGAGATCGATGGCGAACGCGCTCGGATACCGCATGCTCTGATCGATGATGCGATCGGTGCAGCGCCGTCGAGCATCGCCATCTACAGCCGTGACGGGGATCAAGCGATGGCGGTGGGCGGGACGAGCGTCCATTTCGGCGCCCACACCGATGCGCCAGACGTACTGGATCCCTGTAGCGATGAGCGCCGTCCATGCAGAGAGGTGGACGTGGGGCGGAACGCTGCGTTGATCGATGCGCTGCCCAACATCGTCTACACGACCGCCTCCGGCATGGTCGCTGACCGGCCGGCCGAGGTCGCTGACCGCGTGGCGTTGGCCCAGTGTCTGATCCACTCGCCCAAGCCGGTGCTGGCGATGCCGGTGACGTATCGGTCGCTGGTCGACTGTCGCCAGATGGCGGCGTTGGCAGTGGGCGGGGATGCGGCGCTGCGCGAGCGGCCGGTCCTGGTCGTCTACGCCGAGCCGGTCTCGCCGCTAGTCCATCCCGACGACTCGATCCGCCGGCTGCTCTACAGCGCCGAACACGAGATCCCGCTGGTCTACTCGGGCTACGCCGCGATGGGCGGCACCGCGCCGATGAGCGCCGCGGCCATCACCGTGCAGCTCTGCGCTGAGTCCTTGAGCGCACTGGTGATCCATCAGCTCAAGAACCCAGGTGCGCCCTTCATCTTCGGCGGGATGGCCTCGGTGATGGATATGCAGACCACGGTCTTCTCCTACGGCGCGCCCGAGTTCCAACGGGGGAACACGCTGATGGCGGAGATGGCCCATCACTTCGATCTCCCCAACTTCGGCACGGCCGGCACCAGCGATGCGCAGGTGGTTGACGGGCAGGCGGTGCTGGAGGCGGCGTCGTCCTGTATGATGGCGGAGCTCGTGGGCGCAAATCTGGTCCACGATGTGGGGCTCCTGGGGAATGCCACGGTGGTTGTGCCGGCGATGATCGTTGCGACGGACGAGATGATCGCTATGCTGCGTCATCTGGTGTGGGGGATCGACGTGAGCGACAAGACGCTGGCGCTGGAGGTGCTGGAGGCGGTCGGTCCGGGCGGTGAGTTCGTCACCCACCCGCACACGTTCGACCATTTCCGCGACGTCTGGTACCCCAACTTGCTCTTCCGGGCCGGCGCAGAGGCGTGGAAGGCCTCGCAAGAGGAACCGTTCGAGCAGCGAGTGCGTGCCAAGGCGTGCGAGCTGATAGAACAGCACGAGCCAAGGTGCCTGCCCGAGGAGATCGCGAAGGGAGTTCAGGCGGTCGTGACGCGCGCGGAGGTGCTTGCAGCTTAGGGCTACACAGGGGGGCGCAGAGAAGGCACAGAGAGGCATGGGGAGAGGTCTGGCTTTTCTCTGTGTGACTCCGTGTTTCCCTGGTGGCGCTCTGCGTCCCGGTTGGTTCTGGCGGGTTCAGATGAGGAGAGATCTATGGGAACGTCCACCAAGTCGATAACGACCGTCGATTCTCACACCGCCGGTGAGTGTACCCGGCTGGTGACCAGCGGCCTTCCTCCGCTTCGAGGCGGGACAATGGCCGACAAGCTGGCCTTCGCCGAGGAGCGCCTGGCCTGGGCGCCCCGCTTCCTGCTCCTGGAGCCCCGGGGGCACAAGGACATGTTCGGCGCCATCCTGACGCCGCCCTGCTCGCCGGAGGCCGACGTTGGCGTCGTCTTCATGGACAACCAAGGCTACGAGCCGATGTGCGGTCACGCTGTGATCGGCACCGTGACCACGGTGCTGGAGATGGGTATGCTCCCGATGCGGGAGCCAGAGACGCTGGTGACGCTGGACACGCCGTCCGGTCTGGTCCGCGCTCGCGCGAGGATTGAGGGCCGAAAGGTGGCGTCTGTCTCGTTCCAGAACGTGCCGGCCTTCGTCTACCGCTCGAACGTGGTGCTCGACATCCCCGGACTAGGTGAACTGACCATCGACGTGGCTTTCGGCGGCCTCTTCTTCGTCTTCGTCGACGCCCGGCAGATAGCGCTCGATCTGGTCCCGGCGAACGCGGCGAGCCTGGCCGATCTGGGCATGCGGATTCTGGAGGTAGCGAACGAGCGGATTGATGTGCGGCACCCTGGGTTGCCCCACATCGACCGGATCATCGATTTGAGGTTCATCGAGGAGCCCGGTAGCGACGACGCTGACAGTCGAAACGTGGTGATTCTGGGGGACCACATGGTCGACCGTTCCCCCTGCGGCACGGGCACCTCGGCGGAGACGGCTTGGCGCTACAGCCAGGGACGCCTGGCGGTCGGTGAGTCTTTCGTGACGGAGAGTATCATCGGCACGCGGTTTCGAGGTGAGCTGATGGCGGTGACGGAGGTTAGGGGTCGCGACGAGACGTTCACGGCCGTGGTGCCTCGGATCACGGGCAGCGCTTACGTGACAGGGTTCCACCGTTTTGTGTTGGATCCGGAGGATCCGTTTCCGGAAGGCTTCAGTATCACGAATGGTACGAATGGCACGAATGACACGAATGGTGAGTATCACGAATGGTACGAGTAGCGCGAATGGCGCGAATGGCACGAATGGCGAGTAGGACACAAAAAGCTCGCTCCATTCCTGATCTAGAAGGAGGCGGCCGTCGAAGCCGTCTTGTATAGAACCAGTTTGAGGAGATCAAGAGATGACTTTTGCTGGACGGGTGATGCATCTGGCGCCGGAGGGAGCGTATGAGGTGTTGGCTAAGGCTCAGGCGCTGGAGGCGGAGGGGCGGGACATCGTCCACCTGGAGATCGGTCAGCCGGACGTGCCGACGTTCGACAACGTGGCCCAGGCCGGAATCCAGGCGATCGAGGAGGGACGCACGCGCTATAACCCGCCGCCAGGGATCGACGACCTGCGCCAGGTGGTCGCTGAGGATGCAGGGCGACGGCGGGGGATCGAGATCAGCCCGTCAGAGGTGGTGGTGGTCCCAGGGGCCAAGCCGATGCTCTTCTTCCCCACGCTGGCCCTGGTGGAGCCGGGGGACGAGGTGATCTACCCCGATCCGGGGTTCCCCACCTATGCGGCGATGATCGGCGTGGCCGGGGGCGTGCCGGTGCCGGTGATGCTGCGCGAGGAGACGGGCTTCGCCTTCGATCTGGAGGCCTTCGACGAGGCGGTGAACGACCGCACTCGGCTGATCATCCTCAACTCACCGGGCAATCCGACCGGTGGGGTGCTATCGTTGGAGGTGCTGGAACACATCGCGGCGGCTGCGAAGCGGCACGATGCGTGGGTGCTCTCCGACGAGATCTATATGCGGCTCACGTTCGACGGCGTGACGGCGC
>CAZEQC010000121.1:0-10537 GCA_964514285.1 uncultured Anaerolineales bacterium | reverse complement strand
CCGTCGACCGGGCCGCCAAGGAAATCAGGAACCCCAGCCCCATGCTCAAGCCTTTTTTGAGCAATCACCTGGAAGATTGGTTGCTTGTTGGCATCTCCAATCTTCTCGGTGTCTCGCTCGAACTGCAGGAGGTGCCCCTGGTCGGAGCTAAGCTGCGCGGGGGCTCCTTTGGTCACTGGGGCCCCTATTCCCTGTAGACAGGAGCCAGCATCTGGTCCACCGGCGCGTATCGATCGGTCAGCGTCACGACGCGTCCATCGGCCAGCAGGGCGTCGACCTCCTCGTCCGACAGCATCTGGCGCGCCAGGAGAGGAACGCCGTCACCCGCGTCGACAGTCTCGAAGGCGGACCGGTCCAGAGGATCGTTGCTGGCGATGAGCACATAGGTCGTGCGTGCCGTCTCGCGCCAGGACTCGACGGTAGGCGCCAGATAGACGTGGCGAAAGGTCTGTCGCAGGGTATGGACGTAGGCTCGCAGAAAGTCCCCGCGCGGACCATCGATGATATTGACCAAATAGAGGCCATCGTCGGCCAGCCACGCCCGGACCCGATCGTTGAACGCTTTGGTCGTCAGGTGGTAGGGCACCGAAAAGTCGTTGAAGGCATCGCCGATGATCAGGTCGTAGCTGTCGGTGGGCTCCCGTTCCAGGTAGAGGCGGGCGTCCTCGTTGTAGGTGACGATCTCGGTGTCGCGGCTCAGGCCCAAGAGAGAATGTGCTATCTGGGTGACGCCGGGATCGATCTCGAGCACGTGGCTCTCGCTGTCCGGATAGACGGCCTCCATGTAACGAGGGAACGTATAGCCTCCGCCGCCGATGAAGAGCGCGCGCAGATGATCGTCCTGCTGGGCCCGGTAGGCCGTGGCCTCAGCGTAGATCTGTTCGTAGCGGTAGACCAGCTTCGTCGGGTTGCCCAGCGAGGTGTAGCTGTGAACCAGGCGGTCCAAGATCAGCACACGCACCGGCTCGCCATCTCGCTCCTGCTCTTCCACCTGGATGCAGAAGTAGTTGGTCTCGCGAGTGCAAGGCCCGCGCAGCCATCCTTGCTGGCCGACCAGCCCGGTTGCCGCGGCGAGGGCCAGCGCTCCCAGAGCCATCCAGGACCAGCGTCCGTGCGACAGAAACAGCAGGCCCAGCGAGAGCAGCACCAGCGCGACGCCCATCACGATCACGTGCGTGCCAAACCACGAGATCAACAGGAAGCCGGTGGCGAACGTGCCGACGATGCTGCCCACGCTGCCGGCGCCGTAGATCCTGCCCACGGTCCTGCCCGTCTTGTCCAGGTCGCGGACCGCCAGCTTCGCCACCACAGGCGAGATCGTCCCCAGGACGAGAGA
Source organism: uncultured Anaerolineales bacterium (assembly GCA_964514285.1). Classification (GTDB taxonomy): domain Bacteria; phylum Chloroflexota; class Anaerolineae; order B4-G1; family B4-G1; genus SKLM01. The sequence continues at coordinate 9,201 of CAZEQC010000121.1, read as the reverse complement.
AGGGGCGAAGAAGAGCGTGACCGTGTGAACCAGGATCCTGACGATGATGGGCCAATCGCCCGGCACCTCTCTGCCGAGCACGTCCACGGCCAGGATGCCCAGGGACGAAAGACCGCTCAGGAGGAAGATCGCGCCCAGAAGGCGCAGGGACGCGTGTCGATCGGCGAGCCATCCACCCAGATAGTTGCCCAAGCTGATGCCCGCCAGCACCACGCCGATCACACTCGTCCAGGTGTAGAGCGACACCCCGACGTAGGGGGCGATGATCCGCCCGGCGACGAGCTCCAGGATCATGATGCAGGCGCTGGAGACAAAGACGATCAGGTCTGGCTGCCAAAGGATGCGCTGGGCCAGGGACGTTGACTTGGCCTCTGGGGCGCGGTTGGACGGGGCGTCGGGGCTGCCGCTCGCACCGTGCGGTGTAGCATCCATAAAGCCTCCCTCCATCAAATGCCTTCTTGCCAGGCTGCCGAAGGTACAACATACTTCACCCGACAACTCACCTGGTTTGGAGCTGCTGGCAGGACGGCAATGAGGAACTCGCCAGCCTGCCTACGCGCCTGCATTGCAGGCGTCACAGGCCGCCATCATAACGCGAAATGGTCAGCAGATCAAGTGGCCAAGTCTTCGACCGCCAGCACCCACGGCAGAACAGAGATCCGCAACCTTCTCGTCCGCAACCAGACGCTCGCCGATCCAAACCGTATACGAGAAGACCCACCCCCCTGCCATCCGGCATCTCGGGGTGGGTCTTCATTCTAGCCTATCTGTCGGCGAACGTGTACTCTGCAGCACCACACCGCTCGACGTTCGCTCGGCTGTTCCTTGGCCTCCTCAGGCCGCGGCCCGCGCCGCAGCCCGCCGCCGCGCCCCCTTCTCCCACACCACCAGCAGCGGCACGGCGATGAAGATCGCCGAGTAGGTCTCGCTCACCATGCCGACCAGCAGCACGGAGATGAAGGGCTTGATGGTGGTGCCACCGAAGAGGATGATGGCCACCATGACGAACATGGCGTTCAGCTGCGTCGCCAGCGAGCGGTGGATCGTCTCCAGGATCGAGCGGTTGACCACCTTCTCGAAGGGCTCCCGCCGATACTTGGGGATGTTCTCGCGGATGCGGTCGAAGACCACGATCACGTCCTGCACCGAGAAGCCGATCACCGTCAGCGTGGCGGTGAGGAAGAGCGAGTCGACCTCCCAGCCGGCCACGATGCCCATCAGGGCATAGAAGCCGAAGGCGATGAGCAGGTTGTGCGTCATCCCGGCGATGGTGCAAACGCCGTAGCGGAAGGCGTTGGGCACGCGCCGGAAGGAGAACCACATGAAGCCCACGATGATCAAAGAGGCGACCAGGATTGCCAGCCCGGCGGCCCGCGCCACCTCGGTGCCGATGGCCGGCTCCACCGTATCGAAGGTCAGGGCATCCCGGTTAAGCGCCCCAACCTGCTCCTCCAGCGCCGTCAGGAGGTCGCCCACCTCCTCGGCCGTCACCTCTCGGGTGCGCACCTGCCAGCGGTACTCGTCCGGCGAGCCCAGCGGCTGGACGATGGCGCTCTCCAGGTCGAAGTCGCCGAACACGTTGCGGATCTGATCCTCCGTGGCGGCCTCCTCGAACTCCAGTACGAAGATGCTGCCGCCCGTGAAGTCGATCCCGATCCGCAGCGGCTGGCCGAACCTGGCGTAGGAGAGCCCCATGGTCAGCAGGCTCAGGGCGATCAGAACCCCAGAGAAGATGAAATACCAACGGCGTTTCTGGACAATATTGAACATACCTATACTCCCAAGACCCACTTGCGTTCAGAAAGCCAATCCCCGGCCGCCACGGCCACCTGCCGCACGAAGGTGCGGGTGGCGAAGACGGCTGTGAAGAGGTTAACCATGGTACCCAGCGCCAGGGTGATGGCGAAGCCCTTCACAATGCTGGCCCCGAAGTTCGTGCCGAAGAAGAAGAGGATGGCACAGATGATCAGCGTCGACAGCTGCCCATCCCGAATGGAGGGCCAGGCCCGGTCGAACCCCATCTCCACGGCACGGGACAACCGTCGCCCCGAGCGCAGCTCCTCCTTCATGCGCTCGAAGATCAGGATGTTGGCGTCGACGGCCATCCCCGCCGAGAGGATGAAGCCAGCGATACCCGGCAGCGTCAGGGTGATGGGAATCAGCTTGTAGAGGGCCAGGTTGATCGCCACGTAGATCAGCAGCGCGACGTCGGCCAGGCCACCCGGCAGACGGTAGTAGACCAGCATAAAGAGCAGCACGACGCTGAGGCCGATGACGCCGGCCCGCACCGAGCGGTTGACCGACTCCTCGCCCAGCGTGGCGCCGACGCGGTTGAAGCTCTCCACGCGGAGCGGCATAGGCAGCGCACCGTAGCGGAGCTGGATGGCCAGCTGGCGTGCCTCGTCCAACGTGAAGGCCCCCGAGATCGACCCCTGGCCCCCGGGGATCGGCTCTCTGATTGTGGGGCACGAGATGACGCTCTTGTCCAACACGATACAGAGATACTGCCCCACGTGCGACGCGGTGAACTGGCCGAAGGTCTCGGCGGCGTCCTGATCCAGCTCGAAGGGGATCACGTACTGGTTCTGCTCCGTGCGGTCCAACCCCACCTGGGCCAGGTCAGCGCCGGTGAGAATCGTCTCATAGACCTTCCCGGACGCCTGCGACGGCGCCTGCTCCGTCTCGGTCACGGCGGTGCCGGCCGTGACGTCCGAGGTATCCTCCCCCTCCAACGTCGTCGTCAGCGAGGTCGTTTCGGTGACTACACTCCCCTCCGCCGCCTCCGGCCCTCCCAGCGTGGTGGTGACGACGGTTCCGGGGGGAAGAGGGTTGAACTCAGCGTTGACGAACTCCAGCAGCGCCGTGCCCTTGATCGTCTCCACCGCCTGATCCGGGTTCTCAATCCCCGGCAGCTCGACGATGATGCGGCGCTCGCCCTGCGCCTGGACGACGGGCTCCGTCAGGCCCAGGCTGTTGACGCGATTCTCGACGATGCGTCGCGCCGTCTCCATCGAGCCGGGTTCGAACTCCTGCTCCTCCGGAGGATCCGCGGCGAGCAAGACCTTCAGCCCCCCCTGCAGATCCAGCCCCAGACGGAGGGAAATCTCCCGCTGATCCGCGGGGCGCCAGAAGAGCACGTTCTCCGCCCAGACCGGATGGTCGATGTTCAAGGCGACGAAGAGCGCCACGAGGGCGATAAGGATGATGGCGACGAGGCGCCAGATTCTAGGTTGGCTCATGCGATGTCCTTTCCTGCCTTTTCGCAAACTCGCCCCCAAGCTTGGGGGCTGTTCAAACGGCTATCGTGCCGGTAGCTTTCCCCGCGGCAGATGACGGTCTCACCTGCCAACCAGCGGGCAAGCCCACGAATGTTGAATTATAGCAGCTGACACCGACATGTCAATCAGGCCCGATCAGCGATGATGAGGGTGCCCGCGCGGCGCTCGTCGTCGAGCAGGACGTCCCGTAGCAGCCCGGGCTGCGTGCCCGTCATAACGCAAACCCTCGTCTCCGGATGGCGCTGAACCAGTTCGACCATCTGCGCCACCTTGTCCGCCATGCCGCCGGTGACGTCCACGCCCCGCGATCGGGAGAAGGCATCGCCTAAGCCAGCGTAGCGCTCGGGGGTGATCCTCCGGATCACCTCATCCTCCTCATCCAGCACCCCGGGGACGCGGCTCAGAAGCAGGATCCGGGACGGGCGGAGGGCGTCGGCCAGGTAGACGAAAAGATCCTCGGTAGAGGCGATGGTGCCGCCACGGACGTCGTCCAAGGCTACATCGCCGTAGACCAGGGGCACCAGCCCCTTCTTCAGCGCCTCGCGGATGGGCCGCAGGCTCAGGTGGGTGACCACCCCGTCCCGGCAGCGGACCGACGCCGAGGGCTGCAGGCTGACCACCGGGACCCCGGCGTCCAGAAAGGCGTCGGTGACGATCCGGTTCAACTGGCCGGCGGCGGCCGCCACCTCGGCGTACCCACGCCATTGGGTCGGCGTCCTCACGCCCTTCTCCGTGCCGTAGGGCTCCGCGGCCCAGTGTCCGAAGGAGCCGGAGCCGTGGCCGAGGAGCAGGCGCAGGTTTGGATCCGCGTCGAGGGCCACCCGCACCTCCTCCGCCAGACGGGCGATCACCTCCCGCCGGGGCGTGTAGGCCCTGGTCTTGTCGGTGATGACCGAGCCACCGAGCTTAACGAACTGAACGTCTGTCAGATCCACGCTCCCCTCCATCACCCCTCCCAGAGGACATCGCCGTGCAGCACGCGCTTCGAAAACTGGAACATGGCCCATCCCTCCCATGCGAACGGGGGGAAGCCCAGCAGCCCCAGCACCGGCATGCGGAAGTAGCGCGGCCCGAAGTCCAGGGGCCAGGGCAGCGTGTAACGCCAGCCCGCGCTGGCCCAGAAGTTCCAGAACTCCCACAGGAAACCGCAGATCAGCCCGGCCGCCAGCAGCCGTAGGGCGTGACGCGGGTCACCCTCCAGCCAATCCTTGAGGGGCGAATCCGCCCCCAGACGCACGTTGATCGGCTCCAGCAGAAGGATGAACCCCAGCCAGACGAAGCCGAAGGTGTAACGCGCGACGGGAATCGGCAGCAGTGCGGGGATCGTCACCCACGCCAGGCCGGTCACGACGAGAACCGCCGACCAGGTCGGTGAAAGACCCCGGGCCCTCACCCGCAGATCTTCCAGGAAGCTCAGACCCTCCAACACGTCGGCCGTCTCGAACATCCCCGGCATAATGGTGGCGAACGACCACAGATAGGCCCAATTGCGCTCGATGGGGTTCTCCGGCACGTTCACGTAATACCAGTTCTGCAGCCGCACGTTGTACGCTTCGAACAGGAGCCACCATCCGACCGAGATCCAGATCAGCATCAGCGCCTCGCGGGGCCGATCGTGGATCAGCGACTCGCCCCGCAGCCGCAGCGCCAGCGCGTCGGCGAAGAGGATGTAGCCCGTCCAGACGATGGGCGTGAACCACGTCGCCACGAACGGCTGCCCCACAAACAACAGGACCTCGGCCACGACGATCACCACGAGGCCCAGCCAACCGTACCACTTCAACCGCATACGTTCCTTTCCACTCATCTCAACCCATCACGACCAACCCAGAACCGCCAAAGCGATGACAACGACGCCGCAGCAAGCTCTTCAGTCCTTCCCAGCCGCCGAAAGCGCCACCCGCGTCGATCCGGCGGACCCTCAGGTCGTCCCATCCACGCCCACCAGCCCCAGCCCCCGCAACGCTTGGGCCAGCCGCAGCCGCCACCGCAGCCTCCCCCAGACCCGCAGCGCCTCGCCGCGGTCCGCCTCATCGGCCGACCGCGGGCTGTACCGGGCGCGGCCGTACAGCTCCGCCAGCCAGACAATCTCCCCAGCGCCGGCCACCACCAACGCCCTCAGTCGCTGGTCGGGAGACCAGCCAGAGCGAGAGCCCCTATGGGGTGGCCGGTATCCCGACCGTCCACCCTCCGCGGACGTCACCCACCCGGCAAGAGCCACCCCAAACTCCAACGGCGTGTCCCCATCCCCCATCGGCACGCCCAGCCCCCGTCCAAACCGGCGCAGCCGCCGGTAGAGGCTGCCCAAGGCCGCCGTCGGTTCCCGGCGCCGCAGCCGCCAGCGATCCAGACCCAGCCAACCCACCCCGACCAGGGCGAGGAGCGCCAGCCCAAAAAGCATTCCCCGCCACCAGGTCCACCTCACGCCGCCCCAGCGCCCCCGGACAGGCTCCAAGGGCCCCTCAGGCTCCATCCACCCGGCCTCCGCCCCGCCCGCGCGCCCGGGCCGCTCAAGGCCCGCCGTCGGCTCGAACCGCACCCAGCCGTAGGACGGGAAGTAGACCTCGGGCCAGGCGTGGGCATCGGCCTCGCTGACCACGTAGCGACCCTCGCTCGCGTCGTAGGCACCCGTGGCGTAGCCCACGGCCAGCCGAGCCGGCACCCCCGCAGCCCGCGCCAGGACCACCATGGCCGAGGCATAGTAGTCGCAGTACCCCTTCTGCAGATCGAAGAGGAAATAGTCGACCACATCGCGGCCCGGGGGCGGGGCGGAGACGTCGAGGGTGTAGGGAAAGCCTCGCAGATACGCCTCGATGGCCCGGGCTCGATCGTAGGGCGTGACGGACGTCGCCGTCAGGTCCCTCGCCAGAGCCAGCACCCGGGCAGGTACGCCGTCCGGCAACGCCAGGTACCGATCCAGCACCCAGGCCGGGGTGCTGCCGGGGTCCTCCCGCAGCCCTCTCTCGCCGGCCACCGGGACGAAAGAGTCTGCACGGTAGGTCCCGGCCCCCACCTGCGCAGCGAAGGGATCCGCGGACGAGCGCCAGGCCACCGTGTAGTCGTGATCGGCCACCATCAGCGTGCCGGCCGCGTGGGCCAGATGGCCCTCCTCACCCAACCAGCGCACCTCCTGGCGCACCACCCGCTGCGTCTCCAAGGTGCTGGTGATCGCGGGCACGCCGGCCCGGTAGGCCACCGTCTCCGTCTCGTCCGCCGCCCAGCCCAACCCGGTGTAGCGGTCGTAGGTGTGGCTCCGCCAGTAATAGCGCGGTGGCTCCTCCCCTCCGGCCTCCGGGGGCGCGCCGGATGGTCGCCCCTCGGTGCTGACCACCATGACCACCTGCTCCGAGAGCTCCGGCCCCGCGCCGAGCAGATGGCGCCGGGGCAGCCCCGTCGCGCCCACCTCCTGGAAGACCGTGCGCCCCCGCTCCTCCATCCCCAACGACTCCACCACCGCCTCGGCCTCCTCGGAGCGCTCCCTCCCGATCAACGGCGCCCGATCCAGGAGCCGCCCCACGCGGATGGCCGGCACCACATCGGCCACGGTCACCAGGGCCAAGGAGAGAAAGACCGTCACCGCGATCGTACGAGGCCGGAGCTCCGGATAATCGACGCCCGTCGTCCGCCAGCGCCGCATCCGCCCATCGTACGAGATCAGGGCCATAAGCAGGAACCCGGCCAGTAGCAGCCCCGCCAGAAAGATATGACTGCCCCAGACGTGGTAGAACGCCGTCAGCAGCAGCACACCGGAGGGCGTGATGGCCGCCAGGGGCCGGTCCCGCCGGCAGAGGAGCCAGCCCGCCCAGCCGCTCACCAGCCAGAGGCCCAGCCCCCAGACAAAGGAGACCGCGGCCGGATCGAACGCCGGCGCGCCGGCCGCCAGCGCCGCCCCCCAGTCCACCACCCGCGCCAGAAGCGCGCCGGCGCCCGCCCCCAGGCGGGCCAGGGCCACCCCCACCGCATGCCCCGTGGGAACGTCCCCACCTGTCGCCCAGTCCAGCGTCCCCAGCAGCAGCCGCTGCCAGGCCCGCGACAGCGCCAGCAGCTCCCCACCCAGTCGGCCCACCCGGAGGAGGACCACGGCCAGGCCCAGCACCGCGGTCAGGAGGCTCGCCCAGCCGGCGGGAAGCGGCATCAGGCCCACCACCCAACCGCTCAATAACCCGAGAACAGCCACCGTCAGCGCCAGCAGAGGGTCGACGCCGCGGACTCGGTCCGTCACCCCCAGCGCCGTGCTCACCGCGACCAGCAGAAGCAGCACCACGACGAGCAGATTCGTGTCCCCGACCCGAGGCACGGGGCCGCGAGATGCCCTACGGGGGGCGCTGCCGATCACGAAAGCGGCCTCCAGGCCGCGTCCTGCGGCTTGCGCACCGGCACGGCGTGGCCGGTTCCCAGCACCCGCCACTCCCAGTGCCCGCGCTTCCCCGGCGCCACGTCCGAACGATCGAGCAAGTCGCGGTCGATGACGTGATGCGCGATCCCCAGGGCCGAGAGAAGCGCCTCCATCCGCCGCGCCTCGAGCCCCGAGCCCGTCGCCGCCCCCACGGGGGGCTCAAACGTGGCGCGGTCGAGCAGCAGAACCGTGGGGACGATATCTTGACGCATCAGGGGCACCATCGACTCCACCCAAGCGGTATCCGGGTCCGGGGTGATCAGGATCAAGCTGGCGCAGCGGCCCAGGGCCGGCCCCATCCGCGTCAGCAGATCGGCGAGGGATCGTTCCCCGCGCCGGACCAGAGCCAGGGCCTGGAGGATCTCCCATCGTCGCCCCTCCCCACGGCCCGGGCGAAGCCACACCAGATCCTCGCCCTGGGCCACCAGCCCCACCTGCTTCCCCAAGCGCAGGCCTCGGTCGGCCAGCGAGGCGGCCAGGATCACACCGTGCTCGTCAGTGGCGTCCAACCCCTCGCCGGCCTGCACGCGGCGGTTCATGTCGAGCACGATCCACCAGTCGCCCGCCGGCACGCCCTCGAAGAGACGCACGTAGAGCGCGTCGTGGCGCGCCGAGGTGCGCCAATGGATCCAGCGGGGGCTGTCGCCGGGGTGATACTCCCGCACCGTGGCCGCGCTCACGGTCCGCTGGGGCGCGTTGGGCCGGGGACGCCCCTCGCCGGACCGCCCGCCGGAGGCCACCTCGATGGAGGGCAGCGATACGACGGGCGGCATCACCACGAAAGGCGTCGAGGTCGGGTAGCGCAGCTCCACGCGGAAGATGCCCAGGGGATCGCCGGTCAGCAAGCTGGTGGGCCCCAGGGTGAAGACGCCGCGCTGCCGACAGGTGCCCCGGGTGCGCCAACGGGTCTCGTCGCCGCCGCCGGGCGCCGCCACCCGGTCGATTTCGTAGCCCGGCATGGTGGAGCCATCGACCACCTCGACCCACAGCGCCGGGAGCGGGTTCGTGTTGACCAGCGTGAAGCGCTCCTCCACCCGGTCGCCCACCTGGGCCCAGCCGAAGCGCATCTCGCGCCTCAGCCGCAGCCCGTCGGCCAGCGAGCGGGCCCAGACGTAGCCGGATAGCAGCGCCCCGCCCAGCGCGATCAAGATAATCGCCCAGCCCCGGTACGGCGAGACCAGCTCCAGCACCACCATCAACGCCGCCAGGGCGGGCAGCAGCGGCGTCTCAAGCGCTACATGGATCTCAACCTCTGAATCTATCGCCATCCTGCAAGAACGTACTAGCTTAACCGTAATCGACAGCTGCCCCGCCCCGGGCTTCAGCCATGACAGGCGGCTTACCACGAGGGGCGGGGCTATTCTATATTCGCCCGACGACGTAGACAACCCCCGTCGGCCAGGGACAGGCCGCGCCGTTCTCCAGGCATAGATGCCTGTATAGGCCTCGGTCTCGCAGCTCTCAGACCTTGTATCAGTCAGGCCTTCAGCCACGTGACATTTCCGGCCGACACCGGAGACCGTGGGA
>CAZEQC010000120.1:0-10548 GCA_964514285.1 uncultured Anaerolineales bacterium | reverse complement strand
CGAAACCCACCGACGCCGCGGGATTCACGCGCTGCAGCTTCGACATACCCTCCCCGCCGGTGGGCAAGCAGGTCACCATTGACGTCACCGTCACCTATGGGCGCCTGACGGGCACGACACAGACGTCCTTTATGCCCTGGTGGTAGGTGCCATCCAATAGATAGCCCTTGGTCTCTCCTCATAGAAATCCATGCTGGTCCCCTTCAACAACCAGATCGCAGCCCTAAGCCCTCGCCTCCGGCGATCCGTCACATCAGAGCGCAGATCGTGGATCATTGATGAATGACGCACTACGTGCCCTCGAACGCTGAAACTAACAGATCTTTAATAACTCTGTTACGCCACTCTAACGGCGGCCCTTTATCCTATACATAGGGCGGTAGAGAGCCATCTTGGGTCGGCACCGCCACAGCGGGAAGCCGGCAAGGCCGGTGCGGTGCTTATGTCCCACACCGATTATGAGATTGGGTTAGGTTAGAGAGATGAACGGAGAGATAGTTGGCAGCAGACTAACAGAAGCGACTCTGAAGTGGCTCATCACGGCCACCTTGGTGTTAGTGGCGATTCATCCCACGTGCGCCCTGGCGGCCGGCCCGTCGGGCGAAATGGGAACGGGTTGGCCTCCCGAGGGGGACTGGGCCTGGAAGGCCGTGGCCCGGCACGGCGGAACAGGATACCAACTGGGCGTGGGGAGCGGCAGTGATATGGGCACAGCCAACCTCTCCTGGACGCAGGACGAGACGTACCACTTCGCCCTCGACTACGCCACGACGACCGACGTCGTCACTTTTACGGTCACCGACGGATCGGCGACACAGATTGTAACCCACACCGTCCCCGGCGCCAATGGTCGATTCGTCATCACGGCGAAGACGGACGATGAGACAGGAAACTACGCGGAGGTCCTCAATGTCACCGTAAACGGTGACGCGCCCAGCGGGGCCGACGGTTGTCGCGCTGAGGCGACGTCCGGCACCCGGGACATCCAGCACTTGCTCATTACCGACGTGGATCTATCGCAGGGCTTCCTCATTAAGGGCGATTTTCGGTTCAACTGGGGCAGCTCACCCAAGGACGAAAGCCCGGCCATCCAGATGGAGGCAGAATACACGGACCCCGGCGCGGGCGCGACCGCTGTCCGTGTATCCTCGTTTGCGGCAAGTGCCTCCTCAAGCACCGCGGTCGCTCTCCCCTGGCTGGCGCTGTGCGCCCTCACGCTGGCCTTCGGCGGCCTCCTATGGGGCAGACGGACAGCTCCATCACGATCGGAGACAGGCTGACACTGACCTCATGCCTCCTATCGATCAGCCGCCCGCGTTATACCCCCGCCCCATCCCCCGATAGGTGAAGCCCAGCGCCCGCATCCGCTGTGGATCGTAGATGTTCCGTCCGTCCAGCAACACCGGCTGTCGCATCAAGCCTCTGACCCGCTCCATATTCACCTGCTTGAACTCGTTCCACTCGGAGACCAGCAGCAAAGCGTCGGCTCCCTCGGCCACCTGATAGGGGTCCTCGCAGTACGTAATGGCGTCACCCAGGATCCGCTTTGCATTCTCCACGGCCACCGGGTCGTAGGCCTGGATAGCCGCCCCCTCGTACCGCAGCAGGTTGATGATCTCCGCCGAGGGAGCGTCCCGCATGTCGTCGGTGTTGGGCTTGAAGGAGAGGCCCAGAATGCCGATCGTCTTCCCCCGCAGGCCGCCCAAGACGTCGCGCAGCTTGGTGACGAACCGCTTTCGCTGATCGTAGTTGATCTCCATCACCGCCCGCAGCATCTGCGGATGGGTGCCGTGGGTGGCCGCCATGTGGGCCAGAGCCTTGACGTCCTTGGGGAAGCAGGAGCCGCCCCAGCCGATGCCGGCCCCCAGGAAATGGGGGCTGATGCGGTGATCGGTCCCCATGCCCCGGGCCACCTCCTTCACGTCGGCGCCCAGCACCTCACAGACGTTAGCCATCTCGTTGATGAACGAGATCTTGGTGGCCAGAAAGGCGTTGGAGGCGTACTTGATCATCTCCGCCGTGCGCAGATCGGTGACGATGGTCTCGGCGTGGAGCGGATAGTAGAGCTCGGCCACCCGCTCGGCCGCCTCCCGATCGGTGGAGCCCAGCACGACCCGGTCCGGATTCATCCAGTCGTAGACGGCCGACCCCTCGCGCAGGAACTCGGGGTTGGAGACCACCGAGAAGGGGATCTCCGGATCGGGCATGTGCTGCCGCACGATGTCGGCCACCCAATCCCCGGTGCCAATAGGCACCGTCGACTTGTTGATGATGATCAGCGGACGGTGGATGCGCCGCGCCACGTCGGTGGCAGCGGCCTCCACCGAGGCCAGGTCGGCCTCGCCGCTGTCGCCGGATGGGGTCCCCACGGCGATGAAGACGAACGATGCATCCGCCATCGCCTCGTCGTAGGAGGTGGTGAAGTGCAGTCGCTCAGTCTCATTGTTGCGCTGCACGATCTCCTCCAGGCCCGGCTCGTAGATGGGCAGGATGCTCCTCCGGAGATTGTCACACTTCTCCTGATTGCGGTTCAGACAGACCACGTGGTTGCCCAAATCGGCCAGACAGGCCCCTGTGACCAGCCCCACGTAGCCGACGCCGATGACACAGATCTCTCGCATAGCTCTTCGCTCCTTTTCTCACTCAAGAACTCTTCAATAAGCCGGATCCATTCAAAACGTTGAGACGTACTCTTGCGACTCAATCCAAACGACGGCTCAGATTCCGCACCGCGAATCCAATGACCAGCCCGCCGACGACAAGCATCGCCGCCGCGTGGCTCCAAACGTCAGCCAGCCCGGCCCCCCTCAACATCACGCTGCGCACAATGGTCAGGTAGTGGCGCAAGGGGACGAACCGCGCGATGACACGCAGCGTCGATGGGAGATTCTTGATCGGCACGAGATAGCCGGAGAACGCCATATCGACCATCGCCAGCACGAAGACCAACAAAATCGCCTGCTGCTGCGTATGGGCCACCCCGGAGATGAACATCCCATAGCCGATCTCGGCGACGACGAAGACCACCGTCAGGCCCAGGAGGAGCCAGAGCGAGCCGCGCATCGGCACGCCAAACCCCCAGACCGCCACCGCCCACATCGAGAGGAAGTTGACCAGCCCGATGATCAGCGCTGGCAATGCCTTGCCGACCACCAGCTCCAACCGAGTGAGAGGCATCACGATGAGCTGTTCAAGCGTGCCCAACTCTCGCTCGCGAGCCAGGCCAATGGAGGCTACGGTCAACGTCACTTGATAGACAATGAAGCCCACTTGAGCCGGCACGGTGAAGAGCTTGACGTCGAAGGAGGCGTTGAAGCACACGGAGGGGCGCAGATCGATCAGGGACGCCAAGTCGTCTTGGGACGCTCCAGTCTCGCCCTGGGCGAAGTTGGTCAACGCCTCGCGAGCGGCACCAAGCGCGATATCGGCGATCAGATCGTTGCTCCCATCGGCGATGAGCTGCACCGAGGGTGCGTCCGTCGCCCGGCTCATGGAGGCCGAGAAGTCGTCCGGGATGACCAGAGCGAGGATAGCATCGCCGCGATCCAGGAGGGAGCCTGCCTCCTCCATCGTGGGGTAGAAGCCGCAGACGTCCAGGGCCTCCTGATTGTCCAGGGCCTCCACTACCCGGCGACTCGCGCTCGTCCGGTCGCGGTCGACCACGGCGACGTCGAGCCCCGTGATGCTGGAGCCGGTGGAGCGAGCGAGGAGGACCAGTTGGAGGACCGGAAGGGTGATGATGAAGGCCGTCAGCACCACGTCGCGCCCCAACTGGATCAGCTCTTTGTGGATCAGGTTTCGGATGCGTAGCAGCATCAGGTCAGTTTCTTATCGAACAGGAGCAGGCTGACAGCCTGACACGTGAGGCCGATCCCCAGCAAGGCCAGTGCCTGGGCCTTTAAGGCCGAAAGGCCCAAACCCTTGAGGAACAAGGCCCGCGAGATACCGATGAAATGCGTTGAGGGTAGGGCATAGGCCACAGCTCTGGCGATCGGCTCCTCAGAGACCGGGCGCAGGAGGCCAGCCAGGAAGAAGCTGGGCACGAAGAAGATCATCAAGATGAGAAACATGGCCGTCTGCTGGTTGTGGACCAGGCTCGCTACCACCAGACTGATGCCGGTGCTGGCCAGCATATAGTCCGCGGTGAGGAGCAGGAAATCGAGCACTGTGCCGCGCAAGGGCACTCGAAACCAGACGGTGGCCACCAGCAGGGCCAGGACGCCGCTCACCACCCCGCCTACCTCGTAGGCCAGCAGCTTGCCAATCAGATACTCGGCACCGCGAACGGGTGTCACGATGAGACTCTCAAAAGAGCCCATCTCCTTCTCCCGAGCCAGCGCCAGGGCGAAGGCCAAGGCCGGCATGCAGAGAATCACGGCCATCAGGCCTGGCACCATGCTGACCAACGACTTGAGCCCTTTGTTGTACCAGGCCCTCTCCCTGATCTCCAGAGCCGCTCCAGCGGTCAGCGACTCAGCGCCCAGACCAGCTCTCGATCGCGCCATACTGACCACGAAGGCGCGTACCCGGCTCTCCAGGAATCCCAGAGATTGACTCGCACCAAGCGCGTCCACCCCGTCGACGATGCATTGGATCTGAGCCGGCTCACCGCTCAGGGCTGTCTTGGAGAAGCCCCTGGGGATCACCAGCACGATGTCAGCGACCCGATGGGTGAGAAGACGCTCCACGCCCTCCTCCTGGTGCAGCCAGGCGACGACGTTGAAATCGCCATCAGCGGTGATATGGGAGACAAGATCCCTGGAGAGCGCCGTCCGATCGAGGTCACGCACGGCGATGTCGATCTGCCCGACATCCAGCGCAAAGACGTACGAGAGGGTGACCAACAAAAAACCCGGTGCAACCGTGACGAGAAACAGAAGTCGGAGGTCACGGGTGATGTGACAGAACTCCTTGCGAGCGACGACCAGCAGCCGGCGAAGGGACATGGTCAGGGAGCCGCAATGATCAGCGACGAGATGTGGGTAAGAACGAGCGACGATTGATGATCGACCTTCGCCGGCCTAGCGTCCACCAGCCAGTCGATCAACGAAGACGACGTTGCCACTCCTCCTTCAGCTCCAATGAGTCCAGATCCCCCCCCGCGCTTAAGAAGGCCATAAGCAAGCGGTTGAACCGATTCTTCGCCTCCAACATTGGGAAGTGACGAGCCCCGTTCAAGGTGACGACACGAGCGTTCTGCGCGAGATCCCGCAGCCATTCGGGCCGGGGCGGCTGGATCAGAGGATCCTCCTCTCCGTGGACGAGGAGCAGCGGTACGTAAAAGGGCACATAGATGTCGCCAAGATCGTGACGTCTGAACGAGCGCAAGCTGGTCGCGATGGCAGCAAGATCCGCCTTGAGGGCTTCACGCTCCACCTCCGGGAAGCTCGCTCGGCGCGCGACCAGCCGGGCCAGAGCGTCACCGTTGCCCGAGAATCCCGCAAAGGCGTTCTCGATGGCGCTTCCCGATAAAGGAACGCTAACCCCCATCACCTGCTCAACCCGCTCCGGTGATTGAGCGGCGAAGCGAAGGGCGATTAACCCACCCAGCGAGTGTCCGACCAGTCCGGCGCGTCGGATGCCCATCTCATCCAGAAACGCCTGCAACAAGTCAACGTAGGCGTCAATGCTGTACTCTTGGTGCTTTTCGGAGTCACCGAAGCCCCACAAGTCGAAAGCATACGTGCGCCGGGTGATAGAGAGCTCCTCCATCGCCGGCACCCAGTAGCGCCATGACCCCAGCCAGCCGTGAAGGAAGATCAGAGGGCCTTTCCCGCGTCCTATCGCCTCGTAGTGTACGAGGCCCTGATTCAGAACAACAGCGCTCATCGCCTGGCTAGATCGTCCCCCCAGCTAACGTCACGCCGATGCAGCTCCTGTCTGCTGCAGGATATCCTGCACTTGAGCCACCAGCTGATCCGGGGCAAAGGGCTTCACAATATAATCCAGGGCACCGGAATCCAAACCCTCTTCAATTTCTCTCTCCTGGCCCTTGGCCGAGAGAAACACAACCGGAATCTCGCTCGTCGCCGGGTCCTTTTTCAAGCGACGACAGGCCTCGTAGCCCGACATCCGGGGCATTCGCACGTCGAGAAGAATGAGATCGGGCTTCTCTGTCGCGGCCTCCTCCACAGCTTCCATGCCGTCGCGGGCCAGCACCACCTCGTAATCGGCCAAGCCAAGGCTGAAGCCGATTAACTCCCGAATATCTCGCTCATCCTCAGCGACGAGAATCTTCACCATACCACCTCACTTTTCATCCCATCACATCGCACGTTCTATCTGTTCCACCAGCTCCTCGACCGAGAAGGGTTTCTCTATGAAGCGTTGGGCACCCAGAGCGAGTACCTTCTGTCGCTTGGCATCGTTGATGATCTCACTGCCCGTCATCACGATCACAGGAACGTCGCCCAGCTCCGAATCGGCCTTGAGCTGCTCCAAGACGGCATACCCATCCAGGTCCGGCAATTTGACGTCCAACAGGACGAGGGATGGCCTCGCCTCCCGCGCTGCGGTCAAGACCTCACGCCCCCGGGTCACGGCGCGAACGGCAAACCCGTTGGACCGCAGTACCTCATCCAGCAGCGAGACCGTGTCGCTATCGTCATCGACGACCAGGATGGTGCCATTCCCTGCCTGCAGCGCCCGACGGACCGCAGTCAGCAGCTTCGTCTCATCGATCGGTTTCGTCACATAATCGACCGCCCCCAGACGAAGCCCCTGCCGCCGATCCGACACGACCGAGACGATGATCACCGGAATGTCCCGTGTCTTGGGGTCCGCCTTCAACGTCTCGAGTAGATCGAATCCATTGGTGTCGGGCAGCATGATGTCCAGGGTGATCAAATCCGGTCGCTGCTCCCGTGCTATTTCCACGGCTTCATCGCCCCGTTGAGCGATCAGGACTCTGCGCCCATCATCCGAAAGATGAAACCGGATCAACTCGGCGATATCACGGTCATCCTCGACCACCAGAAACGTGGATGACGCCGGCGGCGGGGGCAACAGCTCGCTCTTGTCCTCGGTCGGCAAGGTGAAGTTGAAGCGGCTCCCCTCGCCGAGATCGCTCTCCACCCAGATTTCCCCCCCATGCATCTCCACCAGCGACTTGACGATGGGGAGTCCCAAGCCAGTACCCGACGTGCCCTGGACCTCAGGGCTGTCGGCACGGAAGAATCGATCGAAGATCCTCTCTCGATCCTTCGGCGAGATACCGATGCCCGTGTCTCGCACGACGACTTGAACCATGCCGTCCCTCGCCTCCGCCGACACGGCGACTTCGCCCCCGCTGGACGTGTACTGGCAGGCGTTTCCCACCAAGTTGGTCAGGATCTGGGCCACGCGATCGGGATCAGCTTGCACTGGAGGCAGATCGGACGGCAGTTGCGACGCCAAGCGAAGACCTTTCTCATCCGCTCGTGCCTCCATCGACGTGACCACTCGACCTACCGCGTCCTCCAAGCTCATCGGCTGCGGCGTCAGCTCCAGCCTTCCACTTTCAATACGTGAGATATCCAGCAGATCATCGACCAACATCGTCAGGCGGTCGATGTTGTTGCGCACGATCGACAGAAACTTCTCTTGCCCATCATTGAGCTCGCCCACGGACTCCATCAGCAGCAGATCGGTGTAGCCCTTGATCGACGTCATGGGCGTGCGCAGCTCGTGCGAGACCATCGACACAAACTCAGTCTTGGCGCGATCAGCCTCCACCTCGGCTGTCACGTCACGGAACACCGACACAGTGCCCAGGAACTCCGGGAGGGGGCTGCGCGCTCCCATCAGCACGGGGGCCAAGTGCACGCTCACCACACGCTCCTCGATGTCCAACTGTGCCGCCAGATAGTCATCCTGAGTGTAGGACTGGGGACGCTCGGCCCATTCAGCAACCGCCTCCATCCAGTCCTGAGCCTGGCTGCCGTAGAGGCCCAGCATCTCCCGAGTGGTTCGGCCCCTCGCCTCCTCTCGCGGAAGATCTAGGATCCGTTCCGCAGCCGCGTTGAAGAGAACGACCTTGCCATCAGCATCCGTGACCATCACCCCGTCCGCAACGCCCTCGAGGATCGCCTGACTCTTCGTCGACTCAATCTGCTGAGCCTTGAGCATATTGCCCAATCGCTCCGCCTGCTCTCTGATGACGTTGTAGAGCTCAGCATTGTTGATCGCCTGCGCGATCTGTACGGCAGCGGTCCTCACCAGACGGAGATGCTCCTCTCGGAAGTATCCTGGCGAGCTGTCGAGCAGGAGTATGGCCCCCAGCACCTGACCGCTGGCGACAAGTGGCACGGCCAGCGCCGATTGGAACCGGCCCGCTTCACCGCGCTTCTTAACCCAGCGATCATCCTCTTGTAGATCCGGTACCATGGCCAGGGTGCGCTGCTCAATCACCCACCCTGCCAGGCCCTCCCCCCTGGAGAAGCGCGTCGCTCTTCCCCCCGGCGGCAGATCGACGCCCTCCCCGACGGCAGCTCGCAGGATCAGTCTCTGCGACTCTGAATCCATCAACAACGTTGTGGCTCGATCAGCACCTACAGCGTTCAAGATGGAGGCCATAGCCTTGCTCAGGACGTGGTCCAGATCAAGGCTGGCCGACAACTGAGCCGTGATGCGGTAGAGCGCCTCGACACGGTCACGCTCCTCTTCCAACTCCTCCATTGCCGCGGCCAGCTCCTTCGTCCGCTCTTCGACCCGCTGCTCCAGCGCCTGCGAGAAATCTCGCACCTCTTCGAAGAGTCGAGCATTGTCCACGGCGACAGAGACCTGGTCGGCCAGCGCCGAGAGCGTGGCTACCTCGGCCGTCGAGAAATCATCCGGAGCCTCTCTGGTGACACAGAGCACACCTACCACCTGATCGCCGACGGTCAAGGGGGTCAGTGCTGCAGTCCTCATCGCGACATCAAAGGCCAAGAGAAGCTCTCGACGCTCATCAATGTCGTCGACGGTCAGCGGCAGGCCGGTCTCTGCAACCTCTCCAACCAACCCTTCACCGCTGAGGAAAGATAGCGATGCCTCCTCCTTGAAAGCAGATCCATGGACCGCCCGCAAGGAGTAGAGGCCTTCGTCCGCGTCAAGCAGGAAGATGCTGCTGTGATCGCATGGGAGCAATCGCGGGGCCGTCTCTACCACGTCATCGAGAACTTCATCCAGCGCCAACTTGGCCGTGGCGGACTGACTGATCTCATTGAAGAGAGACAGCACATCCGCCCGACGTTGTAGCATCTCGACCATCTGAGCGTTCTCGATCGCCAAGGCTGCCTGGGCGGCGAAAACCTCCGCCGCCTCGATCGTGCTCTGATCTGGAACTTGGCCATCACGCGGCTGATCCAGTGACACCACGCCCTTCACATCCCCCGCTGGCCCGGTGAGGGGCACAATCAGCATATCCCTCGGATGCCAACGGCCCGGCCTCCGGGCTTCCTCAGTTTCTTCGGCGCTGTCGGCTCCCGGCGCCACATAGGTGTCCAGTTGATCGAACCACGCCGGACGCCGCTCGGCCGGGACGTAGAAGCTCTGGCTAATGCGGAACCGGTCCTCCATCAACCTTTCAACGAGGGACCATGGCTGTTGCACCTCTCGGATACGCTCGAACTCAGGGATAGGAACGCCCGCGGCGGCCACGCGGCGTTGCACCGGAGGATTACCCTCGACCACACTGATCAGCACCAGGTCGAACCCCACGCTCTCCTGAATGCCGTAGGCAACCTCCTCCAGGATGTTCTCGAGGGGGCGATCAGATCGGAGCGCTCTGGCCACTTCTAGCACCGACGCGAGCTGATCAGCGCGCTTGCGGAGCAGATCGCCACGCTTCAGCTGTTCACGATACCGCCTGGCGTTGCCAATCGCTATCGCCGCCTGGTCTGCCAGGCCTTCCAGGAAGTAGACCAACTGCCGATCGAATGCCTCTGTCTCCTCGGTCTCCAGCACCATCAGCCCGGTCAGCATCTGTGCATAGAAGATCGGAACGACCACCATCGCCCGCGCCTCGGAGGCGAACCAGGGCTCCATGCCCAGCCCCGCGGCTGGATCGGAGACTGTCAACACCTCCTCGGTGCGCAAGACCTCCCCAAGGACAGGGTGAGCCAGCGGCTCCCGCAGCGCATCGCCAATAGCCGCCCTCTCATCCTCGTCATAGCCAGCGGCGACCTCCAGATCGAACGCTCTGCTCTCCGCCTCCCGAAGAAGAACCGCCCCACAATCTGCGCCGCTGAGACGCACGGATGAATCCAACACGACATCCAGAATCTTCTCCAGATCCAGGGTGGTGTTGATCTCCTGGCTGACACGCCTCATTGTGCTGAACGCAGCAGCCAGACGTCCGCTCTTCCGGGTCTCATTCATACCGTGTAGCTCGTCCCGTTCCTCTACCGACCATCAGCTCCTTTTCCTCGGCCCGCTCATTGTCCTTACTGCTCGCCGCGCACCGCATGACGACGCGCATCAGCCGCCGCCTCGGTAATCTCACGGATGTCGGCGAATGGGCCATCGTCAGCCGTGATCACGCCGACGGTCAGCGTCATCAGATCCGCCTTGACCTCGTTGCCCTCATCA
>CAZEQC010000119.1:0-10635 GCA_964514285.1 uncultured Anaerolineales bacterium | reverse complement strand
GGAGGAGGCGGAGATCTCCGGGGATGAGGCCACTGTGATGGTGTCGCTCTATTGGAGCGGGAATGACACGCCTTCCGTGCGGCAGGTTGACCTGGAGCTGATCGACGGCGCGTGGAAGATCACCTCTGTTTCGATGGTTGAGTCGTGATCCGGTGGCGTCAGGTCGCCGCTTGAAGCCCTAATGCGCGACGATGGGCTCAAGTCGAGCTTGAGAACAGCTCGCTCCCTCGCGTTGTAGTACGTCCTGACGCGGGGAGGCATAGAGGAAGTCTAGAGAGCCCGGCGCGGGATGCCGGGCTCTCCGCTGCCTGGTCAGCTGACCAGGCAGCAGATCCGCCGGATGGTCGAGCTCAACATCGTCCTCTCTCCCGATGTAACCCGACGGCTCCTCGCGTATACTGGGCGTAGAGTCGAGGGCTGGGAGAGGCCCAGCCCTCCTAACCCCCAAGCGGGAAAGGAGACGGTCGATGAAGAGCAGACGGATTCTCGGTGTTGGACTGGCGGTGATGGCGGTGGCAGTCGGCATGGCGGTCGTGGCGGTGGGCGGTCCCGCCGCTCTGTACAGCGCCCGGGCACAAGTGACGGCGGACGTGGCTCCTGAGGAGGTGGTGGCAGGGTTCTACGGTTGGTACCTGGAGGCCATCGATCTGCAGGCAGGAGAGAACCCTCTGGTCGAGCGCTCCTACCGGTCGAGCGAGTTCCTAAGCGAGGCCTTCGTGGACGAAGTAGATGCTCTGCTGGATTCCTTCCATCATGGCGGATACGATCCGTTCCTCCTGGCGCAGGACGTGCCGGTGGAGGTGGCAGTGGGCGAGTGGCCCAGCGGAACTGGGCTTGAGCTGGTAGGCGATGAGGCTCTGGTGATAGTGGAGATGTTCTGGGGCGGGAACCCGGAGCCGAGCGAGCGCCTGGTGAGCCTGAAGCGGATCGACGGGGACTGGAAGATCGTGGACGTCGCTCTCCAGGCTGAGTAGCGTGGTGGCGAACAAGGGCGGAAGGTCCGCTCCCCTCGGTGCCTGGTCACCTGACCAGGTACCGATTCGCCTATCGGAGGGATGCCCTCGGCAGCGCGAGCTCGTATACTGAGGATGAGGGGAAGGATCGTGGCCTGGCTCGTGGCAGCGACCTCAGCCGTTCATAGCAGGCGAAGGATGGACGATTGAGGTCCTATGACGATCCCCGAGGGGGCGCAATAGATGGTCGACCAAGCAGTAGGAGGTGATCACGATGGTAACGATGGGCGATAGGTTCTTGTTCGCGGCAGTGATGATAGTGATGATGGCTTTGGTGAGCTGTAGCCCTCTGTCGAGGGCTCAGGAGGAGCCGCAGTTGACGTTCGAGGTCGCAATGCAGGTCGACGCCCAACAGGAGTTCCACGCCAGCCTGGGTGTGTGCAACGCTGGGCAGGGGACGTTTCCGGGGGACAAGAGCTTCAACGGGCAGATGGAGGTGCGGCACGTGCCCTCCGGCGAGCTGAAGGCCAGCGCCCACGTCGTGCCCCTGCGAGCGTTGGAGCCCGGTGATACGGCCTGGTCAGCCAGCTGGCGCGGCGCGCTGGAGGCAGGGCGCTACGAGCTGACGTGGGGGGCTGAGGGGTACGGGGCGACTCGCGAGACGTTCTCCATTGTCGAGGAGGACGGACGGCTCACCTTCCGGGGCGAGATCCTGGCGCCTCCTGAGCCGGAGCCATCGGCGACGGGGGATCGGGACGCTCTGGTGGTGCCCGAAGAGTCTCGCGACGCCGGACAGGACCCAACTGACGGGACCCCAGTCGCTGTCCAGTCGGGGACCATCCCTGAGCCCGACCTAAGCGCGGACTGGCAGACGTTCGAGGACGAGACGTATGGCTTTCGCTTCAAGGCCCCGCAGGATTGGACCTTCAAGGAGATGCCGACGGACGGGCCCAGCACGCCAGCAGACTGGTCGCTGGAGCGGAGTGTGATCTTCTTTCCCCAGACGTGGGCTGAACGGTTCGAGCGGACGAGCGGCCCGCCCGATCCCGATGCCCCACCTGCCGTGCCAGCCATCAGCCTGGAGGTCTACGTTGGATCTATGGACCAGTTCCGACGGGCGCACCCGGAGCCAACGACGGAGGAAGCGCTGGACGTCAACGGCATCGAGGCGGTCCGCGAGGTGGAGGTGGTCAGCGATGAGGTGCAGCTGGTGCGGTACGTCTTCCAGGATCCGGGGGATGAGACGGTGCGGGTCGTCCTCAACGACAACTATGGGGGATTCGCCAAGCGGCGGGTGGATGAACCGGTGGTCACGGGTTTGATCCCAGGGGTCGTGGAGACGTTTAGGTTCGGCGACTGAAACGGGGATCGCCCCAATGCAGGCTTCAGAGGTTCAGTTAGCGAAGCTGTGCGGGTTGGGGCAGCCCCCAAGATCTCTGGGATCATCGATTAGCGGGCCGGGATCAGCCCCTTGTCGTACGGCCCGCTAGCTTGGCTCGCTGGTTTTGGATGGTGTGATCAGCGCTACATCAGCGTAGGAATCCAAGTCGTGGCGCTCAGAGCGGTCAGCGCTGGTCAGATGATACCGTTCGAGCATGGTCGTCTCGTTCAGATAATACAATCTTGCGTAGGCGACGGTCTGCTTGATTTGCTCGTCTTGGAGGATCTCCTCCAGAGCGTCAACGATTCGCTCATTGGACATTAGCTTGTAGCAGACATCGCAGATGCAGTTGCAGATGTATTCTTCAGGAAGCAGCGCGTCCCATCCGTGTTGTCTCAGGAGTGATACTAACTTGTGTGGGCCCCAAGCTCTGATGATGTGCAGCACTGGGTTCAACTCGGATCGGTCGAGAATCTCTGACAACGCCTCCTGTCGCAGATTGCCAAGGAACAAAGGATGCGCAGGGGGCAAAGCGAGCACAGGTCCTATGCAGGCGATCACGCTTCCATCGGGAAAGACGACCGGCGACGCTGCCATTGAACACGCCGCAACCGTCGGCTCGTGCGCCGTGCGATAGCTGAAGTAACGCGCCTTCTTCTTTGCTCTGCCCGCTGGAAAGGTTATTGATGCCCTGATTCTGTCCGCTTCACCCATTGCCTCCAAATCCTCGATGATTCTCTGGTACTGCCGATCGTCTTCGTTGTCCGTGCAAACCGCGATGTTGTAGAGCCGTCCCAGTTGCTTGGCTGCCCAAACAGCATGCTTGATGTAGTCAAATGGTATCGACCGCTGATGGTAAACGTCTGTGCTGATGGAAACCATCTGAATGGCGGGCAGTTCCGAGAGTGTGTCCAACGCCGCTTGCTTGGTAGACGCCCAATAGGCATTCGTAACCACCGAAACGATGAGGCCCAAACCCTTGGCGTACGCTGAGATTTGGGCAAGATTCTCCAGGTTGCAAAAGGGTTCGCCGCCGGTCAGGGCCAGGCCTTTGACGTACCCGTCCCGATAGGCGCTTACCTCTTCGACCCAGGCCAGGGCCTGCTCGAGGCGCATTTCCTCCTTTCGGTGCGGGCCGGCCTCGACAATACAGTGCGGACAGGTGATGGTGCACTTATAGGTCAGCATAAACCCGACGCTGTTTAGAAAAGGTAGTTCAGGGGGATTGGTGTCCATTTGGAAGACCTCGATTCTGGGGTGTGCGGCAGAGTGGAGGAGGCAGGCACGCAATGACCCTGCATACCTGCCTCCAGCTGCCGTCGTTCTAAGTCTTGGGCATCACCACAATCTCAAAGTTCTCTAGGAACTCCTCGCTGTGCAACATTTGCTCGACTATCTCGGTTCTCAGCAGAAGCTCAGGACCGATTGGCCAAATGCCATCGGGACGCCATTTGATCACGACACGGGGCTCCTTAGCGAAGGCTTCCATAAGCACCTTGGGCATTTTGAAACGCAATGCATCACGATAGGCTTCCATCTTCATCGAGTGTCTCCTTTCCACAGCTGCTTTGCCGTCTCAGTTCACTGAACTGACCCATTCGACGACGACCTGGCCGCTACTTGTTCTGGAGATCAGGCTATAGGCTTGCCTCCTTTTTGTGATTGTGCACGAATTCCCGGATGATGGTGCCAACTTGCGGCGTGTCGCCAGGGAAGCGATGTGCTGCCAGGTATGATTGATAGGAATTCCGTTCCGCTGGGATACGTCGAACGGGGAATACCCGTTTCGAAAAGCCTCCCATAGACGAGTCAATGGTGTGGAATCGACACTGTATCAGAAGGTTCATCTCCGCCCGGCGCGGGCGTTTGCGTTCAAAAGGCGATCAGGCAGATGGTGTTCTAAATGATCTTACCTGCCGGGTTGCGAAGTCGTCCATGCCCGCTTACCACATGTAGAGGAGAAGCAATGGCAGTGCAAGCTCAAAGCATGTTACCTGCCCCCAGTATACCATGGAAGGTCGCAAGAGACAAGCCCGTGTACTGTTTCACGCAACATGCTAACGACGTGGTAGCTCAATGGGTATTTGACTTGATCGGGACTAACTGAATAGGACGACGCCAGTAAAACGCCAAAAGAGCCCGCTCTGCCCGAGCGCGGGCCCTAAAGCGGCAGCAGCAGCCGCGCCAACGCCACCACGGCGAGGCCCGTAATCACCGACCCGAAGAGGCTACGGGTCTTCCACGCCACCAGCAGGGTCGGGAAGGCGGCCAGAAGGAAGAGGTTGCGAGGGCTGATGCAGAGCTCCCCACGCTGGGTCACGATCGCCGGGAAGAGCATGGCGGCGAGGACGGCCACTGGCACGTTGCGCAGCCAGAGGACGAGCCAGCGGGGCAGGTCCCGCGACGAGAGCAGCCAGGTGGGCATGAGCCGGGGTAGGTAGGTCACCGCGGCCATGCCGAGGATGGTCAGGAAGATGGTTCGTTGGTCCATGGTGACTGTGTCGATCCTAGCTCGATGAAGACGCCCAGCGTGGCACCGATGACGGTGGCTATGATGACGTTCCACTGATCGACGCCGGCAATGAGCAGGGCAACGGACGAGGCCCCGGTGATCAGGGCGACGGCGATCTGGCCCCGGTCCTCGATCTGGAGGACGATGAGAGCGATGAACATAGCCGGCAGGACGTAGTCCAGCCCGAAGGGCTCGACGTTGCCGATGACCTGGCCCAGCGCGACGCCCAGGGCGGTCCCGGCGATCCATGACGCCTGGGCGGTGACGTTGATGGCGAAGATCTCCGCTTTGGCGGGCCGACGGTCCGGCCTCCCAGAGCGGAACTGGGCCGTGTGGAGGGCGAAGGTCTCGTCGGTCAGCTCGTAGGCGAAAGCGGCCAGCTGACCCTTGCTCCAGCGCTTGAGGAACGGGGCCACGGCAGCCGAGAGGAGCAGGTGGCGCAGGTTGACGACGAAGGTGGTGAGGATGATGGAGGCGGCGGGGGCGCCGGCCGCGAACAGGCCCGCCGCCACGAGCTGGGACGAGCCGGCGTAGACCAGCAGGGACATCGCGATAGCGTTGAAGGTCGAGAGACCCGCCTTCTGCGCCAGGACGCCGTAGGTCAGGCCGATGGGGATGTAGCCGAGCACGATGGGCGCGGCCTTGGTCACGCCAGCGGTCCAGGTGGAGGCGCGGGGGGTGGTCTCTTCTGAGGTCATCGCCGTGAGGCGTGGAGAGAGCGCCGGCACGCGGCTTGCATCACGGCGACAGGCGCGTCGCGGCCGGTCCACAGCTCCAGGGCTAGGGCGCCCTGCCGGACGAGCATGTCCAGGCCATCGAGGGCGCCGGCGCTGGAGGCGCGGGCCTGGCGCTGGAGCTTCGTCTCCAGGGGATTGTAGACCAGGTCGAAGACGGTCAGGTGCGGCGGCATCGCGACCCCCTCGGGCCAGATGGAGCGGTCGACGCGGGGCCACATGCCGACGGGGGTGGCGTTGACCAGGAGCTGGGCCGCGCGGGCGGCGTCGATGAGGGTCTCCTTGGTGAGCGACAAGGATCGGAGGGGGGACGGCGGGTCCGGCACCGCAGAGCGGAGGTTGGAGACGAGGGCCTGGGCGCGGGCCGGGGTGCGGTTAAGGACCACGATCTCCTTTGCTCCGGCTTGCGCCAGGCCGTAGACGACGGCCCGGGCGGCGCCGCCGGCGCCGACGACGACGGCCGAGCTGCCCGGCGGCCGGAAGCCGCCAGCCTGCAGCGCGCCGATGAAGCCGGTCACGTCGGTGTTGTGGCCGTTGAGCGTGGTTTCGTGGTCCTCATCCTCGCCGCGGCTGACGACGATGGTGTTGACCGCCCCCAGGGCCTGGGCGTCGGCCGCTATGCTGGCCTCCGCTTGGTGGGAGGGCGTGGCATGCAGGGCCTGCAGGGCGGCCTGCTTGTGCGGTACGGTGACGTTGGCGCCCCGAAAGCCCAGGGCACTCAGGCCCCGGACCGCGGCTTCAACCTGCCCGGGTGGCACAGGGAGGGGGACGTAGCGCCAGTTGAGCCCCAGGTGTCGGAAGGCGGCGTTGTGCATAGCCGGGGACAGGCTGTGCTCCACCGGCCAGCCAATCAGGCCAACGAGCTGGGTGCGGGCGTCGATGGGGTGTGGAGGCACGGTGTCTCTCCTCTATACGATGATTGCGATTGTCGAGCGTCTCCACAGAGGGGCACAGAGACGGCACAGAGATGGACTCAGTGGATCCAAGACCGCTTCCAGGGGATTGCCGTAAGCGCAGCGGCATCCCCGCTGCCGACCTGGATCTCGGGTGACTGCGGGACGCAGAGCGACACCCACGATCCAGGCTGCGCCAATTGGGTCTACTGGTACTACAGGCGGGCGTCTTCTCCCCACTCTCTCCGTGGTTCCCTATGTCTTCTCCGGGCAGCTCGGTGTAAGTGTGTCGGACGTCGTGCATGGCTTGATTGCGTCAGACGATGCTGGCTCCCAGGAACTGCATCGTTTCCACGAAACTGGGGAACGAGTCTCTAATGCAGGCCGCATTCTGGAGCGTGGTCTGACCGTCGGCAATGAGGCCGGCCACGGCCAGGGCCATGGCGATGCGGTGGTCGCCGTGGCTGTCGACGATGGTGCCCTGCAACGGGGTGGGGCCGGTGACCACGAAGCCGTCCGGTTGGGGCTCGATGCGGGCCCCCATACTGCTCAACTCCGCTGCGATGACGGCGATGCGGTCGGTCTCCTTGACCCGCAGCTCGGCGGCGTCGCGGACGACGGTGGCGCCCTGGGCCTGGGTGGCGGCCACGGCGAGCAGGGGAAACTCGTCGATCATGCGGACCACGGTGTCGCCGCTGACCTCGACGGGGTCCAGGGCGGAGGTCCGCGCCGTCACGTCGGCGGTCGGCTCGCCGCCCTCGCGACGCCTATTGTGGACGTCGACGACCGCGCCCATGCGCTCCAGCACGTCGAGCAGCCCGGTACGGGTGGGGTTGACACCCACACCCTCCACCGTGACCGCCGAGCCCGGCGACAGCATAGCGGCAACCAGGGGGAAGGCGGCCGACGAGATGTCCCCGGGGACGATGAGATCCAGGGGGGCGAGAGGGTCAGCGGGCGGCGTCAGGGCCACGGAGAGGCCAGCGATGGTCAGGTCGGCGCCCATGGCCTTCAGCATCAGCTCGGTGTGGTCGCGGGCCGGCCCAGGCTGGTGGACCACGGTGGGGCCGTCGGCGTGGAGCCCGGCCAGGAGGATGGCGCTCTTGACCTGGGCGCTGGCGACGGGCAAGACGTGCTCGTGGCCGTGCAGGCTCCGCCCCTGGATGGTGAGGGGGGCGTGGCCGTCGGTCGTCTCGATGGCGGCGCCCATGCGACGCAGCGGGCGGGCGATGCGCTCCATCGGCCGCCGCCGCAGCTGCGGCTCGCCGGTGAGAACGGTGTCGAAGGGCTGACCCGCCAGGATGCCGGCCAGCAGCCGCATGGTGGTGCCCGAGCGGACGCAGGTCAGCGACTCGTCGGGCTCGCGAAGTCCGTGGAGCCCGCGGCCGTGGATGGTCAGCGCGGTCGGGGCCTGGGGATCGGACGTCTCCACGTCGATGCCCAGGGCCCGGACGCAGCCCAGCGTGGCCAGACAGTCGTTGGCAGGGAGGAATCCGCGCACGCGGCTGATCCCTTGGGCCAGGCAGCCAAGCAGCAGGGTGCGGTGGGAGATCGACTTGTCGCCGAGTACGCGGATGCGGCCGTGGAGCCCGCGGCTCCGGCCGATCGTGCGCTGGGCAGTCGCTGGGGTTTGGCGGTTTGTCATAAGCATAGGTTGACCTCGTCCTCCAGGCCGAGCTGGCGGTGAAGGAAGCAGACGGCGTCGTGGAGCTGCGCCTCGGGGATGCAAAAGGAGACGGAGTGCTCCGTCGCCGCCTGCGCCACGGCGATGACGCGGGTCTGATGCTGTCCCAGAGCCGCGAAGGCCCGGGAGACGATGTCGTTCCGCCGTCCGTCCCAGCCGGGCATACCGACCACCGAGACGGTGGCTACCCTCTCCTTGACGCCGAGGCGGAAGGGTTTTCCCCCCTCACCTAACCTCTCCCCCGAGGGAGAGGGAGAGCGGCGTCCGTTCTCGAATGCTCGGCGGAGGACGGTGAGGCAGTGGTCCTGATCCCGCCGGCGAACGACCAGGTTGAGGTTGTGCTCCGAGAGAGACTGGGAGAACATGAGCACCTCCAGGCCGTTCTCGCTGAGCCGCCGGAGGGCGCGCGCGGCCATCTCCAGGGTCCAGGTATCGTCGCGACTGCCGATGGCAATCATGCCCAGGCCGGTGGTGGAGATGATGGCGGGCAGGACGTGACGATCGGCGCCGGGCGATTCGACGATCCGAGTGCCGTGGTGCGTGGGATTGAAGCTGTTGACGATGCGCAGGGGGATGCCGCGCTGGACGAGGGGGCGTATGGTCTTGGGATGGAGGACCTCCGCGCCTACGTAGGCCAGGTCCGCGGCCTCGACGTAGGAGAGCTCGGTGAGGGTACCGGCGTGGGGCACGATATTGGGGTCGGCGGTGAGAATGCCATCGACGTCGCTCCAGATCCAGACCTCGTCGGCATTGAGACCGGCGCCAATGATGGCTGCCGAGAAGTCGCTGCCGCCGCGGCCCAGGGTGGTGGTGACCCCCTCCTCTGTTGCTCCGATAAAGCCGGTGATGACGGGCAGCACCCCACGCTCGATCAGTGGAGCGATCCTGGCGCGCAGGCGCCGTTGCGTCGCCTCCATCAGGGGCGTCGCCGCGCCGTGGGTGTCGTCGGTGACGATCACATCGCTGGAGCTGAGGGCTTGGGCACGGACGCCGCGCTCCCGCAGCAAGGCGGCCAGGATGTGCACCGAGAGGTGCTCCCCGAAGGAGGCCACGGCGTCGCGGCCACGGGCGGTCAATTCGCCCAGCACAGCGATGCTGCGGTAGAGTCGCTCCAGGTCGTGGAGTTGATCCTCGACGTAGCCTCCCACCTCCAATCGATGGGCGCTCTTCTGGAGCAGACCTTCGACGACGTCGAGATGCCGGCTGAGGAGGTCAGCCTTGATCTGCCTGTAGACCGCGTCGCGACCCTGGGCGGCGGCGCGGGCCCCGGCGATGAGCTGGTCCGTGACGCCGCTCATGGCGGAGACGACGACTACCGTCGCCCGATTCTCAGAGCCGTCGCCGTCCGAGCGGGCTAGGTCGGGAGCCGCATTGTCTCCGTCTGTCGGTCTGTAGTCCCGGGAGGGCGGGGCGTAATGGGCGAGGACGATGTCGGCCACGCTGGCGAAACGGTCGGGGCTGCCGACGGAGGTGCCTCCGAACTTGTGGACGATCATGGCTGGCACCCCCTAGAGCCCACTCAGGGCTTGGTCGAGATCGGCGACGATGTCCCCGGCGTCCTCGATGCCGATGGCGTAGCGAACCAGGTTGTCGGCCACGCCGAGCTTGCGGCGCTCCGCGGGATCGGAGGAGGCGAAGATGGCCTGCTGGCGGACAACGCTCTCCACGCCGCCCAGCGTCGGTCCGATGTAGGGCAGGCGCAGCCGATCGACGAAGCGGCCCGTCCGTTCCAGGTCGCCGTCGATGTCGAAGCTGACCACGCCTCCGAAGCCGCTCATCTGCCGTCGGGCCACCTGGTGGTCGGGATGGCTGGGCAGCCCAGGATAGTGGACGCGCCGCACTGCCGGGTGCTCCGCCAGGTACTCGGCCACGCGCTGGGCGGTGGCGTTCTGGCGGTGGACGCGCAGGTCGAGGGTTTTGAGGCCGCGTACGAGCAAGTAGGCGTCGTGGGGGCTGCCCACGCCGCCGAGCACGTCGCGCGTCGCCTTGATCTGGTCGATGAGGTCGCCGGGGCCGATCACGGCGCCGGCCAGCAGATCGTTGTGGCCGCCCAGGTACTTGGTGGCGCTGTGGATCACCAGATCGAGCCCGTGTTCCAAGGGGCGCAGGTTGACGGGGGTGGCGAAGGTGCTGTCGATGAGGGTGAGAACGTCGTGCTGGCGGGCGGCCTCGACGACCTGAGCGAGGTCTATGACCCGCAGGTAGGGGTTGGTGGGCGTCTCACACATGATGGCGCGGGTGTTGGGCCGGATGGCGTCGGTCAGGGCGGCGCCCAGCGGCTCCTGGTGGGTGGCCTCGAGGAAGGTGGCCTCGACACCCCAGCGGGGGAGGAACTCCCGGACGAACTGCTGCGTGCGGCTGTAGCACCCGTCGGTCACCACCAGATGATCTCCGCTGGAGAGCAACGTGAGCAGAGTGGTGGTGATGGCGTTCATCCCGCTGGCGAAGAGGAGGGCATCGGTGGCTGCGTCGACCCGG
>CAZEQC010000118.1:0-10825 GCA_964514285.1 uncultured Anaerolineales bacterium | reverse complement strand
CTGCCTGACTCAGGTCTTCCAGGGACTTGACGGAATGCCTGTACTACCATCTCCTCGCCTTAGCCGCTACCAACCCTGCGAGCGAGCCACGATTAGCAATGAGAGAGCAATCGCACGCACTCCATCAAGGATTCGCTCCAGATCTGAAACGTGAAGGAAGACCTGCAAGTCATGTGGGATCTCGGTTCCTGGGAGTGTACTCGCGAAGATCTTCTCAATCTTCTCGATCTCCTTCGGGTCAACACGCCTCAAAGGATACGCTATCTCCTGAGTGGGGCTATTCCGCGCAGTCTCTATTCTTCTTATTATCTCCGCTATTGGGAAAGCGACAAACAACGGATTTGTCTTGAGCTTCTCCGTGATCACTCGTCTTGAATCCTCAGCATACCCCACGAATTTGACATATGGCTTGACGCGTCGGTGTGCTGCCCACCGCTCCATCCAATAATCGAAGGCGTCTATGCTGTCAAAGCTGTCTTGAAACCCGGCGTAGTCGTTGTACCCGTTGAGTTCCTTCCTGAGCCAAATACCATAATCATCAGGTAGATCGAATCGCTCACACAGATCCAAGCACAGGGCAAGAGCATAAGGCAATCGCCGATCGTGGTCGTGCAAAGCTGACTGAATACTGTCTATCAGATCCTCTACCCCGTCAAGGCGAGACGGAGTTGGTTCGGGATTGGAACTGACTAGGTCTTTCCAAGTGATGCCGGTATGGTCAGCGAAACTGCCCAGAGCATCATTCATGAAACGTATCACTACCAGGACGACAAAAACTGAGGTTCCCAAGGAAAGCAAACCCCTCCGCCAACGCTCTGGCAAGTACTCTGGTAAGTAATCCGTCAAGTATTCTGTTGGCAACTTTGGCAGCAACAAGAACTGCACCAGAGCAGCTATACCTCCAACCAGGAGAAGGAAAACAACCGCCACTAGCACTGGCTTGAAGTCTCGTCCCACTTAACACCTCAAATCCACAGTAGATCTAGAAGGACCTCTGCGTCCCTGGCAAACAATCTAATCCTGTGGACCAAGCTCAGGTCCGTGTCACTCTGATACTGCCGCAATTCACCCACTGCACACTCTTTCTCCCAATGCTACCAGAGCTTTGCCAGTCTAATGCAGAATGTGGTCCGTCTCGTCAAGGTTTCCAAGCTGCAATGTGACGAACAATAATTGCCAGCGCAGTGAGTAGATTCAGAGATCTTGTCTGATCAGGCTCAGCGTACAGACTTGGCTCTTGTATTGCCTTCCAAGGGTGCACTGTGTTTCGAAACTCCTGAATTGCCTCCGCTTTTTCCTTTTCCAGCTCAGGGATGAGGTGCTTGACAGCATTCTTGTAGTCCTCGAAACGTAGTCTCTCAGCTATCTTCTGACCTAGTTGAGGATCTGAGAGCCCTAGCCGACGAATCACTATGGGCGGATCAGGATCGTTTCGCATGGCAAGAATCACGTCCTTTCTCCGAAGCGTGCCAAGCATTATCCCTTCGAGTACGGCGCCAAGCAGTACGATGCAGGCCTTGTATGCTTTGCTCTCGTAGGCAATGCTAGCTTGGTGGAGGTCATAGAGAGCGATTTCTCTCAGGGGTTGCTCTATGCTGCTATGATCGAGTGTTTCTTCGATGTTGTCGAAACACTGTTCTGCGCTTTCTCGTGGAGGGACCCGGGGCGCATCTAGGCCGGGAGGTGATACAGTCTTGATTCGATTCTTACTCACTACCCTTGTGCCCCCACAGACTTTGCAGGTCTCACGTGGGTAGGGATACCGAAATCCTTTGCCACCACAAATCTTACACCAGTCATAGTCCGAAGGATCACCTGGGATCTCCATCTCGCCATGTCCCCCACAGACTACACAGATGTCCGCTGGAAAGGGGTAGTAGAATCCCTGCCCCTTACACGGCCCGCATTCTAGTTTGAACGTCACTCAACGCACTCCGTTCGCTCAGAAAATGAAGTGATAGGCCCATCACAGAAAGGCCAAGACAAGAACCATCACAGCAAAGACCAACACAAGGAGGTAGACACCCACAACCAGCACTGACTCGGCCATCGCTTTCCAGAGAAACCGCTTCCATCATCGCTGCTCAAGTGGTCACAGACCTCGGCGTGATCGGCACCCGGCCGGGGAGATCTCCGTCACCATGCTTCAGGCTATCCAGGTTCAGCAAGGGCCAACAGGGCTTCTCTGTACCGGTCTGCGTTCTCCTCCATCCATTCATCGATGCACGGCTCGATGACGTCCTTCATGGTCGTGTCGAGGGTGGCGGTCATGTGTTTGAAGCGTTCCTTCTTGTCGTCGTCGATCCAAACGAGCAGTTGGGCTTGTCCTTCTCTGGGCATCGCAGTTCCTTTCCAAGACTCAATAACCGGTCATCAGTATAACCCAGTTCGCGTAGTCGGTCAAGCAGTTATGCACCCATCAGCAGGGTGACGAGCGGGTGGTGATAGGCCAGCGGACACCGCTGCTCTCCATAGGACGCCACGGCGCCCTCGCAGGCTGTGGGGCACGCTTGATGGTTTGCATCTTTGTCTGGTGCAGCTTGACACGACAGTGGGCGAGGTGGTGTATGATACCAGTGGGGAGGGAGACTGGGGAAAGAACAGGAGGTCGTGTACGCGCGAGTTCAAGATCCTGCGGCAAGAGCGGATGGGTTTTTGACAGGATTTACAAGACTGACAGGATGATGGGCTAATCTACGCCTCGGTGGGCGCCGGGGGGAGGGTGAAGTAGAAGGTGCTCCCTCGGCCCGGGTCGCTCTGCAGGCCGACTTCGCCGCCTAGCTTCTCGACGATTCGCTGGACGATGGAGAGGCCCAGGCCGTGCCCCTGGACGCGGGCGGGCTCCAGGCGTGTGAAGGGGGTGAAGAGTCGATCTCGGCCCTCCGCGCTCAGGCCGGGGCCGTTGTCGCGGACCCAGAAGCGGACCATGGCCGGTTGGCCCGTCGATGGGTCGATCTGTTGCTCCGCACCCAGGGCCACCACGGGCGGCCGGCCGCCGTACTTGATGGCGTTGCTGATGTAGTTGGCCCAGACCTCCTCGATCCACGGCGCATAGCCAAGCGCTCGCGGCCAGGCGGCTGTGTCGATCAGGGTGACCTGCGCCTGCTCCTCCCGCATGAGGGCCTGCAGACGCGCGATGGCTTCCTCGACGATCGGGCCCATGTCCAGCGGCTCGAGCACCACCTCCTGCCTGCGGACGCCGGTGAGCAGCATCAACTCCTCGATGATCCTGTCGAGCTTGTGACTGGTGCGCAGAATGTGGCCCAAGGAAGTGGCTATCTCCTGGGGTGACAGGTTTCCACGCTCCTGGACCAGAAGCTCGGCGAAACCGACGATGACGCCCACCGGGTTCTTGAGATCGTGAGCCACCGTGTGGGCGAAGGCGTCCAACTCGGCGTTCTGCGCCACCAGCTCCGAGGTTCGCTCCGCCACCCGCCGTTCGAGGCCCGTCACCAGATCGTGCAACCTGGAAGCCATGTTGTTGAACGCGAGGGTCAAAGCACCGATCTCATCCTGATTCTGGATGGCAACCCGCACATCCAGGCTGCCCGCCTCCATCTGTCGCACCCCATGTAGGAGGACGTTCAGGGGTTTGGCTAGCGCGTCCCGGAGTAGGAGGGGCAGGACCAGTATAAGCATCAAGCTGCCGCCGAGCACCACCCAGGCCAGGGGAAGCATGAAGGCGTGGAGATACCGCCGGAAGTCCAGGTGGTAGTTCTGGACGATGGCCAGCTGACCCTCCTGGCGCGGCCCGGACAGGGAGGCGGTGGTGGTGTGAAGGCATTCCCCCCGGCCCGGGACCGCGCCGCGCACCCAAGGGTTCGCCGACGGCGTCTCGTCCGGGTCGAAGCGGAAGGGTAAGGGGAGGCCATTGGTGGTGACCTCGAAGACACCGTTGGCGTGGAGAACCGTCTGAAAGGTGAAGACCGCCTCGGGTCGGTACTGAGCCGGCAGGTGGTCCCAGGTCAAGATCAGGCGGTCGGGCTCGCGGCGGGCGTACAACCCGCCGCCGGCATTGGGATCCAGGTCGATCATGAGCGGGAAGATGGCGGGCGCGGCGACGGAGCGGGCCTGCATGTTGGGCTGCCAGAAGCGCTCGCCGATGCCGACGACGCCCGAACTGGCGACGTAGATCTCGGTATACCGTTGCCCGTAGAAGGGAAAGACGAAGTCGATGCGCTGATTGCGGGCCTCGTTTACGGGGCGCACGTTGAGCCGATCGCCCAGCTCGGTCTCGAAGGCGAAATCGACGGGGGCCACGTCGTACCCGCCGGATGCGTTGGGCGTGAAGCGGAGGGTCTGACGATCCGCCAGGTCGGGGCGATAGATGGCGATGTAAGGGGGGGCGATCAGCCAGCCCACCGCCCCCAGGAGGGCGAGAAAGAGGGTCAGCGTGAGGATCGACAACCGCGCCAGCACCGATACGCCGCCGGGAATGACGTCGATGTAGGTGGAGGCGAAAAGCCACAAGGCGGCCAGGATGCCGAGGGAGAGGAATACGTTGTAGAGCGCGGTCGAGATGACGGCGTAGGTGCGCAGAAGGTTGACGGTGCCCAACACGAACAGAATCCCAAAGATGAAGACGAAGCTGCGCGCGCGGCGCGCGCCCTTCCCCTGCGGCCTCCACAGCTTGACCAGCGCGTTCACCGGGCGCGGGTCGGCCGCGACGCTCTGGCGCAGGAAGGCGATGGGCACCCACAGCAGGATCAGCGCGTTCACATAGTCCGGCAAGACAGGGCGATAGTAGACCGTCCCCTGCCCCAGCAGCGAGACGTAGCGGTAGACCATATAGGACGTTTCCCACAGGAGGTAGGCCAGGCTGACGACCAAGCTGGCGCGGGATTCCCACGCGCGCCGGGGAAATGAGCGGGGAAAGCGGTAGGCAAACTGGAGCAGGAAGACCAGGGCCAAGGCCAGGACGCTGTTCTGGGCATAGACGGCGAAGAGGCGCGGGGAGGGCGACAAGGCGGCATCCAGGAAGAGCAGCCCGATGAAGAGGGTGACGGCAGCGAAAAAGCCGGTCAGCAGTCTCATCTGCGGGGACCTGTTCTGGGGCTCGTTCCAGAGGCGCCAGGCCAGAGTGGCGGTGATGGCCAGCGATAGGATGACCTGGGTCAGGTAGCTGATTGAGGCCGGCGTGAGGTATAGGGGCAAGATTGTCTCCAGGTATCAGACTGACGACTGCAGAGCGGCCCAACCAGGCGCTTAGCCACATCACCTCCTCGACGGATCGCCGGGAGCGGAACCCGATGCCGCGGCGTGGTCCGTCTCCGTCAGTGGGGGCGGGCGTCGGTCCGGTCCTCGCTCCCCATTATGCAGCTGTAGTATACCCGAAGTCGCCGCGGAGGGGAAGGGCCGGCCTGACGTCTGGGGGCCTCGGCGGTCGCGGCGGTGGCGTCCTCGACCTCGACGGCTTGATCCTGGAGGACGGTTTGGCCTCGAAGGTGGTGTAGGATATGTAGGGTATGTAGGTTTTGTGATAAAGTTTGTAACCAATTGAAAACCCCATGGGAAAAAACCTCAAACCCCCTACACCAAGCTACACCCCTACACCGCCGGGGCGGATGGGGGATAGGGGAGAGACTGACAGGCCCTCGCTTGTAAGGGCCGCTCCTCGAGTTTTCCCAAATTAGCGAGCTATTTCCCAAAAAATATCGCAAATTTACCTATTTGACAACAAGCCCCCCCATGTAGTATGATTAAGTTGACCAACGACGCGCGGGGCGACGGAGCGCTACCCGCCGCCCCAGCCGGCTCCCCAAGGAGGTGAACCGATGAGCCATCGCTGTACTGCCCTCCGCAAGGATGGGTCCCCCTGCCGATCCTGGGCCGTCCGCGGCACCGACCCGCCCCGCTGCAGCGTGCACGGCGGCGGGAGGAGCCTGGACGAGGCCCCCGACTGCCGCTGCACCGCCACCTGCCAGGATGGTTCGCCATGTCAGGGTTGGGCGGTCCCGGGCAGCGATCCGCCCCGCTGCGGCGCTCACGGCGAGAAAGCCGGGCAACCGCCGCCACCCAAGCGCCGCTGCACCGCCATCCGGGCGGACGGCTCTCGCTGCGAGGGCTGGGCCATGGCGGGCAGCGACCCGCCGCGCTGCGGCGTCCACGGCCCCTACCGATCGCCCGAGGCGAAGGGGCGCCGCTGTACGGCGACCTGTGAGGACGGCTCGCCGTGCGAAGGCTGGGCCGTGCAGGGCAGCAATCCGCCGCGCTGCGGGCCCCACGGCGGCGGCGAGAGGCCCGTCGGCCCTCCCGAGGGAAACCAGAACCGCCTGAAGCACGGCTTTTACGCCCGATCGAATCAGCCCAAGGCCCGGTCGATCGACGGGCTGATCGAGGACCTCTACCAGCGCTACCTGGGCCTGGCAACCTACCTGGACCGGGCTCTCCAGAACGGCGGCACACCGGTCAGCGAGGTGAGGAACGCGCTGAAGCTCCACGGGCAGAGCAGCAGCAAGCTGGCCAGGCTGCTGCGCCGGCGCCGCGCCCGGGCCGACGCCGAGGCGGCCGCGCGGATGCGGGCGGCGCTCAACCAGGCCCTGGACGAGCTGAGCGAGGAGCTGGGGGTCGACCTATGATGGGGCTGGATAAGATCCCCGACCGCCTGCGGAAGCGGCGCCAGTGGGTGGTCTGGAGGGAGGAGGCCCGCCAGGGCCGCCGCACCAAGGTCCCCTACACTCCCTCGGGCCGCCACGCCCGCAGCAACGACCCGCGAACCTGGTCCTCCTTCGAGCAGGCCGTGAGCGCCCAGCGGCGCGACGGCTACGACGGCGTCGGCTTCGTCTTCGCCGCCGACGACGGGCTGACGGGCATCGATTTCGATCACTGCGCCGATGACGGCCAGCTGGCGCCGTGGGCGCGGGAGATCGTGGAGGCGATCGACTCCTACACCGAGTGGAGCCCCAGCGGCGAGGGGCTGCACGTGATCCTGCGGGGGCGGCTCCCCCCGGGCGGGCGGCGGCGGGGCAGCGTGGAGCTGTACGACGAGCTGCGCTACTTCACCATGACGGGGCAGGTGCTGCCGGGGTACGAGACGGTCGAGGCGCGGCAGGAGGCGCTGGAAAGGCTCCACCGCCGGATCTTCAGCCGGAAAAGGAGGCGCCGGCCGGAGAGGCCGCGGCGGCGCGGTGACGGCCTGGACGAGGCCTCGATCCTGCGGCGGGCCATGGGCGCGGCCAACGGGGACACCTTCGCCCGCCTCTTCGCCGGCGACAGCTCGGGCTACGACTCCCAGAGCGAGGCGGACTTCGCGCTCTGCATGCTGCTGGCCTTCTGGACCGGCGGCGACGCGTCGCAGATGGACGAGCTCTTCCGCCGCTCGGGGCTGCACCGGGAGAAGTGGGACCAGCGCCACTACGCCGACGGCCGGACCTACGGCGAGGGGACGATCGCCAACGCGATCCGGGCCCAGGACGCCTTCTACCAGCCCGGGCAGAGGCCTGGGGCCAGGGCGAAGGGCCCGGCCGAGGCCGTGGACGCCGCCGCCGGGCCGGGCGGGGAGGAGGACGAGGAGGAGGCGGGCGGCGCGATCGACCTGCCCCAGCCAAACCTGGCGGGCGATTGGCTGCCCCTGGTCAGGGTCAAAGCGGCGCTGGAGCGGGGGGAGACGGGCGACGGCGAGTTGCTGGCGGCGCTCTACCGGGAGCGGCTGGTCTACGACCACGCCGAGGGACGGTGGTATCTGTGGAGCGGGGACCACTGGGAGCCGGACCGGACGGACCAGGTGTCGAACCTGGTGGCCTATCAGGTGGCCTCCCAGTATCTGTCCGCGGCGGGGGAGCTGCAGAGGAGGGGGGAGAAGGAGCTGGCCGCGAATATGACGAAGCGGGCGGGCAAGCTCTGCCAGCGGCACCGGATCAAGAACGCGCTGCGGCGGGCCCGGGCGCAGCCGAGCATGGCCCTGACGGGGGACGAGTGGGACGCGGATCCGTGGCGGCTGGGGGTGGGGAACGGGGTGGTGGACCTGCGGACGGGGACGTGCCAGTCGGGCCAGCCGTCGCGCTACGTGCGGAAGGCGTCGCCCACCAGGTGGGAGGGGCTGGAGGCCCCGGCCCCGCGCTGGGAGCGGTTCCTGGTGGAGATCTTCGCCGGCGACCGGGAGCTGATCGGGTTCGTCCAGCGGCTGCTGGGCTACGGGCTGACGGGGTTGGCGGTGGAGCACGTGCTGCCCGTCATGTGGGGCGAGGGACGGAACGGGAAGGGCACCCTGCTGGAGACGGTCGGCGCGGTGTTGGGCCGAGAGCTGGCCAGCCCCACCGAGGCCAGCGCGCTGATGGCCGCCCGGCGGGTCCATTCGGGCGGGCCACAGCCCTTTCTCTACGCCCTGCGAGGCATGCGCATCGTCTGGGCCAGCGAGCTGAACGAGGGGCAGGTGATGAACGTGGGGCTGGTCAAGCGGCTCACCGGCGGCGACACCATCACCTGCCGCACGCTGCACAGCAAGCCGGTCACATTCTCGCCCAGCTACCTGATCATCCTGCTGACCAACAACCGGCCCCACGTGGTGGCCGAGGATCCGGCGATTTGGGATCGGCTGCGGCTGATTGAGTTCACGCAGCGCTTCGTCGACGAGCCGAGGCGGAAGAACGAGCACCGGAAGGAGAAGTACCTGATGGAGAGGTTGCGGGAGGAGGCGCCGGGGATCCTGGCCTGGCTGGTGAGGGGCTGCCTGGCGTGGCAGCGGCGGGGCGGGCTCTTCGCGCCGGACTCGGTGACCGAGGCCACGGAGGATTACCGGCGGGAGGAGGATATCCTGGGGCAGTTCCTGGAGGACTGCACGATCCCGAAGCAGGAGGCCAAGACGCGGGCCAAGGCGCTCTA
Source organism: uncultured Anaerolineales bacterium (assembly GCA_964514285.1). GTDB lineage: Bacteria > Chloroflexota > Anaerolineae > B4-G1 > B4-G1 > SKLM01. The sequence goes on along the minus strand of CAZEQC010000118.1, from coordinate 2,005 downwards.
TCGGGCTTACGTGCAGTGGTGCCAGGAGAACGGGATCACGCCGCGGTCGAACCATACGTTTGGGAAGAAGATCAAGCGCTTCTACCTGCAGGACTCCCGAGACAAGCACGGGGTGTACTACAAGGACATCGGTCTGGTGGCTGCCGAAGGGATCCGTAGATAGCGCCGCTGGCGTCCGCAGATGGCACAGATTACGCAGATCTCGCAAAGGGGACGGCGTTTCGATGGTTTAGGCAGATGTCACAGATGGAGCGACGTCTCAATGGACTCGACGTGCCGATCATCCGCTCCCAGCCCTCGTCTCGAGGGCGGCCTGGCCCAAGATAAGGCTCGATAGCACGCGTAGGCCGCCCCGAGACGGGGCTCAGAGCAACTGAAAAGCGTGGGCTAGACGTGTGAAATGGCCCTACCGCGTTGTCGTAGACGCCGCGGAGGCAGCTTTCTTCCTCTGTCTGCGCCTCGGCGTCATGTTCGCACAGTTGCCGTCCGTAGATCTTCCTCACGCAGACCCTCTGTGCCCGTTATTCACAGTTATGGATAGTCGCCGTTCCATACCTACGATTAGGGCTCAAACTGTTGATAAGGATCACGTCCCGCGCCATCCGTCGAAGCCCAGCTGGGCCAGGACGGCCTCCAGATCAGCTTCAGCAGACACCGCGTGGTCAGGTTGACCTTCTACGAGTCGTCGAGGGCAGTGTCGACTATCTTCTCCGTCACAGTCACATCAGAGCCCTGAGATAGCACGCCAGATCATCCACCAGACTGCCCCGCCTAGGACCGAGATAGCGGCCAGTCGTAGCCCGCTTTCCTTGGACCGAGCCCGGGACACGTAGGCCATAGCGACTGCCAGCCCCACAACGGGGAATGCAAATGCCACGAGGGCATCTCCGATGCCGAGGCGTTCTCTCTCCTCCGTTGTGGCCTTTCCTCCCGCAATCTGGTGCGCCCTCCCTGGCTCCAGCTCCCGTCCGCAGTAGCGGCACGCGGTGGCTGCTGCCTTGACGTCTTCGGCGCAGTAGGGGCACGTCCTGAGTCCCGTCGATGCACGCGCGCTGGCGGCCCCTTGGTTGGCTGCCCTATCCCTGCGAGTCAGGTTGGCTTTGAAACGCCCCCAAAGCAGAAGCCAGAGAGCTACCGGGAATACAATGAACAGCGGCATAATCCAGGGGGGGCGCAGATAGGTCAGGACAACGCCTCCTACAACTAGCGCAGCTGCGGTCAGTTCCCTCCAATTGCTCGTCCCTTTGCGCGGGTTTGACTCTTCGTTGTCTGGCATCACGTTGGGCACCTCCACAGCTCCTTACACTTGAATACTTGGCCCCACTGAAGAAAGGGTCATTGAGCGCGCAGACCCTAAAGGTTTTGATGTGAGTTTCAGATTCCTGACAGAATCGCAGCTTTGGAGAATCACTCTGAACTTGACCTTAATCTTCTCAAACCTTTAGGGTCTCTGCTCCGTTCTTTCAGTAGAGCCATACTTGAGGCTGCTGAACGGAGTGGTCGGGTCACGGCAGCGGGTCGCATCTCGGTTTTCGCTCAGCTACACCGCTGGCCTATCCTGGTCGATGGGCTGGCTGGCGCTCAGGATCTCTTCCAGCGAATGATCAGCACGATAGTCATTCCGCTAACGATTGAGTCGCCAGAGGGTGAAATTGAGGACGGATGCGAATGTCACCCAAAGGAGATAGGGCACCAAGAGAATCCCGCTGATGGGGTTCAGTCTCCAGAATCCTATGATTGTCGCGAGGATTGCGCCCCAAAGCACCAGTATTTCGATCAAGGCAAGGCCCAGTTCGTGCCGCCCAAAGAAGATCCACGACCAGGCGGCATTCAAGCCGAGCTGCACCACAAACAGCCCCAGTGGTAGCGCCGCTCCAGCAAACCCGTGTTTCCTCCAGACCAACCAGGCTGCGATAGCCATCAGCAGGTACAGGAGGCTCCAAACGGGACCAAACAACCAGTTGGGAGGGTTCCAGGCAGGCTTGGAAAGGGCAGCGTACCAATC
>CAZEQC010000117.1:0-10916 GCA_964514285.1 uncultured Anaerolineales bacterium | reverse complement strand
GAGGAGGCCGACGCCGTCTCCCACGGCTGCACCGGCAAGGGGAACGACCAGGTGCGCTTCGAGCTGACGGTGAAGGCGCTGAACCCCTTCCTGGACGTGATCGCGCCGTGGCGCGAGTGGGACATCCGCTCCCGCAAGGACGCCCTGGCATACGCCGACGCCCACGGCATCCCTATCCGCCAATCGGTGGGCTCGATCTACAGCCGCGACCGGAACATCTGGCACATGAGCCACGAGGGCGCGGATCTGGAGGATCCGTGGAACGAGCCGAGCGAGGATGTCTTCACGCTGACCGCGTCCCCGCAAGAGGCGCCGGACGAGCCGGTCACTGTGACGATCGACTTCAAGGAGGGCGTTCCGGTGGCCGTCGACGGCGAGCCGATGGGGGCGGTGGAGCTGCTGACGCACCTGAACGAGGTGGGCGGCGCCCACGGCGTGGGCCGGGCCGACCTGGTGGAGAACCGGCTGGTGGGCATGAAGTCGCGCGGGATCTACGAGACGCCGGGCGGCACCATCCTCTACGCGGCGCATCAGGGGCTGGAGAGCATCTGCCTGGACCGGGACACGCTCCATTACAAGGAGGTGGTGGCGAACCGCTTCGCCGAGCTGACCTACTACGGCAAGTGGTTCACCCCGCTCCACGAGTCGCTGCGGGCCTTCGTGGCCAAGACCCAGGAGCGGGTGACCGGTTCCGTGAAGGTGAAGCTGTACAAGGGCCACTGCGCGGTGGTGGGGCGCCAGTCACCCCTCAGCCTGTACCGCGAGGAGTTCGCCACGTTCGGCAAGGACGACGTCTACGATCAGAGCGACGCCGAGGGCTTCATCAACCTCTTTGGCCTGCCGCTGAAGGTGAAGGCGCTGGTGGACCTGGAGAACGGGGATACGGCGGATCTGGCGGCGCCGGACTACGCCAAGTTCAAGCGCGACTAGGCGATAGAGCGATAAAGCGACAAGGCGATGAGGCGAGAGTACGGAGTAGGGAGTAAGGGGGCGGAGGGATGACGCTTTGGGGTGGGCGGTTTGCGGGGGAGACGGATGCGCTGATGCGGCGGTTCAACGACTCCTTTGGGTTTGATCGGCAGTTGTACGCGGCGGACGTCGCGGGGAGCATCGCCTATGCCGGGGCGCTGGCGCGGGCGGGGCTGATCACGGAGGAGGAGCGGGCCGCGCTGGTCGAGGGGCTGGAGCAGGTGCGCGGCGAGTTCGAGGGTGGGACGTTCGAGGTGGCGCCCGGGGACGAGGACATCCACACCGCCGTGGAGCGGCGGCTGGGGGAGCTGGTGGGGGAGGTGGCGGGGAAGCTCCACACGGGGCGCTCGCGGAACGACCAGGTGGCAACGGATCTGCGGCTCTACTTGCTGGACGAGATGGCCCAGCTGGATGACGGGCTGGCGGCGCTGCAGACGGCCATCGTGGATAAGGCGGAGGCCCATCTGGACGTGCTCATGCCCGGCTACACGCATATGCAGCAGGCGCAGCCGATCCTGTTCAGCCACTGGCTGATGAGCTTCTTCTGGAAGCTACAGCGGGACCGAGAGCGGCTGACGGACGTGGAGAAGCGCACCCGGGTCTGCCCGCTGGGCGCCGGGGCGCTGGCCGGGAATCCGTTCGACGTCGACCGCGAGGCGTTGGCTCAGGATCTGGGCTTCGACGCCGTGGCGCCGAACAGCATCGATGCGGTCAACGACCGGGACTACGTGGTGGCGTTCCTGGCCTGGGCGGCCCTGACGCAGACCCACCTGAGCAACCTGGCCGAGGATCTGATCATCTGGGCCAGCCGCGAGTTCGGCTTCGTCGAGATCGACGACGCTTACGCCACCGGCTCCAGCCTGATGCCGCAGAAGAAGAACCCGGACGCGCTGGAGCTGATGCGGGGGAAGAGCGGGCGCGTGATCGGGCATCTGACGGGGCTGCTGACGACGCTGAAGGGCCTCCCCACGGCCTACAACAAGGACCTGCAGGAGGACAAGGAGGGCTTGTTCGACGCCATCGACACGCTGAAGATGGAGCTGCCCATCGCCGTCGGCGTGATCAACACGCTGGAGGTGAAGGCCGAGCGGATGGCAGCGGCGCTGGAGGAGGGGATGCTGGCCACGGACCTGGCCGATTATCTGGTCCGGCAGGGGGTGCCGTTCCGGCAGAGCCACCATCTGGTGGGGGAGGCGGTGCAGCGCGCGGAGGCGCTGGGGGTCTCGCTGGACGAGCTGGCGCTGAGCGCGTATCAGGCGATCAGCCCGGCGTTCGGCGAGGACGTGTACGAGGTTTTCGACTTCGAGCGGTCGGTGGCAGCGCGGGCGGCAGAGGGGGGGACGGCGCCGGCGGCGGTGCGGGCGCAGATCGAGCGCGCGCGGGAGGCGCTCGGGGGAGGGGGAGAAGAGGAGACGGGGTGAGGGGGGGGGTGCCCGAAGCACTACAGCGAATTGGGGAAGCAACGAATCCCTAATCCTTGTCAAAAGTGACTAGGATTCGAGACTCAGCCTGGGCACGTTCGAGAACGTGGAGGTCGCCAGCGCCCGGCGTGTCAGCAGCTACCCAGGCTACGTCGTGACCGCGCCTTCGCAAGACACGGACCGCACCCCCGGGGACGTTCTCATCCGCGAGGATGCGCATCCCGCGGCGGCTGGAGGGGCGGTCGGGCGTTCCCGGCCGCCCCTCCCCCCTGGCACACTTCTTCACTCCACCACCTGCCAGACGTGGACCGCAGTCTGCCCCCAGGGGCCGGCGGCCTGCTCGGTGACGTAGAGCAGCCCGTTCTGCTGGTCGTAGGCCGCGGCGCCGAGGATGGCGCATGCCGCATCGAAGACGCGGTCGACCGGGCTGTAGGTATCGTAGGGCAGGACCTCCCAGGGCTCCTTGGTCCCGGCGACGACCTCCTCCAGCTCCGCCGGATCGTAGAAGAGGATCTGGGGTTCGTAGGGATAGGCGTGGTAGCCCTTGTACATATCACATGGATCGCCGTCGCACTCGGCCTGGGTACCATAGCAGTTCGGCCCCAGCCCCTTCCGCCCCACGATCAGCACGCCGCGCTTGCCCTCGGTTTGCAGCCAAGCGCCGCCTCCCCATGTGTCCTTGGGCCGGTAGTCGGGGAAGTGGCACTGCTGCGGATCGTCGAGGCAGCCGGGGTAGATCTCGGGATAGTAGAGCAGCGCCATAGCGTCCAGGGCCTGCCCGGATGCGGGCGGGCTGCCGTCCTGCCAGGGGGCGAGGGCGTAGAGCGTGGGCCCCTGGGAGCCACCCAGGGCGCCCGCCTCCCGATGGTTGCCGGCGACGAGCCATTTCCCGTCCAAGTGCACGTCGGCGAAGGTCTGGGAAGCGTTGAAGAGGTAGTTGCAGGTCTTGGCGTTGTGGAAGACGTCACCGTCCGACGGGCGGTCCCCGACGTGCCAGACGCCCTGGGCGCTGGACAAATCCAGGGCGCTCCAGCCCAGGGAATCCTGGTCGTAGGCAGCCACGTTGTACCAATCTCTGAGGTTCCAGGCGATCCTGTCGACGTTCGGCAGGTAAGCCAGGCCGTCCACCTCGCGGTACTGGCAGCCCTCCGCGTAGGTGCAGTCGTCCATCCACCCTCCTGTGACGTCGGCCAGGGACTGCAGCACCGAGGCCCTGGGCAGGTCATTGAACTGATCCGAGATCACCGGCTGCGGGATAGTGATCTCTGCCACCAGATCGTCGTTGGTGTGGCCTGCGGCATAGAGGGAACCGGGAAAGCCGTCCGGTGGGTCGTTGGCGTCACCTTGGGGGTAATGAGCCAGCGCGTGACCGCTGTAGGCCCACGCTTCCCCGGAGGGGTAGGCGAAGGCACCCTGGTAGACCAGGTCACTCGGCCGGGCCAGCGCATCACCCGATGGACAAGAGCCCCAGGCGGCAGCCACCATCATGATGTCCACGACGTCGATGACACCGTCGTCTTTGAGGTCATACCGGCCGACGTAGCGTCCGTCGCCGGCGACGGAGCGCCAGAGACCGGCCACGGCTCCAATGTCCACCACGTCGACATCCTGGTCACAGTCGACATCGGCCGGATGGCAGATGGAGAAGACGGCGTCGCTTTCGTCGTAGACGACGGTCGGGCTGATCACACTGGCAATCTGCAGCCGGACTGTGGAACCTGGATCGTCGGGCACCGTCCAACTGTAGGTGCCGGTGTTGGCGAGCGAGCCGTCGATGGTATGGCTAGTGACGAAGCCGTCAGTGGCGTAGGCCAGGCCGACCTCGTCCACCGATCCAGCGGTGGTCCACTGCACCTGGTGGGTGGTGCTCACGACCCACGTCTCGCCACCATTGGGCGCGGTGAGGGTCAGCGACGGGGTGGAGTCAGCCCTGTCCTGCCAGCGGTGGTAGAAGACGTTGAGCAGGTCGACGAACTCACCAATGGCCTTCTGGTTGCCGGCCGCGTTGGGATGGTCGTCGGCGTAGGCACCGACGTCGCTGTCCACGGTTTTGATGTGCCGCACCGCGCCGTTCCACCAGCGGTGATGGTTGCCGTCCATCTCCCCGAGGTCGTTGATCCCAGCGTGGCCGCCGTTGCTGGGTGGAGGGGAAGCGGCCAAGACCATCATCATCCCCCCCAGAGTGCCCAAGGCGATGAGCCATACAACCACTAAAGACAAGACAAGCCTGGGTTTCACGGGCCTCCTCTCCTCCTCCGGTGCCCTCCAAATGGCTTGCGCCAGAAACCTGTAGCCATGGAGGGCAGGCTCTACCCGCACTATGAACGGGCTCCAGTTATAGGATACACCAGGCGTCCCGGAGGCTCAATAGTACGTCTTCGCTACTCGCTGGCAGGATTGGGCCACCCCCTTATCTCAAGACGAGCGGCAGAAAGACCCTCCATGGCTCTCCTGTGATCGTGACGGTCCACGTCGCGGTCGCCTCGCCGCCACAGTTCTCCGCCGTCACGGTGATGGCCTTCGTACCAGAAGTATCCCACGCATAGGAGGCAACGGCGTTGGCCTGCCCGGCGTCCGGCCCCGGCGACCATGTGTAGGTGATGGGAGGCGTGGCGTCGGCTGGCGTGATCTCAGCGGTGAAGGCGTAGGGGATCTCAGTGACGCCCGTGGCAGGGCCGCTGATGACCACGTCCCTCAAGGCCTCCGTGCAGTGGAAGTAGTACTCGTCAGCGCCGATGTCCTGGCCGAGGCCGTTAGGCCGCTCCTCCCCGTCCATATCCGCATCGACCCACGACAGGGCCGCGCCCGTATCTATGGCCGGGGATCCGTACCGCAGATGATAGTCGGCGTCCAGCAGCGGATCCTGACCGGTGATGGGGTCGACGTTTACGATGGTCCCCGCCCCCCCCACGTCACCGTCGCTGTGGGCGTAGAAGAGCGTGTGGTCAAGTTGGGCGGTGCTGGTCGTGACGGCATAGACGCCGTACGTGTGGCTGTAGATGAGATTGTTGGTCAGGACGAGCGTAACGTAGGGCTCGTTGAGGTAGATGGCAATGCGCCCGTCCCTGCTGCCCTTGTTGTTGGCGGCAAAGGTATTGTGTGCCAACGCGCCGGTAACCGGCTCCGTGCGCCAGGTCTCGAAGGCCATCCCGCCGCCCTCGTAGCCGCCGACGTTCTCGGCTACGACGTTGTTGGTCATGGTGAACCCGGTATTGTGCCCCAGATAGAGGCCACCGCCCCGGTAAGCACGGTTATCCAGGAAGCGGTTGGCCTCCAACGTCAGGTCGCGGGCGGCATAGGTATACAGTCCGCCGCCGGAGCCCGAGTCCTGACCGGAGCTGGCGTTCCCTTCAAAGAGATTGCGGGCTATGGCGGTTCGGTAACAACTCCAGAGCAGCATCCCGCCCCCCGTGCCGCCTCTGGCGTTCAGATTGACGACGTTGTGCTGGACCACGTTGTCGGAAAAGGACAGATCATGGCTGCTGCTGCAATAGATGCCGCCGCCATCGCTGCTTCGCCAGCCCGGGCCGCGGTAGGCCACGTTGTAGGCGATCTGATTACCGTCCATCACCACGTCGGGGCTGGACGAGAGGGCTATGCCACCACCGTAGCCGCCTCGTTCGCCAGTGACGACCCCCGTGTTGCTCAGAACGACGTTATTCACCACCTGGGCCGTCGGGGCGCCCGACAGATAGAGGCCGCCACCGTGCCCCTGACCGTTGAGGCTGGCGACGTTGGAGATGATCCGGTTGGCGGTGATGACGGCCGTGCCGGCGGGGTTGATCAAGTAGATGCCACCGCCATAGGCGCGACCGTCGGTGTCCGAAGGCCCGGCCACGTTGTCGACGACGACGTTGTGGGCAATGAACGCGGTGGCGCCCAGGCTGTGGATGCCGCCACCGCGGCCGGCATTCAAGGAGGCGTGAGCCGCGTTCCCGTTAGCGATGACGAAGCCATCGACGGTCGGCGTGATAGGCTCCAGGCGGCCGTCGAGATGGATCACCCGCCGCTGACTCTGGCCGTCCAGCGTGGTGGGGTAGGCTTCGGGATCTCGCACGACAGGGCCAGCCGGGGCGCCATCCCATCCACCGTAGAGGGTAATGGTCTTTGCCACCGTGATCACTGCGGCCCCGCCGCCGGTGTAGGTCCCCTGCGCGGCATAGACCGTATCGCCCTCGTTGGCTACCTCCAGGGCCGTCCGTAGGCTGCAGGGTGTCGGTTGAGAGCAATCGCCGTTGGTGTGGGGCATGGCGAAGAGATCGCCAGGGTCGGCTCGGGCTATGTCCGGCGCCCGGCTCAGCAGCAAGAAGAGCCCTAGCAGGAGCAGACCACCGAGTGTCAGCGTGAAGACCGTGTACCTCCATCGATTCATCTTTGATTCCTCTCCGTTGAAACTGTTTGCTTTCGAAGCTAGCCAGCAGAAGGCCCAACGCGACCGGCGACAACGCCAGAGTAGCGCCGGGGCAGCGAGCAATAGCACCATCGACTTCTCAGTCATTTTTCCGAGTCCGCTTGACGTTCTCACCTGCAAGCTTGCACACTTGCCCCCTTGCTTATTCCACACGCCAGACATGCACCAGCGGCTTGTCGCCATCCCCGAAGGGCTCAAAGAGGTAGAGCAGACCTCGCACCCGGTCGAAGGCCAGTGCGCCGACGTGATACTTCTGCTGGTCTGACTCGACGTGATACAGTACGTCGTCCACGTCCAGCGTGGCGTAGGGCTGCGGCGCCCAGGTCTCCATCACGCCCTGGGCGACGGCGATCAGGTCGGCCGGGTCGTAGAAGAGCATCTGCGCCACGAAGCTGCTGGACCACCAACCGCGGTCGCAGTCGCCGGGCCAAGGTGGCTGGTCAGTCCCGTCGGCACAACCATACCAACAACCGCCCTGTCCTTTGGTGCCGACGAAGACGACGGCCGCCCGGTCGCCCGCCGTGAGCCAGGCCGCGCCGGTCCACTCGTCGGCATGGTGGTAGCCGTCCAGGGCGTGGTGCTCCGCGTCGGTCACGGCGCTGTAAAGGAGGAGAGGCGTGGCGGCGACGGTGCTGCCGGCCGCGGGCGGATTGCCCATCGCCCAGGGAGCGATGGCAAAGAGAGACGGTCCTTGGCCCCCCTGACCGCCATCGCGGTAGCGGCCGGTGGCCAGACTGCGCCCGGCTGCGTAGGCGTCGGCCCAGGGCTGGGGGATGCCGAAGAGGTAATCACCCGTGACGTAGTTCCAGTAGTCACCGATGCGCCAAGCACCGACTGATTGTGGACTGGCAAGATCGAGCTCGCTCCAGCCGTGCGAGGGGTTCGTCGCGCCCTCGTCCAGATGGGGCGCCCAGGCGAAGTAGAGCTTGCCGTCGGTCTGGCCTCCCTGGGCCGGCAGGTAGGCCAGGCCGACGCGGGGCATCTCCATAGCGCCAAAGATCCCGGCGCGCACATCGCTGAATGCCTGCAGCGTCGTCGCTGCGTTCAGCTCGCTAACGGTCTTGCCTGGGGAATGGACGGGGACGGGGATACTGATTTCGGAGACGTACTGGGTCTGGTCGTGCCCCACGCCGAAGATGGACCCGGGATAACCGTCGGCGCCGCCGGGGTCACCGTCGGGATAGTAGGTCGCTGCCGAGGCCCAGTTGCTCCACGCCCAGCCGACGTTGCTTGGCAGGCCTGGTGAGTCCGGCAAGCGAAAGGCACCTCGGTAGGTTAGATCCGAGGGGTGGATGAGCTTACCGGAGGGCGGGACCTGAGGGCCGCTGATGCTCACACCGGTCAGCGGGTGCGGACAGGGCTGCTCGGGGGCGTAAGCGCGCAAGACGAGGGGCAGGTGAACGGTGTGGTCGGGCGCGGGCCCACCGCTGGTGTAGGTGACGACCAGGCGGGGGCGGAGCGTCGGCGTGGCAGCCTGGCGGCTATGGTAGTAGTGGTAGGTGTACGCGCCGCTGAGGGGCCGCAGCAGCAGGCCGTGGTTGGGTGCGTCCCCCTGGACCCAGGCCTGGACGGCGGCGGTGGCGTCCAGGCGTATCCAGCCGTTCTCCATAGTGGACGGCAGCGTGGTCTGGCCCACGATGGCAGGGGTGTGGTCCCCGCCCGGCGTGGTCCAGGCCGCGCTGCCATCGGAGGTGGCCCACGTCGCGCCGTCGGGCACGTAGCCAGGATCGGGCCAGAAGTCATAACCGGTCCCCTCGCTCCAGGCGCTGGTGACGCGGTAGAGGGCGATCTGCATCGCGTTCTCCGCAGCACCGTCATAGCGATAGAGCTCCACGGCGGCACCCTCGACGGTGACGTCGGAGGGCAGGGCCGAGAGATCCCAGCGGAGCAAGCTGCGACGGTTCTCGACATCGCCATAAAAGGCCTCCAAATTCTCCAACCCGCCGAGGTTGGCGTTGCTGTTGGCATCGCGGGCGAGGATGACGTCGGTGGTACCGACGTATGCGGCATAGGGGCTGACACCGTCCTGGAAGACGATCGAGGTCGGGGACGAAGCGGCTGCATGAGGGGAGCGGCCGCCAGCCCGGCGCGAGACGGGAGCCGGTGCGGTGGGGACAGCATGCGAGGCAAGGGACGAGAGGCCGACAGGGACCGTGCGTTCGGCGCTGAAGGTGCCGCCGCAGTTGGTGGCCTCGACGCTGAGCTGGTAGGTGCCGGGCGTCCAGCGGTAGGTGGCGCGGGCCGTGCCCTGTCCGTCGGCCGGATCGGGCGACCACTGATAGGTGACCGGTTCGGTGGCGTTGGTCGGCTCGATGAGGGCGTCGAAGACGTAGTCCACAGGACCGGCTGGGGGGACGATGGCGAAATTGGCGTCGCTGTCGTCGTAGATCGTGGTGGGGCTGGTCACGCTGGCAACCCGCACCCGCGCCATCGTGCTGGGGTCGTCGGGGATCGTCCAGGTATAGCTGCCGTCGTTGGGCGTCGACGGCTCGATGGTGTGGCTGGTGGCAAAGCCGTCGGTCGAGTAGGCCAGGCTCACGTCGGCGATGGTGCCGGTTGAGCTCCAGGTGATCTGTTGCTGGCTGCCCACCTGCCAGCTCTCGCCGCCGTCGGGGGCGATGACGCGAAGGGTCGGCGCGGGGGGCGCGCCGCCCTGCCAGCGGTGGTAGAAGACGTTGAGGAGGGGTACGAACTCGACGGTGGCCTTCCGGTTGCCGGCGGCGGTGGGGTGGCTGCCCCCGCCGCTGCCGCCCCAGTAGGCCGAGGTGTTGCTGTCCACCGTCTGGAGGTGCTGCACGGCCCCGCTCCACCAGCGGTGGTGGTTACCCGTCGCCGATCCCACATCGTTGCTGTTGCGGTTGCCTCCGTTGCTGGTCAGCACGTTGTAAAAGTCGAAGACAGCCACGTTGTGGTGCGCGTACCCGTCGAGCCAGTCGTTCACCAACCAGTCGTTGAGGGCCCGAGCGCTAGCGGCGTGGGCAGAATCGGTCTCGCTCTCCATCAGCGGCGGCGCGGTGACTGCGATGAAGAGTTTGTCCTGGCGGGTGGCGAAATAGGTGAGAAGGTCGTTGTAGATCCCTTTCGCGTTGGCGACGGTGTGATGCTCGGACCAGGCGTCTTGCCCACGGAGCGGGTTGGCACCGATGGTCGGCGGATCGTCCGGATCGCCGCCCAGGTGGGAATTGGGGTAGCAGGACTTGAACATGACGATCTGGTTCTCGCCGCCGGGATCGGTGGCCATGCGAGCGTACGACACGTGCTGGCCCGACTCGGCGTAGAGGGCGGCGGTGTAGGCGGCGCTGTTCTCGCCACGGAACCAGGTCCACCAGTGGCCGATGTCGGTGAGGCTGCCGATGTCGGTGCCGTCGACGGACCAGCCGTAGTTGGTGTCGCTGACGAAGTAGTTGGCGTCGCGGAGGGCGACGCCGAGGCCACCATCGCCGTCGGCGAGCCAGTTGGAACCACACGAGTGATGGATGAAGATGAGCTTGACCGGCTCCGAGGGAGGGCTGGGGTCGTCGGTTGCCAGACCGAGGACGGGGTCTGCGGCCTCAAAGCCAGCCCGAGATAGGAAGGATCGGCCTCCGCCAGCCAGGCCCAGGACGACCATAGTCGCCACGAGCAGGAGAGCAACGCGCTTGCAGTCCATCACCACCTCCCGGTTTCGTCTATGTATCGTGTCGATAAGTGTCCTCACCCCCGATCTTGGAAACAACGAGGCACTTCTTCACCTCGTCGTTCTTCACACGCCAGCCGGAGCCATCGAGTCACACCCTCAAAGCTACTTGAGAACCAACGGTAGGAAGACCCTCAGCTTGGGTAAGGGAAGAGCAGCCAGAGCGTAGCCAAAGCCGTCGCCCCCTTCAAGGATGCTGGGGCTACCCAGTGCAGCGCCCTGACGCCAGAGCTGCATGTTGGCACTGAGACCACTGACGGTGCCATAGATGACGTTGACGGCGCCACACTGTCGACCTCCCCTCCTTTGTCCTCCCGAGGGACGCCGACCTGGCGGTCGGCGTAACCGTCGCCGTCGAAGTCGCCGACGGCCAGGGCCGAGCCGAACGCATCGTAAGCCTCCGCCATCCCGTCCACGTTGAGGCTATCCTGAGACCAGA
>CAZEQC010000116.1:0-10948 GCA_964514285.1 uncultured Anaerolineales bacterium | reverse complement strand
CTGTACCGCGCCGTCTCCGAACGGGCGTTTCTCCGGCCGTCGTTTCTCTCCCTGATGACGTTCAGGATTCAGCAGCTGTCGTGGAGGGAGGTCTCCCCCGACTCGCTCGACTACGCCTACTGGGAGGAGAAGGGCTGGTTCGATCCGGATCGGACGTTCTACATCGATCACCGGGCAAACCCTCTGAAGGTGAGGCTGGCGCGCCTCGTCGGCAGGACGATGGCGGGCAGCGTGACGTAGGCCTCAGATCCGGGCGCTTCAACCGGGTCCGGGACCACGCTCGCTGCAAGGGCAGCCGCTAAGGCGCTCAGTCTGCTGGCAGGGAGGAGCCGCATCGAACCCAAGGAGTGGTGACTATGCAGATAGACGCGGATCAAACGCTGAAGACACTCAGGAGATCGGTCCTCCTCGTCTCGATGCCCTTCTTCATGCTCAGCCTGCTGCTGCCGGTGCAGGGCAGGGAGATTGGCGCCACCGTGGTGGAGATCGGGCTCTTCTACTCCGCGTTCTCTTTGATGACGGTGCTCCTGCGCCCGCTGGTAGGATGGGCGCTGGATCGTTTCGGGCGCCGCGCCTTCTTCATCACCGGCATCGCCGGCTACGCCGTCGCGATGATCGGCTTCGCCCTCAGCGACCAGGTCTGGAGCCTCACGCTGGCGCGTATCCTCCAGGGCGTGGCGTCCTCGCTCACCTGGCTTTCGGCGAGCGCCGTCACCGCTGACATTGCCGGTGAGCAAGAGCGAGGCAGCACCTTCGGCCGGGTCGCCCAGGCCAGCAGCCGGGGCGCCATCGCCGGGACCTTTCTGGGCTTCACCCTGCTCAATGCGCGCATCAGCATCGACGGTCAGGTGACGCACATCGGCAGCTGGCCCCTCCTGTTTGGGGTCTACGCGGCCATCAACGTGGTCGCGCTGATCCTCGCCCTGCGCCAGCTTCCGGAGACCAAGCCGGCGAGCACCGGGGTCGACGACGAGCCGATTCGGTGGTCGCGGACGTGGCTGCTCCTGCTGCTCGTCACGCTGATCACGGGGGCCTCCGTCGCCATGATCTCGCCCATCCTGATCATCTTCCTCCAGGAGAAGCTCGGCGTCGGCGTGGAGACGCTGTCGTGGGCCTTCCTGCCCACGGGCCTGGTGTGGGCCTTCCTCCCCTCGCGGTTGGGCCAGCTGGCAGACCGCTTCGGGCGCAAGCCGATGATGCTGTTGGGCTTGGCGGCCGCCGCCGCCAGCTCGTTCGTCATCCCGGCGCTGGGAAGCGTCATCGCCCTGGCCCTCCTCTGGGCCTTCCAGGAGGCCTGCTACGCCGCCGGTGATCCCGCAGAACAGGCCCTGGTCGCCGACCTGACCGGCAGGCAGCAGCGCGGGCGGGCCTATGGGCTCTACGTGATGTGCCACGACCTGGGCGCGGCCATCGGCCCGCTGGGCGGGTCCTGGCTCTACCAGACGTTCGGGGCACGAGCCCCTTTCTACGCCAACGGCGTCATCCTGGCTCTGTGCGCCGTGGTGCTTATGCTGTTTCTGAGAATCCCGCATGCCGGGCCTGTCACCCAGGTGAAGGGGAGCTGATGCCCGCGATGGAGGACCAGGAGGCGACGACGTGGCTTCCGACACCTACGACTTCTCTGATCTGTCGATCCTTCGTCCTCGCTGGCGCACGTCAACGCATTCTAGCAAGATCCTAATAGATAGCCTAGCAACCAACCAATGAACAAGACACGCCTGACCTCGCGCAAGTGGTTCTATCCCCTGATCTACGGATTGCTGGTGATCGTCTCGTTCTTGCCGCCCATCACCGAGGTGCCGTACGATCCACGCAACACACCGGTCTTCCTCTTCCTGCTGATCTTATCCTACCCCAAGGTGCCTCGCTTCGCCCTCCGGGTGACGGCCTTCAATGGGCTGATCTACGGCCTGCTCAACCTGACGCACTGGTTCAACCCGGACACGGTCTGGATGGGCGTGATGCACATCCCTCTGCTCGTCATGCCCCTGGCGGCCCTGTTCTTGCCGCGATTGGATGACGCACTCGCCCCGGACCGGTAGGTATGGAGGTAGCGAACGTGGACAACCGCATCGTGGTGATCACAGGCGCGAACAACGGCATCGGACTGGCGATGACCCAGGCCCTGCTGGAGATGGGGGAACGGGTGGCCGGCCTCGACCTGTCCACCGACAACCTCGACGCTCTTCAGCGAGATGAGGGACGGCTGCGCAGCTACGTTTGCGACGTCACCGACCGGGAGCGAGTCGAGCACGTCGTCCGCGACGTGCTCGAGGCTTGGGACGGCGTGGACGTTCTGGTCAACAACGCCTGCCTCGCCATCTTCAAGCCCTACCTGGAGCGGGCGCCAGAGGAGACGCGGCGCGAGTTCGAGGTCAACTACTTTGGGTACCTGAACGTGATCGACGCCGTGCTGCCGGCGATGCGGGAACAAGGCCACGGCGTGATCCACAACGTCAGCTCCGGCGTGGGCATCACCGGCTATCCCGGCATCTCCGGCTACGCCTCCACCAAAGGGGCCATTGAGGCCCTGACCCGCGCGTTGGCCCTGGAGCTCGAGCCCCTGGGCATCACGGTCAACTTGATGCACCCACCCCTGACCCGCACCCAATCATCGGCGCCGCTGGGCGTCCCCCCAGAGATGATGGCGGACCCGGCGGAGGTGGGGCGGAAGCTGGCCAGGCGGGTAGGAAAGACCGCGCCGGTGCTGACGCCAGACCTGGGCACGGCCCTGGGCCTGACCGTCAACCGGTGCTTCCCCGTGGGGATGGGACGGTTCCTGGCTAAGATGGCGAAGCGCGCAGAGGAACGCAGTGAAAACCAGGAATCGCGCGAGGGCAGCCGTTGAGCTTGAAGCGTGCAGTGCTAGACGCAAGGAGGGCAGCATGACGTCATCCAAATCAGCATCTTCGTCGGCCCAGCTGCCGGTGACGGGCGATCTGGGCTTGCTATACGTGCTCTCTCTGGCAGTGGCAGTAATCCTGGCGGTCGCCTCGGTCGCCGGGCTGGTCTATCCCGAGCGGCTCTACCCAACGGAGGCGTTGCTCCAGTCAAACATGCCCAACGACCTCGTCAATCTCATCATCGGCCTGCCCTTTCTCCTGATCTCAATGGAGCTGACGCGGCGCGGCAGGATGATCGGGCTCCTCCTCTGGCCGGGGGCGCTCTTCTACGTGGTCTACAACGCCATCGCCTATCTCTTCAGCCTGCCCCTCAATCTTAGCTTTCTCCTGTCGTTAGTGCTGCTCACGCTGAGCATCTACACGATCATCGGCCTGGTCAGCCGTATCGATGGGCTGGTGGTGAAGCGCCGACTAGACGGCGCCGTGCCGGCGCGCCTGACCGGAGGCGTCCTCATCGGCCTGGGCGGCGCGTTCTTCCTCCGCGCCATTGGCGTTGTCATTCAGGGCCTGCTCGGGTCGTCTCGCCTCCCGCAGGCGGAGTTGGCGGTCTCGGTCTCGGACGCTTTGACGGCGCCGGCATCCTTCGTCGGGGGGATGCTCCTCTGGCAGCGCCGGCCCTGCGGCTACGCGGTCGGCGCAGGATTGCTCGCCCAACTGAGCATGTTGTTCGTCGCATTGATCGCGTTCCTGGTTCTACAACCCCTGGTGACGGACGCACCGTTCCTTCTCGTGGACACGGTAATCGTCCTTCTGATGGCCTCGATAGGCCTCATACCCACAGGGCTTTTCCTGCGCGGTGTGATTTCAAGGGAGTAAGCTATGCACCACGTGATGCAGGTTGTCAACAAAACAGCCCGTTCCACAGATGGGCGAAAGCGACGCCCGCCCGCCTGCCGGAGAATCTGGCTTCCTCTTGCAGCTCTGCTCTTGCTGACGGCTGCGCTGCCAAGCCCTGCGGCGGCTGCCGTGACCACTCGGTCCACTCGAGGGCCGATGGCCACGCCTGACAGCGTCGGCCCGACCGATCCGGAGGAGCTCGAGACCTTCTTCGACGGCCTGATGGCCGCCCACATGGCATCTCACCACATCCCCGGCGCGGTGGTGGCCGTCGTCAAGGACGACGCGCTTCTCTTCGCCAAAGGGTACGGGCACGCCGACCTGGAGCGAGACATCCCCGTCGAGGCGGAGCGGACGCTCTTCCGGCCGGGCTCTATCTCCAAGCTCTTCACCTGGACAGCCGTGATGCAACTGGTGGAGGAGGGCCGCCTGAGCCTCGATGCCGACGTCAACCAATACCTTGATTTCGACATACCGTCCACGTATCCGCAGCCCGTCACCCTGGCGCATCTGATGACCCACACGCCGGGTTTCGAGGATCAAGGGCGCGGGCTCTTCGTGCTCGAGGAGGAAAAGCTGGTCTCGTTGGAGACGTACTTGAAGATGCATCTGCCAGCCCGGGTCTACCCACCCGGTGAGGTGGGCGCCTACTCCAACTACGGCACAGCGCTGGCGGGCTACATCGTCCAGCGGGTATCGGGCCAGCCCTTCGCAGCCTACGTCGAGGAGTACATCCTGGAGCCGCTGGGCATGAGCCACAGCACATTCCGCCAGCCGCTTCCCTCCACGCTGGCGGAGGACATGGCCCGCGGATACGGATACGCCCAGGGGGCCTACCTTCCCGGCGAGTTCGAGTTGGTTGCTGGCAGCCCGGCCGGTAGCTTGAGCGCCACGGCCACGGACATGGCTCACTTCATGATTGCCCACCTCCACGGTGGGGCCTACGGCGGTCAGCGTATCCTGCAGCCGGCCTCCGTCGCTGAGATGCAAGCCGCGCACTTCGTCCCCGATCCTCACTCCCCCGGCATGGGCTACGGGTTCTTTCGCACCACCTACAACAGGCGGCTGATGGTCTTCCACGAGGGCGACACCACCCTCTTTCACAGCGGGCTCTATCTGCTTCCCGCGACACAGGGACAGAGTGCCGTGGGCCTCTTCGTCTCCTACAGCAGCGCCGGGGGAACCCAGGCGCGTCCCGAGCTCCTGCAGGCCTTCCTGGACCGCTACCTGCCCAGCCCGGGGTTGGCTGAGCCGGCGGACGACGCCAACACCCGGCTGGAGGCCTACACCGGCGAGTACCATCTGGCCCGGGCCAACTACACCACCGTGGAGAAAATCCTCAAGCTCCTCCAGCCGATGCAGGTCGCGGTAGGACCTGAGGGTCATCTGACGATCAGCCTCCTGGGTGAGACCAAGCAGTACGTCGAGATCGAGCCCGGCCTGGTGCGCGAGATGGGGGGCGACGTGCAAGCCTCGCTACTGTCCCCCGTCATCTTCTTGAGGGACGACGAGGGGCAAGTGACCGGTCTCGTCCCGGCGGACCTCCCGCCGCTCACGGCGTTCAAGGCGCCTTGGTACGCCACACTGACCTTTACGGGAGCCCTGCTCGTCGGCGGCCTGGTGGTCTTCCTGTTGACGCTGTTGGGCTGGGTCGTGGCGTACGTCACCACCCGAGCTCACGGTCCAGGGGCGCTGCCGCCCCTCTGGGCGCGCGTGGCCCGCTGGGTGACGACCGCCTTCGTGTTGGTCACCGTGGTCTTCCTGGTTGGCCTGTTCAGCGTGATGGGAGACATCAACCCTACCTACGGCGTGCCGAACGTTTTCTTTGGCGAGGCACCGGGGTTGAACGCCTTGATGGCCCTGACATATGTGATCGCCGCCCTGGCCGCGGGGATGTTGGGAATGACGATAGTCGCCTGGTGGCAGCGGTATTGGGGATGGTTCGGCCGGATCTGGTACTCGCTCCTGACGGTGGTGGGGCTGGCGTGGGTCTGGATGCTGGCCACCTGGAACCTCCTGGGGCCAGGGTTCTAGGACGCCGTCCGAGATCCGCGAGCGAGAGTGACGGCAACAGCCCGAACCACCGCCCGCTCTCGCCCGATGCTCATGTTCGCCCGCTGCGAGGGTCTCTCAGCCCAGGTTGAAGAGTCGGCCCAGAAGCGGCGTCTGCTTATCGATGGCCCGATGAGGGCAGGTCTCGTGACAGCAGTAGCAGCGGATGCAGCGGTCGTAGTCGTAGGCCGGCGGCGTGTCGCGGCTCCCGCCGTCCTCGAACTGCACCGCCTTGCCCGGCACAGGGCAGGCCTCCACGCACTGCCCGCAGCGCACACAGCTCGCCTCGTCGATTACGGGCCTGGGCAGCAGGAGATTCTTGATCACGTTGAAGTGCGCCAACGAGGCGTTCGAATAGACCGGCTTCCGCACCACCTTGAAGTCGGGATCGATCAGCGCATCGAGATCGTCGCCCACGATCTCGATCTCGTCCGCCACGAAGCGCCCCAGACCGTGCTCCTCCCCCAGCGTGTTCGTGGGCACGAAGGAAGGCTCCATCGCCACCAGACGGCAGAATGTGGCATCGACCGCCACCGGATCCTCCGACAGGAGGAGGACCTTCATCGGCCGCGGATCGCCGCCGCGCGGGCCGTTCCCCTCCATGGCGACGATACCGTCCATCACGTGGAGCCGGGGCGTCAGCTGCATCGCCAACTCGACCAGGAGCTGGCTGAAGGCTGTCGGGTCCCGAAACTGGACGTGATAGAGCGTCTTCCGCTTCCCCGGCACACAGCCGAAGAGGTTCTTCACCGCCCCGGTGATGCGCGTCAGCCCGTGGGTCTTCATCTTGGGCAGGTTGACCAACCCGTCGCAGTCGTGGACCGCCTGCGCGACGGGGAAGCTGTCCACCAGGCCCCCTTCAACGTTATCCATGAGGCTGCCGGCGTCGAAATCGCCGAAAGCAGCCCCGGCCTCCAGCCCGGCCGTGTACAGACCCGCACGCTTCGCCCCTGCGGTCGGACCCTCCACGCAGGGCGAGTCGCCAAAGCTCACCACGGCGCCGGCCGATTGGAAGAGGCGTATGCAGCCGACCAGCACCGCCGGGTGGGTGGTCACCGCCTTGTCTGGATCCTCCCCCGCCAGCACGTTCGGCTTGAAGAGGATCCGTTCCCCGGGGCTGACGAACTGCTCGAGCCCACCCAGGAGCTCGACGCCCCGCGCCAGAGCGGCATCGACGGCCGCCGAATCGTACGTCTCGCATCGCACCAAAGCTACTCTAGAAGGGTTCAACGTCGCCTCCAGGCTATTCGCCGTCATCAAAGCACCCATTGTAGGCAGAATTGTGCTTTCTCGCCAGTGAGCTGATCGCAGAGGTAGCCATCAGCAACGATAGACCCCCGCAGTGCAGGAAGCCCCTTGCGGCAGCCGATCGGCCACTGGACATCATCGTGCGCACAGTGCGCTTGCCAGAGAGCTAGGTCTACCCTATACTGGAGCGCCAAGACGTTCGACCGCTGGCGCGCTAACGCCCTTAGCACGGAGAAACCCTGTGGATCTCTTCGAATGAGCGATAAGGAGGAAACAGTGAGAAAAGCAACCCGAGTCGTAGCGGCGCTGCTCGGCGTCTTCGCCGGCATCGGCGGCCCGGAACACGGCATCTTCGAGATCATGCGCGGCAACACGCGCCCAGAGGGCCTCATCATCGCCTCGATGGGACCACCCTGCAATCCGGAGGAGGTGTGGCACGCCTGCGAGCCGGCCATGACCGTCATCCCCAACTTCCTGGTGACGGGCATCCTGGCCACCCTCTTCGGCCTGATCACTATCGTCTGGGCAGCGGGCTTTCTGAAGAGGAAGCGGGGGGGCGTCGTGCTGATTCTGCTCTCCATCGCCCTGCTCCTGGTGGGCGGCGGGCTCTTCCCGCCCGTGATCGGCATCGTAGCCGGCGTGGTGGGAACGCGGATCAACACGCCGCCGGTCCGGCGAACGTCGAGGCTGTCCCGCTTCCTGGCCGCGCTGTGGCCGTGGCCCCTGGTCGCCTTCTTCGTGTGGACCTTCGGGCAGTTCGTCTTCGGCTACTTCTTCAACGAGCTCTTGATGCGGAGCGGCTACGTCTCGCCCCTGATGATCGTCGGGCTGATGGTGTTGTCCATCGTCTCGGCGTTCGCCTACGACGCTCAACACGCGGAGGCGGCCTGAATGAACCGGGCAACGCGGACGACGGCGCGGGCGCTGGGGGTATATGCCGGTCTGATCGCGCTCCAACACGGCGTCTTCGAGATCCTGCAGCAAGGCGCCACCTCGAACGGGCTGATGATCAACGCCATTGGCCCGCCATGCCGGGCGGAGGCGGTCTGGCACGCCTGCCTGCCAGCGATGACGCTCCTGCCCAGCTTCCGGATCGCCGGCGTGCTGACGGTGGCCGTGAGCCTGGCGCTCATCGTCTGGGCAGTCTGGTTCATCCCGCGCACGGCCGGCGGTCTCGCTCTGATGGCGCTGTCGATCGTCGCTCTTCTCGTCGGCGGCGGATTCGTGGCTCCCTTCATCGGCCTCATCGCTGGCGCGACCGGCACGCGCGTAAAAACGCCTCTGAGATGGTGGCGAGCGCGGCCGCACAGCCCTGCGCTGCGGATGCTAGCCACGGTCTGGCCGTGGCCCCTGGTCGCCATGGGGCTCTGGCTTCCGGCAGGATGGATGCTGGGCGTGCTGCTCGGTGAAGTCATGCTGAGGCTAAGCCCCCTGCTCTTCTTCGTCTTCGATATCGGGCTGCCCGTGCTGGCAGCGGTGTCCAGCCTCGCGCACGACGCCCATCGGGAAGGCCCGCCCGGTTCAGACGGGATCGTCGGGTAGCAGAAGACGACCGGCGCTCTCGACAGAACGTCAACTTGGGGGCCCGGAGACGTCCGTTGCCCTTCGAGACGTGAACGGACGTGCGAGGAAAGACTGAGGAGAAGCTATGTCCACCATTGGCAAGAGAGTCTCGGCTTGGTTCGCCCTATCCCGCCCACCCTTCCACACCGTGGGGGTGCTGCCTTTTGCCCTGGGTGGCGTGCTGGCGTGGCGGCTGGAGGGGGTCTTCCATGGGGACATCTTCGTCTGGGGCACATTGGGCGTGGTGTTCGTCATGCTGGCCACCTACTACGCCGGCGAGTACTGGGACTACGCGGAGGATGCCCTCTCGGCCCAGCTGGGCGGGAGCCGCTTCGCCGGCGGCTCCCAGGTGATCCAGCGCGGCCTCCTGCCCCGCCGCGCGCCTCTCTGGGGCTCCATGATCAGCGTCCTGATGGCCCTGGCGGTGGCCCTGGTCCTCCAGCTGGGATACGGGACGGGAGGGTGGACGGTGCCGTTCGGCGTCATCGGCCTGCTGGGCGGGTTCTTCTACTCCACGCGCCCCATCCGCTGGGTCAGCACCGGCGTCGGGGAGCTGTGGATCGCGTTCTGTTACGGGTGGCTGCCGGTGGCGGTGGGAACTTATCTCCAGGTTGGCGCCGTTATGCCGCTGGTTCACTGGCTATCCATCCCCATCGGGCTGACGATTTTCAACGTGATCCTGCTCAACGAGTATCCCGACTACCGGGCCGACGCCGCCGCGGGGAAGATGAACCTGGCCGTCCGCCTGGGCCGAGAGCGGGCCACCATCGTCTATGCGCTGCTCAGCGCCGGAAGCTGGGTCGGGATGTGGCTCTCCGTGCAGCGGGGGGTGCCTCCTCGGGTGCTCTGGTTCTACCTCCCGATCCTGGCGCTCTCCCTGGTTCTGGTGGTCCTGATGCTGCGCGGACGGTGGCGCGATCGGGCCTTTCTGGAGGGGCTCTGTGGGGCCAACCTGGTCGTCAACCTGGGCACGACGGCGGCCTACCTCCTGGCCTTCGTGAGCTGAGCCGATGGATGGCGTCGACCTGCCCCCTGGAGGCTGGCCGTCCGAGTGGGGAGAACGTCCCGAGCGGATGGCCCGCCCCTACTGGTGGCCGCCGGGTCTGATTCTCCGCCAGGTCGTGAGCGCGCTCTACGTGGGGGCGCCTTCCCACTGGCGGCACGTGGGGGCCTGGATCCGGACCTACGGCTTCAAGTGCCTGCCGGGGGCCGCCGGGTCGCGCAGCATGGGCTGCATCGGTTTCCCCGCGCATCCGGTCTGGGAGATGACTACGGCGTGCAATCTCGACCGCGAGCCGTGCTCCACGAGGTGGCGGACTACGTCATCCGCCGCAGGTACTGAACCGACCCTGACGTCCACAGCCCGACGCGTGGGCTCTTCTGCAAAGCGAAGCTACAAACCATAAAGGAGGGACGTTCTCGTGAGCACAACCGTCTACACCTTCTCCGGCACCGGCAACTCCTTGGCGGTGGCGCGGGATCTGACAGCCAGGATCGGTGCGGATCTGGTCCCCATCCCGTCGCTGATCGACCGCCAGCGCGTGGTCGTCGAGGCCGATGCCTGCGGCATGGTCTTCCCCGTCTACCACAAGAGCATCCCGCTGATCCTCAAGCGTTTCGTGGAGAAGCTGGTGATCCCGAACGGCGCCTACACCTTCGCCGTCTGCACCTACGGGGACACGCCCGGGCTGGCCATCGACCACTTGAGGAAGCTGATGCGAGACCAGGGGAACGATCTGGCTGCCGGCTTCGGCGTCCAGATGCCCTACAACTACCTGACCCCGTCGCCGGTGGTGCGAGGCTTCTTCCGCTCCTTCACGCTGCGCGAGGTCCCAACCGAAAAGCAAGAGGCGTTGCTGGAAGACGCGCCGAAGGAGATTGAGCGGATCGCCGACGCCGTCCAGGCCAGGACCTCAGGGAGGTTCGTGGCGAAGGCCGACGTCATCACCCGGCTGACCGATCGGCTCAACCTGCCGGAGATCCTGGCCAAGCCGGTCTGGCTGAGGATCGCCGGCGTGACCGACCCGCCGGACATGTCGTTCATCGAAAGCCGCCAGGTGATGGACCACGCCTTCTGGGCCGACGAGGCGTGCAACGGATGCGGCGTCTGCCGCCGGATCTGCCCGGTCGGCAACGTCGCCATGGTCGACGACGCCGCCAGAGGGCACGAGATCCCGACGTGGCAGCACCGCTGCGAACAATGCTTCGCCTGCCTCCAGTGGTGCCCTCAGGAAGCGATCCAGTTCGGGAGCGGGACCGGCGGCAGGAGGCGGTACCACCATCCAGACGTCACGGTGACCGATATGGCCCGCTGCGCATCAAGGGACTGACGCGCACCGTCAGCC
>CAZEQC010000115.1:6753-10954 GCA_964514285.1 uncultured Anaerolineales bacterium | reverse complement strand
AGCTACACGGAATGCACCCTCGGGCCGTGGGCGCCGCCGTCTGAGGGAACGCCTATAACGCCTCTCAACTAGATCACGACCAGACCACGGACTCCCAAGCCGCCTCCGCCGCGTCCTGCTCGGCCGCCTGCTTGCTGCGTCCCTTTCCCTGGCCGACCACCCGGCCGTCGAGAAGAACCTGCGCCTCGAACGTCTTGGCGTGGTCCGGCCCTCGCTCGGCCACGATCCGATAGCGCGGCGTCACCTTGAGCTCGGCCTGGCTCCACTCCTGCAGGCGGCTCTTGGCGTCCTGGTCGGCCGCCCTGTCCAGCGTCGCCTCCGCCACCGGGCCGAGAAGCGGCTCGACGAACCCGCGGGCCGCCTCCACGCCGCCGTCGAGATAGACGGCCCCCACCACGGCCTCGAACGCGTCACAGAGATTGGGGTCCCTCTCCCGACCGCCCGCCTCCTCCTCCCCGTAGCCAAGCCGCAGCATCTGGTCGATGCCCACCTGTCGCGCCAGACACGCTAATGTCTCGGTCCGGACCAACGCGGCGCGCAGGCGGGTCATGCGCCCCTCGGCGAAGTCCGTGTAGCGGCGGTAGACCCACGCAGCGGCGATGAAGTCGATCACAGCGTCTCCCAGGAACTCCAGGCGCTGATTGTCGCCCCTGGCCTCCCCGGGATGCTCGTTGACGTAGGAGGGATGCGTCAGCGCGCGCCGGAGCAGCGTCAGATCTCGAAAACGGTGGCCCAGCGCCCCTTGGAGCGCGTCGAGTCCGGAGGTGAACGTGTCATAGGTCATACTGAGCCCGGTCCCCCGTGCTCGCGCAGACGCCTCTCGACCTTCTGCATGGCGGCGTCGAGAGCTTCTCCAGCGTCGACGTCCAGCGCGACGGCCAGGGCCAACAAGCTGTAGAACACGTCGCCCAGCTCAGCGGAGAACGGTACATCGTCGTCGAGAGCTTGCTGCCCGTAGTCCGTGGCCTGCAACACCAGCTTGGCCAGCTCGCCCACCTCGGAGGCGAGATCGAGCGTGTGCGTCGTGGCGTCATAGCGGAGTCCGTGACGGAGCAGAAAGCGCTGCACGTCACGCTGTGAATCGATCACAGACATCTGCCCCTCGAGCGCGATCCTCGCATCTTGAGATCACTCAGGCTGTGCCGGGCGGCCGTACAGCCTCACTCTGCCTCTTCCTGCAGCTCACGGCTGAGACGCTTTCGAAAGCGAACCAGGTCCTGGAACGCTTTGACGATCACGGCCAGGTTAGCACCGGTCGCCTCACCGGCCTCGCGGGGCAAGTGGGTGAGCGGTGCCTCGGCGATCCGAAAGCCCCGGGCCTTGGCGCCGGCCAGAAGCTCGGTATCGATCATCGCTCCGTCAGAGACGATGTGGACGTGATCGAGCACCTCGCGCCGGAACAGCTTGAATCCACAATCGATGTCGCGACACAAATAGCCGAAGAAGAGGCGGACCACTGTATTCCATCCCCAGGCGTTCAGTCGCCGAATGGCGTTATCCTGCCGGTCGACGCGGTAGCCACAGACGATGTCCGCGTCCTCCTCCTCAAGGCGCTCCAGAAGACGCGTCACTTCTCCGAAGTCGAACTGGGCATCGCCGGGATAGAAGGCGATCAGATCCTTCTCGGCGGCCTCGAATCCCGCCTTCAGCGCTCCGCCGTAGCCGCGATTCGGATAGTGCTCCACCAGGCGGACGTTGGGGACGCGCTCCTCAAGCTGGCGGCCGATCTCCCCGGTTCGATCGCTGCTGCCATCGTTGACCAGGATGATCTCGTAATCACGATCCAGAGATTGAGCCACGCTGGAGACGTGCTCCACGGCCTGCTCGACGTTCTCCTCTTCGTTATAGGCCGGTAAGACAATAGAAAGGCTACTCATAAAGCTCCTCAGCTCCTCCTCATGACCCTCGCACAAGGGCAATGGTACATCAATCGAACTGGATTAGCAACTGAGCTCATGGGCCCAGGACGATTTACTCCTCAACCCCCAACCTGGCCCGTCTCCTCTCCCGCTCCCAGGCTGGAACCTCTGCTGCCTCCTTCTCGTTGAGCACTTCCCGCAGCTCGAGGATGCGGTCTCGGAGCAGGGCTGCCTTCTCGAACGCCAATTCGTCGGCGGCTTTTTCCATCTGCTTCTTGAGCTCACGGATCATACGGGCCAGCTCGTCCTTCGGCAGCTGGGCGAGGCTAAGATCCGCTTCCTCCTCCTTGGCTGCCTGTTTGCGCACGCGGTCGGTCAGGTCGCGGACCTCCTTGACGATGGAGGCTGGCTTGATCCCGTGCTCCCGATTGTACGCCATCTGCACCTCGCGCCGGCGTTCGGTCTCATCGATGGCCCGCGCGATGGAGTCGGTGATCTCGTCGGCGTAGAGGACGGCCGTCCCGTTGACGTGCCGTGCTGCGCGGCCCATCGTCTGAATGAGGGCCCTGTCGGAGCGGAGGAAACCCTCCTTATCTGCGTCCAGGATCGCCACCAGGCTGACCTCCGGCAGGTCCAACCCCTCGCGTAGTAAGTTGACGCCCACGACCACGTCGTAAGCGCCCAGACGCAGATCACGCAGGATCTCCACCCGCTCGATGGTCTGAATCTCACTGTGGAGATAGTGGACGTTGATATCCAACTCGCGGAGGTAGTCGGACAAATCCTCGGCCATGCGCTTGGTCAGCGTGGTGACCAACACGCGCTCTCCCCGTTCCAGACGTTCGTTGATCCGCCCCACGAGATCATCCACCTGACCCTGGGCCGGTTTGACAATCACCTGGGGATCGACGACGCCCGTGGGGCGAATGATCTGCTCGACCACCTGAGCGCTCTCCTCCAACTCATAGGGGCCCGGCGTGGCGGACGTGTAGATCACCTGGTTGACCCGACGCTCGAACTCCTCGAAGTCGAGCGGTCGGTTGTCGAGGGCCGACGGCAGTCGGAACCCGAAATCGACCAACGTCTGCTTTCGGCTGCGATCCCCGTGGTACATGCCACGAACTTGGGGGATAGTCATGTGCGACTCGTCCACGATCAGCAGATAGTCCGCGGGGAAGTAGTCCATCAGCGTCCACGGCGGCGAGCCCGGAGGACGCTGCTGCATGTGGCGTGAGTAGTTCTCGATGCCGGAGCAGTACCCAATCTCGCGGATCATCTCCAGGTCATAGCGCGTCCGTTGCTCCAGCCGCTGGGCCTCAAGCAGTTTCCCCTCGGCTTTCAGCTCCGCCAGTCGTTCCTCCAGCTCGCTCTCGATATCCTCCAGAGCCTTCTCCCGTTTCTCCTCGGGTGTGATGAAGTGCTTGGCAGGGAAGATCTTCAGCTCGTTCAGATCGGCCAGCACCTCCCCGGTGAGCGGGTCGACCTCGGTGATGCGCTCGATCTCGTCTCCCCAGAAGCCGATGCGGTAGGCCGTCTCGCCGTAAGCGGGCATGATCTCCAGCGTATCCCCCCGCACTCGGAAGTTCCCGCGCTCCAGCGACACGTCGTTCCGCTCGTAGTAGATGCCGACCAGATGACGGAGAAGGGTGTCGCGGCGATGGCGCCCACCCCGCTCCAACTCGACGACCACACGGCCCCACTCTTTGGGATCGCCGATAGCGTAGATGCAGGAGACGGAGGCGACGATGATCACGTCACGGCGGGAGAAGAGGGCCGTCGTAGCGGCCAACCGCAGCCGGTCGATCTCCTCGTTGATGTCGGCGTCCTTCTCGATGTAGAGATCGTGCCTCGGTACGTAGGCCTCCGGCTGATAATAGTCGTAGTAGGAGACGAAGTACTCGACAGCGTTGTGCGGGAAGAAATCGCTGAGCTCGGAATAGAGCTGCGCGGCCAGGGTTTTGTTGTGTGCGATGACGAGGGTCGGCTTCTGCACCTCCTCAATCACCTTGGACACCACATAGGTCTTGCCCGTGCCCGTCGCTCCCAGCAAGGTCTGGTGTTTGTGCTCCGCACGAAGCCCCTCGACCAACGAATCGATCGCCTGCGGTTGATCTCCAGTGGGTCGAAATTTCGAAACCAAGTCAAACTCTGGCATAGTCTCCTACCCGCCTATGAGGTGGAAAGCGCGACTTCCCTCTCCAGTTCCTATCCCCGCCTCGTGATCCCGTGCAGGGGCCGTCGTTGTCGAGGGCGGTGGCCTGGCATTAGAACGTCAGTTCGCATAGATTATAACCCGTTTCCAACGCCTACGCCAGATGTGTGGGATGGAGAGGTAGAGTGAT
>CAZEQC010000115.1:0-6653 GCA_964514285.1 uncultured Anaerolineales bacterium | reverse complement strand
CAGTCACCCGGGTCGACGCAGTCACCGAGGCGCACCAGCTGGGTACAGACGTCACCGGTGAATGGGGTACAAGTGACACTTCATCCCTCTTCCCGTGTCCCCTATACTTGTCGCAATCGGTGGTTTTGAAAAGGACCAGGGACGATGGACCTGACCCGCCTGCTAATCATTGACGATCACGATGGCGTGCGAGAGGCTTTGAAGGCCAGGCTCGATGCTATGCCCGACGTAGACGTCGTCGGCTGCACCGGGAATTGGCGGACCGGTCTCGAGACAGCCCTGAAGCTCGAGCCCGACGTGGTGCTGCTGGAGACGAAGCGCGCCGACGGCCAGGGCTTGGAGGCGCTCGCTTGTCTGACCGACGAGTGCGCCTGTTCCGACGTCATGGTCCTCACCTCGTATGCCGAAGCGCAGGAGAAGGCTACGGCCCACGCTCAAGGGGCTGTCCGCTACCTGCTCAAGGATATCGACACCACCCAACTGGTGCGCGAGATCCAATCGGCGATCACCTAGCACCACCACGTCGCTTCCAGCGGCGACAGACGTCCAACCGCTCCCTTCACCTCGACACCCCATAGCGCGTGACCCCGGCTCACCCCTCTGCATGTCGAATTGCACCAGCTCCTCGCCGATGATATAATGGCGCCGTGGGGAGGGTATCTGCATGAGAGAGCGCACCAATGAGGAATGGCTTGCCGAGCTCGCCGAACCCGGGCCGGAGCGAGAGGAGGCTCTGGCCGACCTGCGGGCCCAGCTGGTGCGCGGCCTGGGCTACGCTATGGCGGATCGGCCCGACGTGACCGAGGCGCACATCGAGGGGTTCGTTCAGGAGGCCCTGCTCAAGATCCTGGACAACCTCGACGCCTTCCGCGGCGAGAGCCGCTTCACCACCTGGGCCCAGAAGATCGCCGTCCACGAGGCGTTCACCGAGCTGCGGCGTAAGCGCTGGAAGAACGTCTCCCTCGATGACCTGATCGACCGCTACGAAGGTGATTTCACGCCCGCGGTCCTCACCGACCCGGACCCCTCCCCGGAGCAGCAGGTGACGCAGGACGCGCTGCTGAAGATGGTCAAGCGCCTCATCGCCGAGGAGCTGACGGAGCGTCAGCGGCGAGCCATGCTGGCGGTCGTCTTCGCCGGCATGCCCACGCAGGAAGTGGCCCGCCGCTTGGACACCAACCGGAACGCCCTCTACAAACTGATGCACGATGCCCGACAGCGGCTCCAACGGCGTATGCTGGCCGAGGGCATCTCCCTGGAGGATGCGCTGGCCGCTTTTGAGTCGGAATCGAGGTAAGGAAGCCGCTCCTCATCGCGTCCAGATAGGGAAGGAAGGACGATAGATCGATGATCGAGTCGAGCAGGATCAAGCGGGCGGTGCGCTCCATCTTGACGACCCGCCCAGATGAGATCGGGTGCGATGAGTGTCTGGCGCGGATGGACCGCTTCGTCGAAATGAAGCTGAATGGGAAGGATCCCGCCGAGGCTATGCCCCTGGTCCAAGACCACCTTCAGCGCTGTCGTGACTGCCATCAGGAGTTCGAGGCTCTGTTGCGCGCAATCCAGGCCGTTGCCGATCGTCGATGAGAGGTAAGATACACGTCCCTCGTCTCGTCTATGACATGATGAGAGATAAGGGAGGTGTAGGTTGATTTCAAGACAGAGCGTCATTTGGTTTGCCATTCTAATTGTCGCGTTCGCTGTCAGCAGCTGCACGGCGAGGCCGGCTGTTGAAGCGCCATCCACTTCAACCACCTCGCCAACCCAGTCCCCGGCCACGCCGGCGCCCACGAAGACGCCCACGCCGGGCACGACCCCCGAAGCTTCGCCTTCACCCGCAGATTTGCCGAGCAATGCCGCCATGGCGTTCGACACCGATTTCAGCAAGCATAGCGTGCCCTACGACGAGATTTCGACGGTGTTGTCGAAGGACCGAATCCCGGCTCTCGACGATCCCCAGTTCATCGGCGTGGAGGAGGCTGATCAGTGGTTGTCGGAGAAGGAGCCTGTCGTGGCGGTCGAGATCGGTGGCGAAGCCCGCGCCTATCCGATCCAGATCCTCATGTGGCACGAGATCGTCAACGACGAGGTTGACAGTGTCCCGGTGGCGGCGACCTATTGTCCGCTTTGCAACACCGGGATCGTGTTCGACAGAAGGGTGGAGGCGTCGAGCGACTCTGGAGAGGAGCGGGTGTTGGACTTTGGCACCACGGGGCGGCTACGGTTCAGCAACCTGGTCATGTATGACCGTCAGACGGAGAGTTGGTGGCAACAGGCCAGCGGCAAAGCCATCGCCGGCACGTTGACGGGCCAAGAGCTGACGATCGTGCCGTCGTCCATGATCTCTTGGGAGGACTTCAAGTCTGAGCATCCCCAGGGGCACGTCCTATCGCGGGAGACCGGATGGGACCGGGACTACGGTCAGAACCCCTACACCGGCTACGACGACCCGAACCGGTCCCCATTCCTCTACAGCGGTCCCGAGACGCCCGATGTGCTCCCGCAAGTGGCCCGAGTTCTGGGCGTGGAGCTGAATGGGGAGGCCGTGGCCTATCCGTACGAACAGCTGCAGAAGGAACGCGTGGCGAACGATACGGTCGGCGGTGAGCCTATCGCCGTCTTCTGGCAGCCGGGCACCGCCTCTGCGTTGGACGCGTCCGAGGTCGCCGAGGGCGACGACGTCGGCGCAGCCAACGCCTTCTCCCGGGAGCTGGACGGGCGAACGGGGCTAGACGATGCGCCTTTGACCTTCTCATTCGAGGGTGACCGCATCGTCGATGAGCAGACGGGCACTGAATGGAGCATCCTCGGCGAGGGCGTGAGCGGTTCACTCGAAGGGCGTCAGCTCGAGCCCGTCGTGAGCGTCAACCACTTCTGGTTCTCCTGGTCCGCTTTCAACCCGGGAGCTCGCCTCTATAATCCCGAGTCCGCCGGGCATTGATCGAGAGCGGACGCCGGGCAATGCGTGCCTGTTCGGCCTGACCTACGCCGTTGGCTCGTCGAGTTGTACGCTTCTCATCGCCCGGGCCGTGATCGGAACCTCGCTGGCGGTGGACAGTTCATTGGCAATGCTCTTGGCATGGGGAGCATCATCTTGTTCGTCACGGTGGGAGCAGCTCTCTTTCGGCGCGCGATGGGGCGGTGGCTGCGGCTGGTGTGACGCCGTGCATGCACCGCGTGACGGCCCTGTTCGCCGTCGGCGCCGGAGCTCATCTGGTTCGCCATTGGATCTTTCAGGCAGGACTATCTTGATGTACAATACGTGGGAGACTCCCTGCTAGCGTAAGACAAAGGAGGGTCGGTGAGAGGATCTAGAGGTAGAGGTTCAAAGGGGACACAGGACGAGCGGCGGGTCGTGACGGTCTCGTTGATCGTCTCGGCGATTCTGGTGGTTGCGCTCCTTGTTTCGATCGTTCTGGTGCGCGGCAGCGTGGAGGAGGCGGTGTCGAACCTGGCGAGCTTACTCCCTGTGGGATACGCCTTTGCCGCGGGGATGGTGGCCAGTGTCAACCCCTGCGGGGCTCTTATGCTACCCTCCTACGTCTTCTTTCAGCTGGGTGCTAGGGA
Organism: uncultured Anaerolineales bacterium; assembly: GCA_964514285.1. GTDB lineage: Bacteria > Chloroflexota > Anaerolineae > B4-G1 > B4-G1 > SKLM01. Next base: position 3,086 of record CAZEQC010000115.1, on the reverse strand, counting down.
TGAGACGGATGCAAGGACCGGGGAGCGGATTCTGAAGGCTCTCCGTCTGGCCATCGCGGCGACGGTTGGCTTCGCCGTGATCTTCGGACTGGTCGGCGTCGTGGTCAGCGTCGGTGGACGCTGGCTGAAGGACGTCTTCCCCTGGGCTGGCTTGATCATCGGCCTGGCCATGGTCGGCTTGGGGATCTGGCTCTTGTTGTCGCACAGGAGCCTGGGGATCCTGGCCGCCAGCCGAGTCTCGGTGGCGCCGGAGCGGTCGTTGTCGAACGTATTCCTGTTCGGCATCGCCTACGCCATCAGCTCCCTGAGCTGTACGTTGCCGATCTTCCTGGTCGTCGTTGGCAGCGCGCTGACCGCCGGTGACTGGATGGCGTCCCTGGCGCAGTTCATGGGGTACGCGCTGGGTATGGGAACGGTGATGGCGGCTGTGACCGTGGGGACCAGCCTGTTTCGGCAGGCCGTCGAGCGGTGGCTGCGCCGCTTGATGCCCTACGTCCACCGGGTCAGCGCCATGTTCCTCATCGGAGCGGGCGTCTATCTGATCTATTACTGGGTCTTCGAGGCGGGTTTGCTGGGCTAGTGCTTCACACCTGCCGAAGCTCTAACCAGATTCCAACTTTTCCAACGCGGGTCAACGTGAGCTCTAACCCAAGTCAACACCTTTAGAGCTCCGTTTGTGGTAATATAATATGACAGTCTGTGCGTCTGCCAAGCTGGACGGGTCGCCTGTGTCGGTCAGGCAGTGAGCTGCGCTCGGTCGGAAAGGAAGTGACAATCGAATGCCCCGCGACATTCCTGTAGGCAACGGTTCTTTGCTGGTCAACTTCGACCATCGCTATCGGCTGCGTGATCTATACTGGCCCCACGTGGGTCAGGAGAATCACACCGAGGGCCATCCCTTCCGCTTCGGCGTGTGGGTCGACGCAGTCACCCGGGTCGATGGTCGGTTCCGCTGGGTGGGCGACGATGGCTGGGAGCGCAAGCTGGACTACGTCGACGACACGTTGGTCACCCAGGTCACGCTTCGCCACCCTGATCTGGCCCTGCGCCTGGTCTGTCGCGACGCCGTCGACTTCCACGAGAACCTCTACCTGCGCCGGCTGGTTGTGCACAATGAGGCCGATCACGAACGGGACGTGCGGCTCTTCTTCGCCCAGGATTTTCACATCAGCGGCCGTGAGGTGGGGGACTCAACCTACTACGAGCCGGAGCGTCGGGCCGTCTTCCACTACAAGGGCCAACGCTGGTTCATGATCAACACCAAGAGGGAGGGAAGCCCGGAGGGGGTGGACCAATGGGCCGTGGGCGTCAAGGAGGTGCGCGGCCTGGAGGGCACCTGGCGGGACGCCGAGGACGGGACGCTCTCGGGGAACGCCGTGGCCCAGGGCAGCGTCGACTCGACCGTGGCCCTCCATCTCAGCGTGCCGGCCCAGGGGGAGGCGACGGGATGGTACTGGATAGCCGTGGGGGACTGCTTCCAGGAGGTGACGCGCATCAACCGGACGGTCCGCCGGAAGGGACCGGCTGCGTTCCTGCAGCGCACGAATGACTACTGGCGGCTTTGGATCGACAAAGGCGTCCCCGATCCCTTCCCTCTCCCGCCCGCCATCTGTCACCTCTATAGGCGCAGCCTGATGGTGCTGCGCACGCAGATCGACAACGAGGGCGCCATCATCGCCGCTAACGACTTCGACATCGCCCACTACGGCCACGATACGTACGCCTATATGTGGCCCCGCGACGGCGCGCTCGTCTCCGGTGCCCTGATCGCCTCCGACTACTCCGAGGTGACCCGACGCTTTTTCGACTTCTGCCACCGGGTGATCACCGAGGAGGGCTACCTGCTCCACAAGTACAATCCGGACGGTTCGTTGGGCTCCTCGTGGCACGGCTGGTACCACGATGAGCAGAAGCAGCTGCCCATTCAGGAGGACGAGACGGCGTTGGTGCTGTGGGCGCTCTGGCGTCACTTCGATCGCTTCCGCGACCTCGAGTTCGTCAAGCCCCACTACCGCGGGTTGGTCGTGCGGGCGGCCGATTGGATGTGCCGGTACCGATATGAGGATACCGGCCTTCCCCGCCCTTCCTGGGATCTGTGGGAGGAGCGGCTGGGGATCCACGCCTGGACGGTGGGGGCGACGTGGGGTGGCCTGCAGGCCGCCGCCAACTTCACCGAGGCCTTCGGGGAGTCCGACCTGGCGGCCAAGTATCGGCGTGCCGCCGGCGAGATCAAGGCTGGCGTGAAGAAACACCTTATGTCGTCCGATCTGGGGTGCTTCGCGCGTACCATCAACCGACGGGACGATGGGACCTGGGCATACGATACGACGATGGATGCCTCCTTGGTTGGCCTTTGGTCTTTCGGCATGTTCGAACCCGACGATCCGGTCATTGTCTCCACGATGGAGAGGATGCGCGATCGGCTGTGGATCAAGACCGACGTGGGGGGCTTGGCGCGCTACGAGGACGACTACTACCATCAGGTGAGCGACGACGTCCAGGAGGTGCCCGGCAACCCCTGGTTCATCTGTACGCTCTGGCTGGCCCAGTGGCACATCGCCAAGGCGCAGAGCGAGGAGGATCTTGAGCCGGCGTTGGAGATCCTGGGCTGGGTGGCCGATCACGACCTGCCCAGCGGTGTGATGGCGGAGCAGGTCCATCCCTACACCAACGAGCCGCTCTCCGTCAGCCCCTTGACCTGGAGCCACGCCACGCTGGTGCAGACCGTCCAGGACTACCTGGAGAAGCAGAACTACCTGCAGAAGCAGGCCCAGCGGATGGCTCGAGACGAGAATCGCCGGATTACGGGCGGAAGGCCGCCTAGTCCGGCTAGAGCATGAGGGCCACAAGGTGAATAGTTAGCCGTCGAGTTCGAAGCGACCGATCCAGCAATGAGGGGATCTATGGTTCTGGGAGGCCTACGAGATGCCTGACGTTCTACAACACGAGGTTCTTATCATCGGCGGCGGGCTGGCTGGCCTGCGGGCCGCAGTTGCCGCGCTGGACCGGGGGCGCGACGTCGCCGTGCTCTCCAAGGTCTACCCCATTCGCTCCCACTCCGGGGCGGCCCAGGGCGGGGTCAACGC
>CAZEQC010000114.1:6872-11239 GCA_964514285.1 uncultured Anaerolineales bacterium | reverse complement strand
TCGCCGTGATCAGCTTCCGCACCGGGCCGGGCCGCGCCGAGTTCAGCGTCTGCTGCCTGGGGGACGACTGGGTGCCCGAGAGCTACTACAACGACACGGTGTGGCAGGACCAGGCCGCCCAGGACGCTTGGGTGGTCATGTGGCGTCACACCGCCGAGCGGTACAGCGATAACCCGGTCGTCGTCGGGTACGATCTGATGGTCGAGCCCAACGCCAATGAGGTCCTGACTGGCGAGTGGCTCAACCCCGAACCGTTCTACGATCAATACGGGGGTACGCTGGCCGACTGGAACCAGCTCTACCCGCGCATCGTGGCCGCCATTCGCGAGGTCGATGCCCACACCCCCATCCTGATCGGCGGTATGGGCTACAGCGGAGTCGATTGGCTGCCCTACCTGGAGCCAGTGAGCGATAGCCGCACGATCTACACCATTCACCAGTATCAGCCACACAAATACACGCACCAGCCGTCGGATACACCACGCTGCACCTACCCGGGCACGTGCGATACCGACTGGGACGACGAGTACGACGACCCACTGAATCGCCCCTTCCTGGAGGCGCTCCTGGCCACGGTGGACGATTTCACGACCGAGCACGACGTGCCGGTCGCGGTCAACGAGTTCGGCGTTATGCGCTGGGAGCCCGGCGCCGATGCCTTCATGAACGACCAGATGGACCTGTTTGAGGAGCGGGGTCTCAACCACGCCCTGTGGGCCTGGGAGCCGGCGTGGGAGCCGTGGGCCGAGGAGGTGGATGCCTTCAACTTCCGCTACGGTCCCGACCCGGCCAACAAGAGCGAGACGCCGAACGATCTGCAGCACGTCATCTCCGCACATTGGGCCCAGAACACTGTTCGCCCTTCCACGCCTGTGCTGACGACGTATGTCCCTCTCATATCCCGCCGGGGCAGTGCGGCCGGCGGTGAGTAGCCGATCACCTCATCTCCCATCCGCTTCTCGGCCTGCGTCGCCAGGGATGCACAGTAGACAACCTAGCACATGGAACAATCCGCCCACCTGTGGTACAATCTGACGCGGACGGTGCACAGACCCCTGGCGCCGGGTGAGCGGCGTCGCGAGATGTTTTCGTATAGTGTGCGAAACAAAGAGCAAACAAGGATGATTCTCCATGGCCTCAATCTCGGCAAACAGCTTTGAACCAAGAGTCCAGCCCCGGCTATCCAGGCTCCTCGTCTGCATTAGCATCGTCCTGGCCCTGACCCTCGCCGCCTGCAGCAACGCGCTCCCTTACCACGCCGAGGGCGAGGTCGTGCGCAGCTACGCGCACGACGAGACGGCGTTCACCCAGGGTCTCGCGTTCGACGATGGCGTGCTATATGAGTCGACCGGGCTGTACGGCGAGTCGAGCCTGCGACGCGTGGACCTGGAGAGCGGAGAGGTGCTCCAGATCCAGCACCTGCCCGATCATCTCTTCGGCGAGGGCTGCACTGTCTGGGAGGACACGATCGTCCAGCTGACCTGGAGGGCGGGGCTCGGTTTCGTCTACGACAAGGGCACGTTCGCCGTGGAGCGGCGATTCACCTACGATGGGGAAGGGTGGGGGCTGACCCACGACGGCGAGAGGCTGATTATGAGCGACGGCACCAGCTACCTGCGCTTCCTCGACCCGGAGACGCTGGAGGAGACGGAGCGCGTTCAGGTGCTCGACAAGGGCGAGCCGGTGGAGCGGTTGAACGAGCTGGAGTGGGTCGATGGCCACGTATGGGCGAACGTCTGGCAGACGCCGGACGTGGTGCGCATCGATCCAAAAAGCGGTGAGGTTCTGGGGTGGATTGACTTCTCCGCGTTGACGGCGCAGGAACCTCGCGGGGTCCTCAACGGCATCGCCAAGAAGGAACAGCGGATCTTCGTGACGGGGAAACGGTGGACGTCTATCTACGAGGTAGAGATCAAGGCTGCCGACACCGCGCCATGATCCTCCCCTTGCGGAGCCAGCTTCCCACAGCAGCCCTCTCGGCACGCGCTATCGCTCGTCTGGCCCTCTGCTCGTTGGCGCTTCTCGGCGCCTGTGCGCCCGCGTCGGCTCCACCCGCCGCCACGCCAACCCCGGTCGCCCCCTCTTCGACACCCACAGCGGCCGCAGTAGCCCCGTCGGCCACCCCCACGGCGGCCACGACGCCCACGCCCATCCCCTCGGCGACGCCAGTGCCCACGCTGGGCCGAGAGGCTGTCGCCGCGGTGGCCGAGGCCGGTCAGGCCCAGGTGGCCTCTCGCGAGATCGATCCGCTCTGCCTGCGCTGGGAGGACACGGACGACGATGGAGAGCCCGAGTTCTTAGGGCTCTACATGCGACCCTCCGATCCTCCACGACTGGAGGGCTTCGTCCTCGACGGGGAGGACTGGCACGTGCTCGCGGCGATCCATGCTCCGGCGCAGGATCAGCACGGCCTGGGGACGTACCCCACCTGCGAGCTTGAGGTGCAGGACGTCAACGCGGACGGCCGCACGGAGGTTCTCGTCTGGGGACATGCGACGAACGACGTCGATCTGCTGCACCTCTTCGTCTGGGACGGGACCGGCTATGATCTGCTCGCGTCCTTTCAGGGCGACGCGGGCATCGAGGTCGCGGAGATTGACGGCGATCTGCTCCCGGAGATCACGGCCCGCTGGGACGCCGGAGATGGGTTGGCCTGGGGGCAGGTCCACACCTGGGACGGCACTCACTATGGCTGGACCTGGGAGCGCTACACCTGGCTCTACGCCGACCATCCCCACCCCTACCTGACCGACGACCCGGAGCACACCGTCATCTCGTTCTACCTGGCGCTGGGGGACCGCGACCTGCCGGGCGCTTATGGTCTGTTCAGCCCGGCCCTCAAAGCGTCCCAGCCCTACGAGACCTGGGCCTCCGGGTTCGATACCACGCTCGCCGTGGAGGTCGGCGCCGTCCACGAGATCGAGCGCGTGGGTGACACCGCCACCGTCACCGCCCAGGTTCGCTCCTACGATAACCTGGAGGGATACGTCGTGGGGAGGCTCTGGGACGTCGCCTGGACCCTCGTGCGCGAACAGGGGGCGTGGCAGCTCCGGCACGGCAGCAACGAGCAGCTGGACCGCTGGGAAGCAGTGTACTTCCCCTAGCGGCCTCCCAGAGCGTCAGGTTGTGATGCGGGCCAAGATGCTTTATAATTGTCCTATCAGTCAATGCAGCGGTGGATGTGTCCACAAGGAGGTTAGCGATTACGGCTGAACCAACTGGCTCCCCGACGGAGCGCGCATTCTTGGTGGGCGTCGAGCCCAAGGGCCCTGCCTCATCCTGGATGGATGAGGACTGGCCCGTCAAGGAATCTCTGGCAGAGCTTGAGCGCCTGGCCCACACGGCGGGCATGGTCGTTGTCGGGTATGAGGTGCAGTCGCTCGTGCATCCCCATCCGGCCACGTTTGTGGGACCGGGGAAAGCGAGGGAGATACGGCAGCGGGTTGACGAGCTGGCCGCCAACGTCGTCCTCTTCGACGATGAGCTCTCCCCCCGTCACCAGCGCGAGCTCGAGGAGATCCTCGGCGACGACATCAAACTGCTGGATCGCACCGCGCTGATCCTCGACATCTTCGCCCAACACGCCCATACGCGGGAGGGAACGCTCCAGGTCGAGCTTGCCCAATACGAATACCGGCTGCCGCGTCTGACGCGGGCCTGGACCCACCTGGCCCGCCAGGCCGGCGGGCGCGCCGGCGGAGCTACGGGAAGCGTCGGCGTCCGCGGCCCCGGCGAGTCTCAGCTGGAGACCGACCGCCGCATGATCAGGAGGCGCATCACGCATCTGAAGGATGAGTTGGAGAAGGTCCGCGCGCATCGAAAGCGCCATCGTGCGCGTCGACGCAGAGCGGGCATGCCCACCGTCGCACTGGTCGGCTACACCAACGCGGGCAAGTCCACGCTGCTCAACGCGCTGTCCAATGCCGAGGTCCTCGTGGCGGATCAGCTCTTCGCCACGCTCGATCCCACCACCCGGCGCGTTGAGCTGCCCGGCGGCGGCACTGCGCTCTTCACAGATACCGTCGGCTTCATCCAGAAGCTGCCCACGCAGCTGGTCGCCGCCTTCCACGCCACGCTGGAGGAGATCACGGACGCGGAACTACTCGTGCACGTCATGGACATCACCCACGCCCAGGTCTTGAGGCAGGCCAAGGCGGTGCACGAGACGCTGGAGCAGCTCCACGCCGGCCAAAAGCCCATCATCAGCGCGCTGAATAAGATCGACCGCCTGCCCTCGGCCGAGGCCATACCCGTGGAGCGCCGTCGTCCCGAGGACCGCCGTCGTCCCGACGGCAAGGAAGCAAAGCCGCCCCCCGAGGACCGCCGTCGTCCCGAGGACCGCCATCGTCCCGAGGACCGCCGTCGTC
>CAZEQC010000114.1:0-6772 GCA_964514285.1 uncultured Anaerolineales bacterium | reverse complement strand
CCCGAGGACCGCCGTCGTCCCGAGGACCGCCATCGTCCCGAGGACCGCCGTCGTCCCGTGGAGCGCCGTCGTCTCGTGGAGCGCCGTCGTCCCGACGGCAAGGAAGCGGACGCAGCCGCGGCTACCGTGGCCATCTCGGCCCTCACCGGTGAAGGCCTCCCGGAGCTCCTGACCCAGGTGGAGGGCATGCTCGAAGCCGAAATGGCGCACGTCTCGGTGCTGATACCCTACGAACAGGGCGAGCTTGTGGATCTGTTCCATCGCCGCGGTCTCATCGAGGAGGAGGACCACACAGCACGGGGCACCCGGATCAAGGGGCTGCTTCCCCGCGAGCTGGTCGGGCACTTCCAAGGCGTACGAAGAGAGCGACCGAGTGGCTGAGAAACCCTCTGGAGGCAGAGATGATCCTAGAACTCTTCAGGCGCTTCAGTAAGCTCATGGCCCGCTTGCCGGGGCTGCCGATCCTGGCTGCCGTAGGGCTGATTCTGCTGAACTTCGTGTTTCAGTTGTTCCCGGACCAGGTGATCATCGGCTGGCTGGCGCGCACCCACCTCTGCCTGCATCTGGGCCTCGTGCTCGGTTTTCTGGGCATCCTTCTCGGGGATGCCCTCTGAGAAACCTTGAGAGACTTCCCGCAAGCTGCGAGACGGGGTGGCGTGTCTGCCCCTACCATCGTGTAGCTTACGGGAAGGTCACCACTATCGTAGCTTAACCAGGAGGCGAGTACGTGAAATTACACGAGTATCAATCGAAACGGCTCTTCGCCAAGCACGGCGTGCCCATTCCCGCCGGCGACGTCGCCGCGACGGCGAAAGAGGCACGCGGGATCGCCGAGGAGCTGGGCGGCGCCGTCGTCGTCAAGTCCCAGGTTCTGGTCGGCGGACGCGGGAAGGCCGGGGGCATCAAGCTGGCGCAGGGTCCTGAGCAAGCAGAGGCTCACGCCGAGGAGATCCTCGGCATGACGATCAAGGGCCTCCCCGTGCGCAAGGTCCTCGTCGACGAGGCCGCCGACATCGCCCAGGAGATCTACCTGGGCATCGTGGTGGACCGAGCCGCCCGCCGAGCGGCGATGATGGCCTCCTCCGAGGGAGGGGTCGAGATCGAGGAGGTCGCCCGCGTCAAGCCGGAGGCGATCAAGAGGATCACCATTGATCCTTTCTTGGGCCTGCGCGGCTACCAGACGCTTCGACTGGCGAAGGGCATCGGCCTGCCAAAGGACCAGTTCCGCAGCTTCGGGCGTATCGCACAGGGGCTCTACAAGGCCTTCGAGGCCTATGATGCATCGCTCGCGGAGATCAATCCCCTCATCGTGACCGGAGCGGGCGACCTGCTGGCGGTGGATGGCAAGATGGTCATCGACGACAACGCCCTGTTTCGCCATTCGGATCTCGCGGAGATGCGAGATGTGGACGCCGAGGCGCCCGCCGAGCGCCAGGCGCGCCAGGCGGGGTTGAGCTACGTCAAGCTCGACGGGACCATCGGATGCATGGTCAACGGCGCCGGGCTCGCCATGGCCACCATGGACATCATCAAGCACGTCGGCGGCTCGCCGGCGAACTTCCTCGACATCGGCGGAGGGGCCCAGGCCGAGAGGGTGACGACCGCGCTCCGCCTGATCCTGGCCGATGAGAGCGTCGAGGCCGTCCTGTTCAACATCTTCGGCGGTATCACCCGCTGCGACGAGGTAGCCAGAGGCATTCTCGACGCGTTTGAACAGGTAAGACCCTCGATACCCCTTGTGGCGCGATTGGTCGGGACCAACGAGGAGGAGGGCCGTGCCATACTCGACGCCTCGGGCTACGATCTGATGACGGCCAAGACGCTGGCCGAGGCGGCCCAGGTCGCCGTTGCCGCCTGTGGTGAGCCCGCCGAACCCGCTGCCAAGCCTGGGACACCGTCCGGAGGAGGACACCGTGGCAATTCTAGCTGACAAAGACACCCGCTTGCTCGTCCAGGGCATCACGGGACGCGAGGGAGCGTTCCACAGCCGGCAGATGATCGAGTACGGCACCCAGGTCGTGGCGGGGGTCACCCCCGGCAAAGGAGGACAACGCGCCTGCGATGGCCAGGTGCCCGTCTTCGACACCGTCGTCGAGGCCGTGGAGGAGACGGGGGCCAACGCCTCCATCATCTACGTGCCGGCGCGGTTCGCCCCGGACGCCATCATCGAGTCCGCCGACGCCGGCCTGCCGCTGATCGTCTGCATCACCGAAGGTATCCCGGTCCTCGACATGATCGACGTGCGCGCCTATCTCGATCAACAGGGATCGCGATTGGTCGGCCCCAACTGTCCCGGGCTGCTCTCGCCCGGAGAGGCGAAGGTGGGCATCATGCCGGGGCACATCGGCACACCCGGCCCCGTCGGCGTCGTCTCGCGCTCCGGCACGCTGACGTACGAGGTCGTTTACGCCCTCACCGGCCGCGGCATCGGGCAGACGACGTGCGTGGGCATCGGGGGCGACCCCATCATCGGCACCGACTTCATCGACGCGCTGAGGCTCTTCGAGGAGGACCCTCAGACTGAGCACGTGGTGCTCATCGGGGAGATCGGGGGGGCGGCCGAGGAGCGCGCCGCCGAGTTCATCGACGAGCAGATGACCAAACCGGTCACCGCCTTCGTCGCGGGGCGCACCGCGCCTCCGGGGAAGCGCATGGGCCACGCCGGCGCCATCATCCAGGGGGGAACGGGCACCGCCGCCGACAAGATCGCCGCTTTCGAGGCGGTAGGTGTGCCCGTGGCCCAGCATCCGGAACAGATCGCCGACATCGTAGAGCAGCGGTAGACCGTTGCCCTATGAGAACCTTGCGAAGGCTGGCCGCCCACCTGCGAACCCCCAAAGCATCACCTTCGCAAGGTTCACGCACAGGGATCACCGTCGCACCGTTCGACCCGGGGTTGGTGCTGGCGTTGATCCTGGGGCTCCTCGCCGCCGCGCCGTTTCTCGCACGCGCTGGCCTTCCACACCAGACGGACGCGGAGCTCCACGTCTATCGCACCGCCGAGCTCAGCCACATCATGCGCGAGGGCATCCTCTATCCTCGCTGGGGCGCGAACCTCTATCTCGGCTACGGCTATCCCATCTTCAACTACTACGCCCCGCTCACTTACCATCTGGGCAGTCTGTTCGCCCGCCTCCTCCCCGGCGCCCGTATCGTGGCGGGCACCAAGATGGTCTTCGTGCTCGGGCTCGTCCTGGCCTCCGTGGGAGCCTACCTGCTCGGCCGCGAGCTCTTCGATCCGGCGGGGGGAATCCTGGCGGCCGCCTCCTTCACCCTCGCCCCCTACGTGCTCTTCATCGACCCCCACGCGCGCGGCGACCTGGCCGAGCACTTCGCCGTCTGCCTGCTGCCCCTGACGTTCTACTTCGTCCGCCGGCTGATGCACGATCCGGCGCCGGGGGCGCTGCTCGGCAGCGTGCTCTCTCTATCGGCCACCGTCTTCAGCCATAATCTCCTCGGGCTCACAGCCGGCGCTCTCCTGCTGGCCTACTGGGCCTGGCGGCTTCTGCTGGGGCCTCGCCGGCGCCAGGCGCTGTGGGCCCTGCCGGCCTTCGCGCTGGCGGCCGGGCTGATCGCCTTCTTCTGGCTGCCGGCTTTGCTGGAGTACGACGCCGTGAAGCTGGAGGTGATTGGCCCCGGCCATTTCGACTTCCGCCGCCATTTCCTGACCGTGAGGGAGCTCCTGGCGCCCTCGCGCCTGATCGATTGGGGAGCGACGGGGCCGCGCTTCCGCCACAACCTGGGCCTGGCCCAGTGGCTGCTGGCGCTGCCGGCGCTGGCCGTGCCGGCCCGTCGCCTCCTCGCGCCGTCTGCTCCCCGGCGGCGCCCAACGTGCCGCAGCGACGCCGCTTTCTTCCTCCTGGGCGCGCTGGGCCTGATCCTGTTGACGCTCCCCCCCTCGGCCGTCGTCTGGGACGTGATCCCCGCGATGCCCTACCTCCAGTTCCCGTGGCGCCTGCTAGGGCCCATCAACCTGATGCTCGCCGCCTGCGCAGCGAGTGTCGCCTCGCTTGCGGCGAGCCCGCCGCCGCCCTGTGGTGAGCCTGTCGCACCCGCCGGGGGACAGGCGCGCCATGGACCCTGGCGCCGGGTGGCCATGGCCGGCGGCCTGGCGCTCTCCCTGGCCACGGCGCTCCCGCTGCTCTATCCGCCGCCCTGGCCCGCGGACTTCGGGCGCACCTCGCCCATCGACGTCATCCGCTGGGAGAGGGAGAGCCAGGCCCTGGGGACGACGTCCACCGGGGACTTCCTGCCCACCACGGTGGAGATGATCCCCTCCGTCTCGGAGACCCTCATACAGTCCTACGAGGAGCCGGGCCCGGTCGACAAGGTCAACCGCGCCACGCTGCCCGACGGCGCCCAGGTGACCATCCTGGACCACGGTCCGGATCGCGATCTTCTCCACGTGACGACCCCGAAGTCCTTCGTGCTGCGGCTCTACACGTTCCACTTTCCCGGCTGGAGGGCCTACGTGGACGGCCAACAGGTCGAGATAGAGATAGCCCGTCCGGAGGGGTTCATCACCGTGCCGGTGCCCCGGGGGGAGCACACGGTCCTGGTCCGTTTTGAGGACACCCCGGCCCGCCGGGCGGGCTGGATCGTATCGGCGGGGACGACGCTCCTCTTGGTCGCCGGGTTGGCGGTCTGGAGCAGCAGGCGGTCAGGCGCCGAAGCCCCCATCACCACCACAGCGACGTCCCCGCTCGGCCCGTCCGATGCCCGCTGGCTGGGCCGTGCGCTGGCGCTGATGCTCTTGCTCGGCGGGGCCACGCTCGCCATCGTCGGCCCCCGCGGGTCGCTGTATCTCCATTCACCGCCCGGAGAGGCGCTGCCGGCGCAGCACGAGCTGCGGGCCAGCTTCGAGGGGAAGATCGAGCTCCTCGGCTACGACGTGCCCCGGCGACGGGTGCGTCCCGGGGAGACGCTCTCCGTCGTCCTCTACTGGCACGCCCTGACCGACGTGGAGAGGAACTACCAGTCTTTCGTCCATGTGGCCCGGCCGCTGGACACCGTCTGGGGGCAGGAGGACCATCTCAACCCGGGCGGGTTGCCCACCGAGCGGTGGCCTCGCGACCGCTACGTCTGGGACGCATACCAGATCCGCGTCAGACCCGAGACCCCGCCTGGCGAGTACAGCATCAACGTGGGGCTCTACGTGAGGTCAGAGGGCTATCGTCTGAAACGGCTCGACGAGGGCGGACGGCCTGTGGGCGATAGTCTGGTCATCACTTCCATCACAGTGATGGAGTGACGCCTCGTCCCACACCACCGCGGGTCGACAGTAAGCGAAGCGACGTCACCTGTGAACAGGCAATCAGGCGCTACTCCTTCTCCGAGTGCTGCTCCAGCGTCCGCTCTAGAATATCCTCGCGCTCGGCATAGTCGGCCTTCTGCTTCTGGGCGCGGGGCTTCTTCCCCTCGCCGCGACTCCTATCGGCGTAGGCGCGCTCCATCGCGATCTCCATGGCCGTCTGGGGCGCCACGTCCTCCTCTTCCTCCGCCTCTTCCTCTGGCTCAGGCTCCTCGGGGGGGGCGACTTCCTCCTCCAGCCCCTGGCGGGTCAGGTCAATGCGCTGTCTCTGGCGGTCGACCCTCAAGATGCGCACCTCGATCTCACCCCCCAGGCTCACCAGCTCGGATGGATGGTCGACGTACCCGGACGACATCTCACGGACGTGCAGCAGCCCGGGGCGCTCAGCACCGATGTCCACGAATGCCCCGTACTGCTCGATCCGGGTGACCTGGCCGCTGTAGATCCGCCCCTCTCTCAGCTCGCCCCACGTGACGTCGGGGGGCTCAACCATGGTCAGGCTGACGCGGTTCTGATCCGTCTGGACGTCGGTGACCCACACAGTCACCTCGTCCCCTACGTTCACGGCCTCGGTGACCGCATCGACCTCGCGATGCGGAGAAAGCTGCGAAATGTGGAGCAATCCCTCGACGGGCAGACCAACGTCAACGACTGCGCCGTGCAGCCCGATCTCTGCGATCGTGCCCTCCAGACGCATCTTCGGCTTGAGATCCTCAATAGAAAACGAGCGGCTTTGTGCCTTGTCGGTCACGTAATTACCTCCTCACTCATAATGTCGGTGCGATGAACACAATCGCGTATTCTACTACACAAGCAGGGCTTGTCAAGCAGGGGGAATGTCCTTCGCATAGTACTTGAACCCACCCCGGGCTACCAGGCGGCCCCGGGAAAGGTAACCACACCGGCGTGGATGCCGACGCGCTTGTACATCTTGATGCCCTTGGATGCGGACGCCGCCGAGTAGGGCACGTCCATGATGCCATCGTGAATGGCCCAGCTCCGCCCGCGCACGCTCTTCTCCGCCCCGGGCGGCCGGAACGGCGTGCTGCCGTCGAGCCGCTCGTAGAGCAGGCCGCCCGGCGCGAACTCGCTGTGAATCCACTCCATGCGGCCCATCCCCAGAGCATAGGCGAAGCCGAGACGCTCGAAGAGAATGGCGTTATGGTAGGCCAACGGCTGGATGTAGAAGGCGTCGTGGTGCAGCGCGTCGACGAAGGCCTCCAGGATCGGCACCAGATCCCGCGTCAGGCGCAAGCCGCGGCGCACCTGGCCCGGCGCGAGCCCGGCCTCCATGGCCCTGATCTCCTCCTCGATGTTCCTCGCCTGCGTCCCGAAGTGCGTCGGCGTGCCGTCCGGAAGGCGATCGGTGTCGAACCGCTCCGCGTCTGGATCATTGACCATGAACAGAACGACCTCAATCTGGTTGGTCGTCGTGTCCGCCAGCTGCAGATAGAGCAGCGG
>CAZEQC010000113.1:8088-11382 GCA_964514285.1 uncultured Anaerolineales bacterium | reverse complement strand
CGGCCATCGACAGCGGCGCCCCCAGTCCTATCGCACTCTCCGACATCGACGGCCACGGCCGCCCCTTCGGCAGCGGCGTCGACCGTGGCGCCGACGAGTACACGCCCTTCAGCGACTGCTACGCCCGCATCGGCCAGGCAATCCTCCCCACCGACACCCATCGCGTCTACAACGCCATCCAGCCCGCCGTCGACGCCGCCGCCCCCGGCAGCGTGGTCAAGGTGGCCGGTCACTGCGCCGGCGTTGAGGCCCGGGGCGGCCTCAACCAGACCATCTACCTGAGCAAGAGCCTCACCCTGCGCGGCGCTTATGACGTCACCGACTGGATCTCACCCCGCTACGGCCCCACCGTGTTGGACGCTCAGGAGCTCGGCCGGGTGATCTACGTCAACGGCGCCTCGGGGACGACCCCCATCACACCCGTGATCGAGAACCTCCACCTCACCGGCGGCCAGAGCGACTATGGCGCCGGCGTCTACGTGGGGCAGAACGCCAGCGCCACGCTGCAGAACAACGTCATCTATCGTAATCAGGCCACGCAGGACGGTGGAGGCGGCGTGTACAACCAGGGCGCCCTCCTGATGCGCCACGACACCCTCTACGACAACACCGCCCCCCGGGGCGCGGCCATCTTCGCCACCGACGTCGTCACCCTGGAGAACAGCGCGGTCGTCCATAACCACGCCACCCTGTCTGGCGGTGGGGCGGTGCACGCCGAAGGCGTTTCCTTCACCCTCAGCTACAATGACTTTTACGGCAACACCTCCCCCGACCACCCCGACGGAGCCGCAAACTACGGCAACGTCGTCCCCGGCGCCACCGATCTGTCCGTCCCGCCCGGCTTCGTCGACCCTGCCGGCGACGATTTCCACCTGGCCGCCACCTCGGAACTGATCAACGCCGCCGATCCCGCCTCCGCCCTAATCACCGACTTCGAGGGACACCAGCGCCCCCGGGGCCCCCACGCCGACATCGGCGCCGATGAGAGCCTGGCGCGCGCCGACCTGGACCTGAGCCCCGCTCTTAACAGCCCCGTGCTCGTCCAGAAGGCCGGCGACGTCGAAGGCCAGACCCTCATCTTCACCCACACCCTCACCAACGATGGAGACACCGGGGCCGGCAGCGACACCATCCTCATCGCATCGGCCAACAGCGGCGGGTGGACCACCACGCTTTCGGGCATCACCTCCACGGTCGTCCTCTCCACCGGCGCCTCTCAGACCTTTACCGTCTCCGTCACGGCGCCGGAGACGATCACCACCATCTACAACCGTACCACGATCACGGCCACCTCGGCGTTTGAGGGCGACGTCTTCGACGTGGTCGAGGACGTCATCGTCAGGCCTGGCGTGACGTTGACCCCCGACATCCTGGAAAACGCCGATCCCGGCGAGGTCGTCACCTACACCCACACCCTGGTCAACGACGGCGACGGGCCCGACACCTTCTCCCTCTCGCGAACTTCGTCGCTGGGATGGAGCGAGTTGTTGACCCCCACTGGGGAGGTCACGCTGGCGTCCGGCGCGGCGGCGTCGGTCATCCTGAGGGCCCAGGTACCGTACACCGCTCCCGCCAACCTGGAGGACGTGACCACCATCCGGGCCACCTCCAGCTACTCCGTCGGTATCTCCGACCAGGTCACCGACACGGTCATCGCCAATCCCACCATCGGCGATCGCTTCGTCGCCGTCCCCGGCAGCAACACCAGGAACAACTGCATTGACCAGTCGGCCCCGTGCCGCACCCTCGCCTACGCCGTCAATCAGGCTGCGTGGGGCGACACCGTGCACGTCGCCCAGGGGATCTACGACGAGAGCGACGTCAGAATTCAGGACGACGTCAGTGTGCTGGGGGGCTACACGTTCACCGGCCGAGAGTTCAGCCTGCCCTCCGGGGGGATCGATCCGTCGACGACGGTGATTGACGCCGGAGAGGGAGGACGAGGGCTGCGCATCCAGGTGCCCGCCGGCTACCATCCGCTGGTCAGAGGCTTCACCATCCAGAACGGCGCCACCAGCGGTGTCGGCGGCGCGATCTACGTCCAGGCCGGCTCGGCTCCTACCCTGACGCACCTCATCCTCCAGGATAGCTCGGCCACCCGAGGCGGGGGCATCTACGTCGAGGGCGGCAGTCCCATCCTGCAGCACGTCACCATCTCCAGCACGGTGGCGGACACCTATGGCGGCGGCCTTTATGTGGCCGGTGGCGACGTCGTCGCCGAGAGCCTCGTGATCTCCCGGGCGACGGCGGTCAGCGGCGGGGGACTCTATCTGGCCGCGGGCAGCCTCTCCGGTCTGGACCTCCGCCTGGCGGAGAACCGGGCTGATGACGACGGCCAAGGTGGCGGCGTCTACCAGGCCGGCGGCACGGTGACGGTCTCCCGAACGCGGGTGGTCAGCAACGTCGCCGGCACCGCCGGCGGCCTCTACAGCGCCGGCGGGGGAAGCCTGACCCTCCGCAACAGCCTGATCTACAGCAACACCACGACCGCAGGCGCCGGGGGCGGGATCTACAAGGGCGGCGGGGCGCTGACGCTGGTCAACGACACGCTCTACGGCAACCATGCCCAGACCTATGGCGGCGGCGTCTTCGAGAGCGGCAGCAGCTCGCTGGTGATCTCCAACACCATCGTGGCCACCAATACGGCCGCCAGCGGCGGCGGCCTCTACCGGGTGCAGGGCGGGGGTGGCACCGCCTCCATCGACTACAACGACTTCTGGGACAACGCAGCCGCCTCGCACCCGGACAGCAACGTCTCCACGGGGGCGCACACGATTTCCGCCGATCCGCTCTTCGCGGACGCGGCAGGCGGCGACTTCCACATCGTCTATGAGTCACCCTGCGTCGATGCCGGCGACCCCAATACCGCCCTGGACGTCGACTTCGAGGGTGACCGGCGCCCCTACAACCAGGGCTTCGACGTCGGCGCCGACGAGCTGGCCGGCTGCCTGGCGCACAACGAAAACACGGGCAAGACCTACGGCATCCTCCAACGGGCCATCGACGAGGCAAGCGAGAGCCACGTAATCCGGATCGCCGGCATCTGTCGGGGCGTGCAGCCGCGCCTTGTCAACGGCCAGATCATCAGCCAGACCGCCCTCATCAGCAAGAGCCTGACGCTGGCGGGGGGCTACGAGGCGGGTTTCAACGTCGATCCGGTCAGCGGCCCCGTCAGCACCACCCTCGACGCCCGCGGCCTGGGGCGCGCGCTGGTGGTCACCGGGACCGAGGCCTTCGTCCACATCTCCCGCCTGCGACTGATCGGCGGCGACGCAGCGGGACTGGGGGGCGGCG
>CAZEQC010000113.1:0-7988 GCA_964514285.1 uncultured Anaerolineales bacterium | reverse complement strand
GGGGGCGGCGTTTACAACCACAGCAAGGACCTCTACCTGAGGGCATGCACCATCACGGGCAACCGGGCCACCTATGGGGGTGGGATCTACAACGCCGGTGAGACCCTCGCCCTGGGCGGTGACGAGGAGGGCCAGCCGACCCGGATCATCAGCAACACGGCCACCTTCGGCGGCGGCCTCTACAACGTCGGGGCTTCGACCACCGTCAGCCAGACGTCGCTCTACAGCAACACGGCGGACACCGGCGGCGGTGTCTTCCACGCGGGCGGCCTGCTGCAGGCTCGGGTGATCACCGCCGCCCACAATGCAGCGCTTAATGATAACGGCGGTGGCTTCTACAACCAGGCCCAGCTGGATCTGCAGCGCAGCATCGTGGTCAGCAACACGGCCCCCAACGGCGCCGGGCTGTACAACGCCGCGGCGGGCGACCTGACCTTGATCAACACGATGCTCGCCGCCAACGCCGCTGCAGAAGACGGCGCCGGGCTGTACAACCTCTCTGAAGCTATGAGCGTGCGGCACAATACCTTCTACGCCAACAGCGCCGGGGGTCAGGGCGGCGGCATCTACCACGACGCCGAGACCTCGCACCCCATCATCAACAGCACCTTGATCGTCGAGAACACGGCGAACGCGGGCGGGGGCGTCTACAGCGCAGACGTCGATCCGAGCTTCGACTACAACGACGTCTTCAACAACTCAGATGGCGATTACGGTGGCAACCTGGTCGCAACCGACGGCACCGGCAACCTGTCCGTCGATCCCGGCTTCATCGCCACCGATCCGGAGAGCAGCGATTTCCTCAGGATCTCCAGCGGCTCCCCGGCCGAGGACGCCGGCGATCCAACCAGCCCCGTCATCACGGACATCGAGGGCGAACCACGCCCCACGAATCAGGGCGTCGACATCGGCGCCGACGAGGTCGGAGGCTGTTACGTGCGCGTCAACGGCGAAGCGCCAACCTATGGCAACGTACAGGTCGCCATTGAGGCAAGCAGCGCCGGGGACAAGCTCCACGTGGCCGGCACTTGCCAGGGGGTGAACGCCGCCCTCGACGGCGGTCGGACGGTGAGCCAGACTGCCTTCCTCACCAAGTCGCTCAGCATCCGGGGTGGGTACACCCTCGACGAGTGGACCGAGCCGGACCCCGTGGCCCATCCCACGGCGCTGGACGCCATGGAGCTGGGTCGCGTGGTCTACGTCACCAACACGGCCGTCATCAGCGTCACCGGCATCCACCTGCGCGGTGGCACAGCCGACGGATCCACGACGCTCACCGAGGGCGGCGCCATCTTCGTGGGGGGCAACGGCACCCTGACCGTGACCCAGAGCCCAATCTACAGCAACACGGCCGTCCAAGGCGGCGCCCTCTACAACCAGAGCGGGAACGTCGCTCTGCTCCGCAATCAGATCTACAGTAACACAGCCACCCACGGCGGCGCGGCCTACGGCGCTGGAGGCGAGACGACCCTGGACAGCAACCGTATCTACGGCAATCAAGCCAGCAACGACGGCGGCGCCTACTACCACAACGGCGGCAGCGCGTGGGTCCAGAACAATGTGGTCCGTCAGAACCAGGCCGGCGGCGATGGCGGCGGCGTTTACAACGACGGCACCGGACTGATCCTGCGGCACAACACCCTCTACGAGAACGAGGCCACCGACGGCGGCGGACTCTACACGACCAATGGAGATCCCACCGTGGTGAACAACATCTTCGCCCATAACACAGCCACGTCGGGCACGAGCCACGCCATCCATGGACCAAGCGACCTGGAGCCGGACTACAACGACGTCTATCCCTCGTCGAACGCGTACGGCGGCGACGTCGATGCCGGCGCCCACAGTTTGTCCGTCCCCCCGAGCTTCGTCGACGCGGCTGGGGGCGACTTCCACCTCCGGGACGACTCACTCCTCATCGACCGGGGCGACCCCACGATGACCCTCCTCCACGACTTCGACGAGGATCCGGTCCCAACCGGGGATTACCGCCCCAGCGATCAAGGCTTCGACATCGGCGCCGACGAGCGGAAGGGCTGCTGGGCCCGGATCGAGCGGGAGCCCAGTCGCATCTACGGCAATCCGCAGCGGGCCATCGCCCACAGCGTCGCCGGCGACACCATCCAGATCACCGTCGGGGAGTGCCGCGGCGTCCACCCCTACGACGACGGCAGTCGCGTCGTCAGCCAGACGATTCACGTCACCCAGAGCCTGACCCTCCACGGCGGCTTCAGCCGGGACTTCAGCAGCGGGGGAGACGCCGGTCCGGGGATCTACCCCGATCCGAACGCCACCACCGTCAACCCCCAGGGCCTGGGCCGCGCGATCCTGGTCACCGACGTCGTCTCGACGACCATGCGGCGCCTGATCCTGGTCGAAGGCGACGCGGCCGGCCTGGGCGGCGGGCCAACAGATGGCGACGCCGGCGGCGCTTGGTACTTCCACGGGACCAGCAGCCAGCTGGAGCACGTCGACGCCTACAGCAGCACGGCCGCGTATGGCGGGGCCTTCTACAACGCCGGCGACGGGGTGATGATGCTCAACAGCTGGATCAACTTCAACACCGCCAGCCAGGACGGCGGGGCGGTTTACAACGCCGGCGGCGTCATCACGATGACGATAGACGAGCTCGACGAGGGCACGCGGGTCTACAGCAACACGGCCGGCAGGCGGGGCGGCGGCGTCTTCAATAGCAGCGGCACCGTCTGGCTGACGGACAACAACCTCTCACTCGACTCACACGCGTCCCTCTCCCGCAACCAGGCCGACCAGGGCGGCTTCCTCTACAACGCGTCCGGTCAGGCCTACCTGGAGAACAACGACGTCTTCGACAACCACGCCCACCAACGAGGCGGCGCGCTCTACAACGCCTCGGGAAACGTCACTCTCGAGGGCAACGGCATCTTCGAGAACCTCGCACAGGAAGGGGGAGCCCTCTACAACGCGTCGGGACAGATGACCGTGCGCGGCAACGACATCCACGGCAACGAGGCCAAGGATGACGGGTCTGGACAGGGTGGCGCCTTGTTCAACAGCGGCGTTGCCACGCTCGACCTGGGAGACGAGCTTCACGACAACGTCTCCGACGGCGACGGCGGCGCCATCTACAACGACGGTGGCAGCCTGTCGATCTGGAACGCGCTGATCTACGAGAACAGCGCCTTGGATCAAGGTGGCGGCATCTACGGAGCTGACGACGATTCGAGCATCCTGCACAACACCTTCTACAGCAACACGGCCCAGGCAGGCACCGGCCAGGGCGGCGCCATCTACCTCGCCAGCGGCAGCCCGACCATCAAGAACAACATCTTCGACGCCAACACGGCCTACAGGGGCAGCGCGGTCTATGGGAGCACCGGCGACCCGGTTTTGGACTACAATGACTACTGGCCCGAGAGTGGGAACGACCAGGTGGAGGGGACCGCGTCCGTCGGGCCCCACAGCCTCCGCCTGGACCCCGACTACGTCGATCTGGCCGAGAGGGACCTCCACCTCAAGTCGACCTCCCCGCTGATCGACGAGGCAGAGGATGGGCTGGGCGTCACCCGGGACCTCGACGGCGATCCACGGCCCGTCAACCGGGGGCCGGACGTCGGGGCCGACGAGTACAGCGCCTGCCTGGCGAAGCTGGCGTCGACGGGGGAGACCTACGGGCGCATCCAGGTTGCCTTGGACGAGGCCGGCCCGGACGACACGGTCAAGGTGGCGGAAGGGATCTGCGAGGAGAGCATCACCGTCAATCAAGCCATCACCATCTCCGGATCGTGGGACAAGGGGTTCTCGGAGCAACTCGATGTCATCAGCACGACCGTCGACGCCCTGGGAGACGACCGAGTGGTGACCATCGAGGCGGGGGCCAGCTCAGTCGCCATCTCCAAGATGCGGCTCACCAACGGTCACACGAGCGGCGACGGCGGGGGCATCTCGAGCGAGGCTGATCAGGTGACGCTCGCCGACCTCTTCGTCGACGGCAACCACGCCGGGGACGGCGGCGGCATCTGGCTGAACGCTGACACCGCCACCCTGGAGGATACCTACGTCGGGGGCAACCACGCCAGCGGCAACGGCGGCGGCATCTACCTGGACAACGGCACGTTCGGGTTCCAGGGCGTCACCGTCGACGACAATGAAGCCTCTTTGCACGGCGGCGGCGTCTATAACGCTCCAGGCAGCGACGTCGATATGTGCGGCGGTGGTATCTACAACAACGACGCCGGCACGTATGGCGGCGGTGTCTACAACGCGACGGGCGCCGTGGCCGACATCCACGGAGGCAGTCCCGTCTACGGCAACCAGGCGCAGCGCGGCGGCGGCATCTACAACAACAGCGGGACGCTCATCCTGGCCTCCAAGCAGGTGAACGACAACACAGCCCAGGAGGGAGGTGGCATCCACGCCGGGACGGGCAGCACGCTGAACCTGGTCAACCTGGGGCTACGCGGCAACCAAGCGACCGACGGGGACGGCGGCGGGCTCTATCGGAACGACAGCAGCGGCAGCGCAACTATCTACCACGCCACCATCTACGGTAACGACGCCAGCGGCAAGGGCGGCGGCGTCTACAACGCCGGCAGCACGATGGTGATCAGCGCCAGCATCGTCTCCGGCAACACCTCCGGTTCCGGCGGCAGCGGCATCCACGGAGAAAACCTCGTGAACGTGGCGTACAGCCTACGATGGGACAACACCTACAATGATGGGGGCGTCTCTCTGGGGACAGGGAACATCGCGGACAAGAACCCCCATCTACGACCGTTCAGCGGCGGCGATCTGCTGTACACGTCACCGGCCATCGACGCCGTGCCCACCAGCGCATCGAGTGTGATGCAGGACCGATTCGCGCAAGACCGGCCCCAGATCTGCGCCAAGGACATGGGACGGGACGAGTTTAAGGTCCTACGGAAGATGGCCTGGCTGCCCGGCACGCCCGCCCCCGATCAGGCCACCCTGGCCCCGACGGAGTCCGTGACCTACACCTATCAGTTCCGCAACGAGAGCCAGAACGTGACCGGGGTGGACGACAGCATTAACCTGGGGATCGGTACAGGCTACACCGAGACCGTCACCGTCACCCTCGGCAGCTCGCAGGGCTGGGCGCACATCGCGACGGTAAGTTTCAGCGGCGGCGAGGGGGACAATCTCGTCGTCGAGGACGGGTACGCCACCTTCGACCTGGGGCCGGGGGGCACGGCCAGCGTCGCGGTGTCGGTGACCGTCCCCGCAGGGACGCTCGCCACGGTGGAGGACAACGATAACACCAAGGAGTTCACGACGCTGACGTACGAGGCCCGGCAGTGTCCGAACGGTCCCGCCCGGTCGGCGACGAGCGACCCGGCGACGACGCGGGTGGAGGAGATCCGCCAGTTCGCCTTCGAGCCCGACAACAGCGGGGTGGCCCTCCCCGGGCAGACGCTGACCTATACCCACGCCCTCACCAACACGGGCAACATCACCGATACCTATTCCCTCTTCCCCAAGGTCGGCTTCTACGCCTCAGCCGAGATCGCTCATCCCCCCTTCGGGCAGGTCACCCTGTCGCCTGCAGCGACATCGACGGTGGTGGTGAGCGTGACCATCAACGCCGAGGCCGCCAGCGGCCTGACGGATGAGACCAGCGTCCTCGCGCGGCCGGACGCTGATCCCTCGTTGGAGATGTCGTCGGCCAACAACACCACCATCAGCCCCACCACCGGCACGCGACACGTCTCTCTCGCGGGCCAGGACTCGCTGGTCGACGAGAGCGAGCTGAAGGGCACTAACTACGAGGACAACAACTGCACCCAGCCCGACGTGGCGGCCTGCCGCACCATCCAACAGGCCATCGACCAGGCTGCGGCGGGCGACCTGATCAAGATCGCCCAAGGCGTCTACACCGACGTCTTCACCATCACGCGCAGCAGCCGGGTCGTCACGCAGACCGCCTTCGTCGACCAGTCGGTGACGCTCCAGGGTGGCTACGACGACGATACCTGGGAGGGGGGTGACGGTGCGCCGCCCGATCACGTCGCCCATCCCACCACGATCGACCCGCAGGGCGCCGGACGGGCGCTCTACGTGGTCGAGGGCGTGACGGTCACTATCGATCGCCTGATCGTCCGCAACGGCGTCGGCGACGGTCTGGGCGGTGGACGCAACGATGAGGACGCGGGCGGCGGCATCTACAACGAGGGCGCGGACCTCACGCTCAACGCCGATCGCATCTACAATGGCACGGGCGAGCTCGGCGGTGGCGTCTACCACGCTGGCGGCATCCTGACGACGACCAACAGCCTGCTGCACGGCAACACAGCCAGTGCCGATGGTGGAGCCATCTATGCCGACAGTGGCACGCTCACGCTGCTCAGCAGCACCTTCCACAACAACCAGGCCGATGGGAGTGGCGGGGCGCTCTACGCTGCTGGCGGCACCCTGGCGGTCACCAACACCATCGTGGCCGACAACGGCAGCGTAACTGGCGGCGCTCTCGACGGAGCTCCTTCGACGGCCTCGCTCGACTACAACCTGTTCCACAACAACACGTTCACCGACACGGGGGGCGCGATGCCGGTCCCCAGCGCCCCCAACGACGTGCTGGCAGATCCCCTCTTTGCCGACCCGGGCGCCGATCCCCCGGACCTCCGTCTCCAGATCGGCTCGCCCGCCGCGAACGCTGGCGACCCGACCCCATATCCAGGGCAGACCCCGTGGGACTACGGCAACGCCCCCCGCATCGACGGGTGCTGTGTCGACATCGGGGCCTACGAGCTCGCCATCTGCCCGCAACCGTTGACCGGGGTCAGCCTTGCCGGCCCGCTGGAGACCACCCAGGACGCCCCCACCACCTTCACCGCCAGCGTCACCCCCCCCACAGCCACGACCCCCGTCTCCTACACTTGGCAGGCGACGGAGTACCTATTAGATCCTCAGGCCACTGACGGGGTGACCAACGCCATGGACCTCATCTGGGCCAACACCGGCACCAAGTCGATCACGGTGACAGCGGCAAACTGCGGCGGCGCGGACGCGGTTGTCAGCGCCACCCACACCATCACAGTCGTCAACCACGCGCCCGTGGCCGACGCCAACGCACCTGAGACGGTCGACCCCGAGGATCAGGTCACCCTCGATGGCTCCGGCAGCAGCGATCCCGACGGCGACGACCTGACCTACGGCTGGTCCCAGTCCGGCGGCATGGACGTTTCCCTGAGCGACGCCAGCGCCGCCTCGCCCACCTTCATCGCGCCGAGGGCTGTGGGGGCGCTGACCTTCACTCTCGCCGTCACCGACTCCCACGGCCTCGCCGACCCCACGCCCGACCAGACGGTGGTCACGGTCAGAAACGTCGCGCCGGAGGCCCGCGCCGGAGGCGACAAGCCAGTCAGGCCGGGGGACGAGGTCAGCCTCGATGGCTCCGCCAGCAGCGACCCGAACGATGATCCGCTCTCCTACGGCTGGACCCAGATCGGCGGCGTCACCGTCACCCTGAGCGGCGCCACCGCCGTCTCCCCCACCTTCATCGCGCCCACCAGCACAGCCGTGCTGACCTTCACCCTCACCGTCACGGACGCCCACGGGCTTGCCGACCCGACACCCGATCAGGTGGTGGTCACCGTGAGCGAGGCCCCCTGCGTACCCCTGGATGGTATCACCTTCACCGTGGCACCGGCGACGACAACTAGGAACGTCACCACGACCCTCAACGCCAGCGTCACCCCGCCCCCCGCCACCGCCCCCGTCACCTACACCTGGCAGGCATCGGAGCAAGAACCGCCGCCCTATCCCAACGAAGGACTGAATCACTCGATTGACTTCACCTGGTCGACCACCGGCACCAAGACGATCACCGTCACAGCCGTGAACTGCGGCGGTCCATCGACGGCCGTCAGCGCGACCCACACCGTCACCGTCACAAAGGAGCAGATCGCGCCGCAAAGCGCAACGATCCACGGATCCACCACGGGCATCACCGACACCGCGTACGCCTTCACCGCGACCGTCAGCCCGCCCAC
>CAZEQC010000112.1:0-11480 GCA_964514285.1 uncultured Anaerolineales bacterium | reverse complement strand
AGGAGGGCGTCTATGCTTGCGACGCCTTCGGCGGGCAGACGGCCCTGGAGAACTTCTCCTTTAGTGCCGCGTACGGCTACATGATCCGCCACGGCGAGATCGCCGAGCTAGTGCGGGACGTGGTGCTGAGCGGCAACCTGTTCGTCACGCTGAAGCACATCGACGCCGTGGGGGACGACTTCGAATGGTTGGAGTGGGGCCGCTGCGGGAAGGGCCAAGGAGGCCTGGCGGTGAGCATGGGCGCGCCGCACGTGCGGATACAGGACGTGCTAATCGGAGGGGAGTAGAGATCATGCTAGACCGCCTAATGGAAAAGGCCGAGCAGGCCGAGGTCTTCGAGATCGACAGCGAGGCGACGCAGATTGGCTTTGAGGCGAACAAGTTGAAGTCCTTCGAGGTCAAGGAAACGCAAGGGTTGGCCGCCCGCGCGGTCGTAGACGGTAAGCTGGGCTTTGCCGCCGCCAGCGACGTCACCGCGGTGGACGAACTGGTGGAGAACGTCCTGGCGTCCGCCCAGCTGGGAGACGAGATCCCGCTCCACTTCCCAGACCCTCAGGCCGGCCCGGAGGTGCAGGTGTACGACCCGCAGCTGGCCTCCCTCTCCACTGAGCGACTGATCGAGATCGGCAACGAGATCATCGAAACGATCCTGCAGGCCGACGGTGAAGCGAACGTCAAGATCAACCTATCGCGGCGTGTACGGGAGACGACCGTGCGGAACAGCCGCGGCGCGGAGGCGAGGGTGAAGAAGGCGCCGCTTACCATCTCGATGGAGGTGGACCGGGTGCGCGGAGACGATGTCTTCACGCTCTTCGAGTATTTCGCCACGGCGACGCTGGACCAGTCGTACCAAGCTTTCGTCGAGCGCATCGCCGAGAAGCTGAGACTGGCGAAGGAGTCGGCGAGCCTGGCCTCCGGCCGTATCCCGATCCTCTTCTCGCCCAGCGGTGCACCGATGTTGGGCCTGCCTCTGGTTCAGGGTCTGAACGGGAAGAACGCCTACCGCGGCATCTCGCCCATGGCGGGCCGGGAGGGGGAGCAGCTCTTCGATGAGAAGCTGACGGTGGTGGACGACCCCACCCTCGACGGCCGGCCGGGCAGCAGTTCCCACGACGACGAGGGCGTGCTTCGGGAGCGGCATACGCTGATCGACCAGGGCCAGCTAACGGGTTTCATCTTCGACCTCAAGACGGCAGCTCTGGCCGGCACGGAGTCCACGGGGAACGGGTCCCGGGGCCTCTTCTCCCCGCCCTCCCCGTCATTCTCAAATATGGTCGTTGAGAGCGGCAAGCAGTTGGTGGACGACATCATCTCCGGGATCGACGAGGGGCTGCTGGTGGAGTCACCCTTGGGGCTGGGGCAGGGGAACGTGATCAGCGGCACCTTCTCCAACAATCTGAGCCTAGCTTTCAAGATCGAGGGCGGCGAGATCGCGGGGCGGGTGAAAGATATCGCGGTAGCGGGGAACATCTACGAGGACCTGCAGAAGATCGTGGCAGTTAGCCAGGAGTCGGAGTGGGTGTACGGGGGGATCCGGCTGCCATATATCCTGCTCTCGGACTTGAATGTAATGACGCGGGGGTAGCTGCTCAGGAGTTAGGAGCCTATCCTCCGGCAAGCAGGCCCAGATAGGTGACTGGGAAGATCAACAAGCGTTAGCTGTCCTGGAATAGGCGGCGGGGTCCTCCGGTGGCTAGGGGGCGATGGTGCCTCCACCTTTCTCCAACTCCAATTCCGCGAGCACAGTGCTGACAGCACGAGGAATAGCCTCCTGCACGGTCGGTGTGCACGTCTCCGCGAAGTTTATCACGTCCTTGACCTCGATGGCGATGATCACGAAGTCCTCGTCCTTGGGGAGCGTCAGACCCATGGTCCGACCGAACGTCAGCGCACCGGGTAGTGAGAGATCGTGGGACGAGCCGGCGTGGAGCGAGAGCCGGAAACTCTCGGGCGTCAGCCGATAGATCTCGCCAGGTGTCCCCTCTTGGGTCTGAATGGCATCCACCATAATGACCCGTTCATAGCCTCCGACGACATCGAGGATACGCATACCGCCCACGCTTGCTTCAGCGAAGTCGACGTCATCCCGCTCGAATCTCTTCTCCACCTCCCGGACGACGTAGATGCCTACTCCGTCATCCGAGAGTATGGTGTTTCCCATGCCCAGCACCAGCGTCTTCAAAGCAATCTCCTTCTCCTGCGCTATCCTCGTCAATAGGGAGAGAAGCATCTACACCTCTCCATTGCGGACCACATCCATCAAATCACCCTCCAGTGGAGGATTTGTGTAAGTCGTCATCTTTCAAGCTCGTCCCACTCCAGGCCCGCTCCAAGCGCGTGGACCGACCAGACCGGTCGCCTCTGGTCGAGCTTAGAGCCACCAAAAAGGGTAGGCCGCAAGCCCGCAGGGCCACATACTGTCGCCCGCAGATCGCCAGCCTACCCTTCTGGAACTGTACCGAGATGAGTTAGCTTGGCTCGAATCGTCCCAGGCGGTGACCTGCCCTAGCTTCACCGCCGCTCCAATCCAAACGCGCTCACCGGCAAGGACCGGTCGCCTCAGTCCATATTTTGCTCCAGCACCTCCACGACCTCTCCCTCCTCATCGCGGATGCGTACCTTAAGCGGCATCTGACCCGGCAGAGTATGTGTAGCGCAGCCCAGGCAGGGATCGTAGGAACGGAAGGCCATCTCCACCTTGTTCAACAGACCCTCCCGAACCTCTCCGTTGTGGATCAGCGCTTTGGCCGCCTTTTTGATAGAGATCGACATCGGTGCGTAGTTGTTCGTCGTGCCGACGACCAGGTTGCACTTCTCCACGATGCCGTTCTCATCCGTGGCGTAGTGGTGGGTCAGCGTGCCTCGCGGAGCCTCGACGATGCCCACACCCTCGCTCGGCACCTCGGTCGGTACGACCCGCACCTCCGGATCAGTCACCCGGGGATCGGTCGCCAACTCGACGAGGCGCTCGGCTGCGTAGAGCAGCTCGATCAGCCGGGCCCAGTGCGTGGCCAACGTGCCGTGCACCGGTTTGCCGCCCAGCGTCTCATAGAACTCCTCATACGCCTCCTGAGCTTTCGGCGTGGCCATGCCATCGGCGGCGTTGAGCCGGGATAGCGGTGTGGCCTGGTAGACCCCGCTGTCCATCCCGGTCGTGAACCCCTTCCATCCCACATCCTTGAGGAAGGGGAACTTGAGATAGGTCCATGGCTCGACGTGCTCGGCAACAACGTCCAGGTACTCATCCGGGGCGTACTTGACGAACTCGTTGCCCTCGGGATCCACGACGCGAACCTTCCCGTCGTAGAAGTTGACGTGGTTGTTCTCGTCGACCAGTCCCATGTAGTACATCGGCGTGGTGAAAGCATCCGAGAGGATCAGCTCCCGGTACTCGTCATTCCCCAGCACCACGTCGTGGAACAGCTGGAGCCCGAACTGGCCGAACTCCACCAAATCATGGCCCCAGGCCTCGATCTGAGCCCGTTCCTCTTCATTGATAGCCTTGCTCATGCCGCCGGGCAAGGCGCTGATGGGGTGAATTGTCTTCCCCCCCAACATGCCGACGATGTCCATAGCCTTGCCGCGAGACTCAATCACGGTGGTCCCGGTCTCCACACCAACCTTATGGATCAAACCCAGGATGTTGCGGTCGGCGGGAGCCGCCTCGGGCCCAACGACGAAATCGGGAGCCGCCAGGATGTAGAAGTGGACGGTGTGGTCGGCGACGTAGAAGGCGGAATACAGGAGCTCACGGAGCAGCTTCCCAGCCGGCGGCAACTCTACGTTGTAGACAGCGTCGCACGCCTTGGCGGACGCCATCAGGTGCGCCTCCGGACAGACGCCACAAATACGCGGCGTAATCCGTGGAAGCTCCTCCACCGGTCGTCCTTCGGCAAACTTCTCGAATCCTCGAAGCTCGGGGACCACCAGATAGGCATTGGCGACGTTCCCCTCATCATCGAGGAAGATGTCGATCTTGCCGTGGCCCTCAAGCCTTGTGATAGGGTCAATACTAATCTTCTTCATTCAACTCCCTCCAACTTCTTACGGTGCAGCATCGAGGCCGGCAGGCCAAACCGATAGAACGTACCGACAGGGTCGACGACCTCGGCCACAATGCGGGCTGCTTCCTCCTCGGTTTCGGCATCCACTACTGAGGCGACCGCTGAGAGAAGAGCTGCACCTTGATCTACCACGTTGGGGGCAGGCCCGTAGCATCCCCGGCAGGGCATGCCTACCTCCGTGCAAAGCGCACCACATCCAGCACGCGTGGCCGGCCCATGGCAGATGATGCCTTGATCGAAAAGGCATCGATCCTCGGGGATGATCTCGTGCGGGCGGTAGAACTTCGACACCCGCTTCTCCTCACGGTTGTATTTGCACTCGTCACAGACCGTCTTGTCCGGGCTGGCCCCGACCACGCTCCCCTTGGCGGGCAGCTTGTTGCCGAGGATCGCCTCTACAACGGCCCAGATCTGAGGAGCCTGAGGCGGGCAGCCCGGCACGAAGTAGTCCACGTCCTCCACCTGGCCCAGCGTCTTGACCGTGTTGTACATGGAGGGGATGTGGACCTCGCCCTCGGGCATCTGATAGGATGTCTGGGGGACGAGCTTTTCCGGGTTGACCGTCGAAGGACTATCCAGGTAGACGCAGTCGAAGATGGACTGCCGGTCGAACATATTGCCCAACCCCGGGATACAGCCCTCGTGGGCGCAGGAGCCGAAGGCCACCAGGACCTTCGACTTCTCGCGCAGCAAGTGCGCCATCTCCTCGTTCTCGCTGTTGCGGATGGCACCATTGAAGAGGACCACATCCATATGCCCATCGGGCATCGCTTCAACGTCTTTGTACTTGAAGTCCATCGCGCACGGCCAGAAGAGAATCTCGGCCGCCGCGTCTAGATCCAGTATCTTCTCTCGAAGCTCAACGATGGCAATCTCACATCCACCACAGGAAGCGGCCCAGTAAAGTCCTAGTTTCAGTTTTCCGTTATCTGCCATCGTTATTAGTCCTCCTTGCTCCGCAGCTGCCGCTCCCAATCAAGCGGCCCCAAGCTGCGCACCTGTTCAGTGAACTCATTTACCAGCTTCGCCCACTTGGGCGCCTCCGCGCCGGAGATCCATCCCCAGTGGAAGCGCCCTTTCTCAATGCCGTATTGCTCCAGCAATGCTTCCATCATCGGCATCCGGCGGAATGTCTTGTAGTTGCCGGTGTCATAGTGGCAGTCGCCAGGCGGATGACAGCCGGACACGATCACTCCGTCGGCTCCCTCTTTGAAAGCCTTGAGGATGAAGGATGGTTCCACGCGTCCTGAGCACATCACGCGGATGATGTCCACATTGGACGCCTGTTTCATCCGGCTCACCCCCGCTGTGTCTGCAGCGGCGTACGTGCACCAGTTGCAGAGAAAGCCAACAATTCGTGGTTCAAAGCCATTTCCGTTATCGCTCATGACCTTACCCTCTCCACTTCAAGTTCAACCGATTCCTCCTCGGGCATACGGAACAGACCCTCGATCTGAGCAAGCACCTGCTGCGTGGTGAAGTGCTTGGCCGTGATGGCACCGGCGGGGCAAGCCGCCGCACACGTGCCACAGCCCTTGCACAGCGCCTCGTTCACCCTGGCCACGTTCTCCTCTTCCACGAAGCTGATCGCATCGTAGGGGCAGAGGGAGATACAGGTCTTGCAGGCCGAACACAGGGTCTCGTCGACCGCAGCGACCTGGGGCGAAATCACAACCTCGCCCTTGTCGAGCAGAGCCAGCGCCATCGAT
The DNA here is from genome assembly GCA_964514285.1 of uncultured Anaerolineales bacterium. GTDB lineage: Bacteria > Chloroflexota > Anaerolineae > B4-G1 > B4-G1 > SKLM01. Next base: position 5,707 of record CAZEQC010000112.1, on the reverse strand, counting down.
GCCGCTGCACCGGCCTGTCCGACCGTGTCAGGCACATCCTTGGGACCCTGGGCATTTCCGGCCAGGAAGACGCCCTCGGTGTTCGTCTCCACCGGGCGCAGCTTCGGGTGCGCCTCGGCGAAGAACCCGTCCTCCGAGCGCCCAAGGCCGAACATCGAGGCGATATGCTCTGCGCCTTCCGGCGCCTCAATGGCTGTGCTCAAGACCACCATATCCACATCAGCCTTGACGACCCGACCCAGGTCGGCGTCCTCTCCCTTCACGCGCAGCTGGCCGTCGTCGAGCACCTCGACCTCAGCGCCACGGCCGCGCACGAAGGTGATTTCCTCCTCCTGCAGCCGCTCGTAGAACTCCTCATAGCCCTTCCCGAAGGTCCGCATGTCCATGTAGAACTCATAGACGTCGGCTCCAGTCTTGTCCCGAACGAGGTGGGCTTGCTTCAACGAATACATGCAGCAGAAGCGGGAGCAGTACTCGTGAGCATTATGGTCACGGCTGCCCACACAGTGGATGATAGCCACTCGCTCCGGCTTCTTCCCCTCGGCGGTCAGAATCTCACCGCCGGTCGGCCCACCAGCGCTGGAGAGCCGTTCGAACTCCATACCCGTGAGGATGTTCGGGGACTTCCCGTAGGAGTACTGCGGCAACTGATGGGGATCCCACATATCGAACCCCGTTGCCACGACGACCCCACCTACGTTCAGATCCAGAATCTCGTCCGTCATCTGATGGTTAATCGCCTGAGGACCGCACACGTGGACGCACTGGTTGCACTCGGAGCAGATGCCGCACTGGAGGCAGCGCATCGCCTCGGCGACCGCCTCCTCTTCCGTCAGCACGCCACATACCTCACACCAGCTTTCCACGCGTTCATCGACCCCCACCTCCGGCACGCAGGCCCGCGGTGTGTCCGCGATCTCTCCAGCAGCTTGCTTCTCGGCGATCATCTCGTCTGTCAGCTCGGCCACCGGAGGCTTCGGCTCCGGAGCAGGCATGGGCTCATCTCGCAGGTAGGCGTCCATGGCTTTTGCGGCCTTGTGAGCCGCGCCGATGGCGTCCACCACGAAGGCCATACCGGTCACCGCATCGCCGGCCGCAAACACGCCCTCGGCGCTGGTCATCATAGTGTCCTCGTCGACGACCACCGTGTCCTTGAGCGTGCATTCGACCGCGTCCGATAGACAAATTGGATTCGGCCTCGCGCCAATGGCCCAGATCACGTAGTCCGCGTCCATTAGGAACTCCGACCCTTCTACAGCGATCGGACGGCGGCGCCCGCTCTCATCGGGCTCGCCGAGCTCCATGCGCTCGCAGCGTAGGTTGCAGACGTTGTCCTTTTCGTCAGCCACAACCTCGCACGGTGATACTAGCCAGTCGAAGATGACGCCCTCTTCCTGGGCCTGGCGGAACTCGCCCTCCTGCGCAGGCATCTGCTCAGCGGTGCGACGATACGCTACGCGCACCTCGGGCTCATCTCCACCGCGCTTCTCGGCCTGAATCGTGCCGATGCGCAAAGCCGTGCAAGCGGCATCCATAGCCACGTCGCCGCCACCAAGGACGACGACTTTCTTGCCGATGAGATCCGGGTAGTGCCCGAGGTTCGCATCGCGCAGGAAGTCGACGGCCGTGATCGACTGGGCAAGGTCAACGCCATCGATGGGTACCTTGACGCCGCGATGGGCGCCGATACCCAGGAAGACAGCGTCGTACCCGTTGTTCTTGAGCTCCATCACGTCCTCGACGCGATGGTTAAGCTTCAGCTCGACGCCCATGTCGAGGATGGCGTCGATATCGCGCTGCAGCGCCTCCGGGGACAGCCGATAGTCGGGAATACCGACCCGCATCATGCCGCCCGCGACGGGGAGGGCATCGAAGACCGTCACATCGTGGCCTTTCTGCACCAGATCCTGGGCGACAGTCAGACCCGCGGGTCCGGCGCCCACAACCGCCGCCTTCTTCCCGGTGGGTTCGGGCTCCTCCGCATCAGAGTCGATCTTGGGCTCGAAGGCTTTGGCCACTTCCTCGGGGTGGTTGTACGCCCACTCGGTGACGAAATGCTTGAGTCGCATGATGTTGACCGGTTCGTCGACCTTACCACGCGAACAGTCGTCCTCGCAGACGTGGTTGCAGACGCGACCGCAGACGGAGGGGAATGGGTTGTCTTCCTTGATGGTCCGGAAGGCATCGGCGAAGCGTCCCTCCCGAATCAGGGCAATGTAGCCTTGAGCGCGCTGATCAGTGGGGCACGCGCTCCGGCAGGGGGCCACGCCTAACTTGTCGATGAGGTAGGTGGAGGGGATCGCCTGAGCAAATGCCCTGTAGATAGCGGGGCGCTCACTCAGTCCTTCATTGAATGCATCTTCTACGTGGATGGGGCATACGTCCAGGCACTCGCCACAGGACGTACAGACGTCCTCATCCACATAACGGGCCTTGCGTCGCACTTGCACATCGAAGTTGCCGACGTAGCCAGATACAGATTCGACCTCGCTGTAGCTCAGCAGTGTGATGTTCGGATGTCGACCGACATCCATCATTTTTGGTCCGATTATTCATAGGCTACAGTCGAGCGTAGGGAACGTCTTGTCGAGCTGGGCCATGTGACCACCGATGGTCGACTCGCGCTCGACCAGATAGACTGGGTAGCCGGCGTCGGCGACGGTCAGCGCTGCTTGCATGCCAGCGATACCTCCGCCGACCACGAGCGCCGACTTGGTCACTGGCTCAACCCGCGGCTCTAGTGGCTCCTGGTAAGCGACACGGGACACCATTGAACTCACCAGACGCTTAGCCTTCGCTGTGGCCTCAGCCGGGTCCGGAACCACCCACGAGCAGTGCTCGCGGATGTTTGTCATCCCGAAGTAATACGGGTTGAGCCCGGCGTCGGCAACGGTCTCCTGGAACGTGGTCTCGTGCATCCGTGGTGTACAAGAGGCCACCACCACGCGATCGAGATCGAATTCCTTGATGTCATCCTTTATCAGATTCTGACCGGTCTCGGAGCACGTGTACTTGTTCTCCCGGGCCACGGTCACGTTCGGCAAGCGACTGGCAAAACGCACCACCTCCGCCACGTCAACCTTGGAGGCGATGTTGATGCCGCAGTCGCAGACGTATACGCCAATCCTAGGTTCTTCCATTATTGTTCCTCCCAGCAGTAACGCCAAAGGTCTCTAATCGCCATTTGTCACTCTCATCCTGCTCGGCGCGCGGGCCGGCATGGCCCAAGCACCTGGGCAGCTGCCGCCGAGGCAGCTTACTGCAAGCGTGAAAGCACGGGCTTGAACGGTACCATGTGTCTCTCAAACATCATAACGTCATCGGGCAGTCCAAAGGCCAGCGCCATCAGTTGAGGCAGGAAAAGGATGGGTAGGTTCACTCGTCGCCCCAGCATCTTGGAGACTTTGTCCTGATAGCCCTCCATATTCAGCTGGCACATAGGGCAGACGGTCGCCATACAGTCAGCGCCTTCACAAGCGTCCAGAACCTCCGCAACCATGTGCACGCCCGCTTCCTGCTTGGTCATCAGTAGCGAGGTCCCACAGCAGCTCGCCTCGCGGTTGTGACGCTTGATGGCGACCCCCAAAGCGTCCAGAACGGGCAGCATGGACGTCGGGGCCTCGTCGTCGTCGTACGGACTGAAAGGGCGCACGGTCTGGCAGCCATAGTACGGGGCGACCGCCAGGCCCTCGAGGGGGCGTTTGACGCGTGCCCTTATCTCCTCGGGCGAGAAATCGTTAGCCAGCACGTCCATCAAGTGACGTACCTGCGCCTTGCCCCGGTAGGTCAGGTCCTCCACCTCCAGAGCCCGGTTGATCTGCTCGTGCAGCGCCCGGTCTTCTCTCGCCGCCGCTTGGGTCCGCCGGAAGTTAGTGTAGCACGCACTGCACCCCGCCACGATGGTCAGATCCTCATCAATCTGCTCGGCGAGGGCCAGGTTGCGCGCCGGCAGAACGTAGCCTAACAGATCACTCGCCACCGAAGCCGCGCTGGCTCCACAGCAGGTCCAATCGGAGATCTCCTCAAGTTCCGCCCCGAGGGCCTCGAAGACCGCCTGAGTCGAGCGCTTGTACTCCAGTGCCGAGGTGTCCATCGAACATCCAGGATAGAACAGGTACTTCATGCCTCAGCCTCCAGTTCAGCCACCCGCGCAAAAAGTTTATCCAGCGAACGGCCCTCACGGTCCACGGGCAACTCGGGGTGCACCTTGCCACGTATCATCATCATCGCCCCCATACGGACGAACTTAAGGGCGGTGAGCGGATTGCCTTGTAGGAAATAGCGCACCATGAACTCCATCTCACGGTTCCGACCATAGCGGCGCATCACGTCCGCAAAGGCCTCGTAGAAGGCCTCACTCTGACGCGACGACACGGCACCTTCTTTCATGGCCATCTGTTTGAGATGAGTGATGGTCTCGGTCAGCGGAATACCACGGGGACAGCGTACTTGGCACTCGTAGCAGAGGCTGCACAGCCACATCGTCTTGCTGTTAAGCACCTCGTCCACTAATCCCAACTGCACCATGCGCCACATCTGGCGTGGTGAGATGTCCATAGCTTCTGATGCTGGGCACGAGGCAGTGCATGTGCCACATTGAATGCAGCGATGCAGCAACCTGCCGTCCCTCCCGAGGCGATCCGGAAAGGTGGGATCTCTCCCTGGCTTGGTTAGATCAATTACGTCCGGTACAGTCACAGGTACCTCCTTCTTCTCTCGTTGTTGGTAGATGGGCAGACGAGCAGCCCACGGCGAAGCAGTAGTGTTTATCTATGCCGTAGAGGTGAGGCATTGCAGGGGTGTGCGGAGGGGAAGAGACCCGTTCGAACAGACCCATTCTTTGATCCGCACGCACGAGATACGTGCCACCGTTCTTGGATACCTGCCGGGGAAGGGGAAGGAAGAGGGGCTTTGTGCCGAGAGACCCGACCTTTGCCCCTAGGTTATAGGCCTGAGAAAGGCCAGTGCGACGAACACTCGGAGGCGCCGAACCAACCTCCATCCCGAAGTACCGACGGATAACTCTCATCTACGCACTTTCTTCAAAGAACCGACACTGAAGCGCTGGTGACACGCTGAATAAGCTAGCACGATTCTTACACATCCTTTGCATCTTGTCAAGTTAACCTTCCTTTCCCCTCCTTTCGCCCGTTTGCATTTCTCAGGTGACCGTGATAAAATTATCTGCGATAAAATACGATCCAGCATCTCCTATACGAGTTCCGGTCGCTGCACGTGATCGAAACTCATTGCCGAGATGGCAGTATCCTCTGTCCCTATATGCCACTCACGGCTCACCAGCAGGAGATCCTGCAGCGGATCGGGCTTGCCGGGAAGACGCTGCTGGATGCAGAAGGTTGACAAACCGACGAAGTACTCGGAACACGGCTTACTTTCCCACCTCCCAGGGAATACTCTATGAGGGAAGGAGGGCGAGCCGCCTAGACATCCGAGGGATCTTGGCGCAGCTTCACCATACCAATGACAGCTAGAAACGAGGCCAGCCTCGCTGGGGAGGGACGAACAGCCCTGCTGGCGGGCATCCTGCTCCCACGAGAGCCCCCTGGCCTGATTCCAGGTAACCGAATGCTCGGCTACCTTGTCGTCTACGCTGGCTTATCAGTTGTTAAGATGCAAAAAACAAGCCTAGTAACGGTGACCGAATCATACTGATGTCTATGTCAGCAGGAGGTTAAGTGATGCAAGG
>CAZEQC010000111.1:0-11606 GCA_964514285.1 uncultured Anaerolineales bacterium | reverse complement strand
CCTTGCATCACTTAACCTCCTGCTGACATAGACATCAGTATGATTCGGTCACCGTCACTAAGACTCTCATCCATCTGACGAGCTTGGATCATCCGCCTTCCGTCGAGGTTAAGGATATTGGGCGCCTGTAGCGTTTCGCCATCAGCCTGGATCACGTCCCCGATCATGTCCGGGTATCGTCTGGCCAAGACGCGCACAACATCTCGGAAGGTAGCATCCTGTTCCAGTCTTAGCGTCATTTCTTTCTTCCCCGCTATGAGCCGGGGCAGTCCAAACAACTCTACCTGAACACAGGTTCTCGTCTCATCCGCCACTTTCACTTGCACCTCACTACACAGTCCAGAAACTCTAGTCACGGGAGCCAGCAACCTCTCGTCGAGGAGAAAGCCGAGAAGGCGCTATCGAGTGGCTTGCACATCTACTTCGTTGCCATCAACCTATCACCAAGGCGTGTTCCAGACGTGTCCGAATCAAGATGCGACCGCGACAGATTCTAGCACGCGCCCCATAATTTGTCAAATCCACATCGCTGTAATTGGGTTTGGACAGAGTAGCAGAGTCACGGCCGCAGCCTGAATAAGCGACAAGAGCAGGAACGAGCATCGTCGACTCTTGATCTATTCACCTGAAATGGGAGCCAGCAGACAGCAGGGCATCGGCGTCCAAGAAAAAGGGGACTGCTCAACTGAGGAAATCGCGTAGCTTCTGACCACGACCAGGATAGCGGAGCTTTCGCAGAGCCTTGGACTCAATCTGCCGCACCCGCTCTCGGGTCACGTCGAAGGCCTGACCAACTTCCTCCAAGGTGTGCGTCCTCCCGTCCCGCAAGCCGAACCGCATCTCGAGCACGGCCCGCTCCCGGTCGCTGAGGACCTCCAGCGACGATCGCACACGCTCCTTCAGCAGTTGATCGTAGGCCGCATCGGCCGGTCCCTGGATACTATCGTCTTCAATGAACTCACCCAGCACGCCGTCGTCGTCGGTCCCCACGGGCATCTCCAACGACATGGGCTCCATGGAGATGCGTAGAATACGCCGGATCTCCTCCGAGGCCGCGTTCAGTTTGTGCTTCAGGGCCGGCGGCAGTGGGGTTTCATCCCCCAAAGCCGATCGGATGGCGCTCTTCTCATCGGAGGTCAGCAGATCGGATTCCAGCGCCAATTCTTTCGACGTGGCCTCTCGCCCCAATTCCTGCACCAATCGTCGCTTGAGGCGGATCAGCCGGTTGATCTTTTCCACCATGTGGACGGGGATCCGGATTGTGCGGGCCTGATCGGCGATGGCCCGGCTGATGGCCTGCCGAATCCACCAGGTCGCGTAGGTGGAAAACTTGAACCCCTTGGTGTGATCGAACTTGCGGATAGCCCGCATCAGCCCGATATTTCCCTCCTGAATCAGATCGAGGAATGAGATACCGCGGCCGGTGTAGTTCTTGGCCACGCTGACCACCAATCGGAGGTTCGCCTGAGCCATCAACTGTTGGGCCTCAATGCCCCGCGCCACCACCTCGTGCCAGCGAGCCTCGAGCTCCGCGCCTGAGACCGATCCAGAAAGCTGATCGCTCGGGGGTAGAGAAGCCTTATCGTCCCAGAAGGTGGTCATCTTGTCAAGAACGGGTTCTGGCAACACGTAGAGCACGCGGAAGACGTCAAACAACCGCTCTGCCAGGGCTGTTCGCGTGGCGTCGGCGGAGCTCGTCCAGCCGTGTTGTTCTAAGAAAGAGTGGATATACGAAAAGCAATCAGGAAGGAGGTAACGGTGCAGGACGGCTGCCTCGTCCGCCAAGGCAGCTAGATCAGGGGAGGTTATGTCGAGCTCGTCGCAACGCTGGATCACGTCATCCCAGGCGCCGTGGAGGTGACCTAGCAGCACGCCGAGAACGTCCCGGGGGGAGACATCGCCCTCTCCCAGCCGATCCTCTACGTCCTGGACGTAGGTGCCGGCCGCTCGCTGCACGGAGAGCCAGACCTCCTCGCGATGCTCCAGAAGTGAGACCTGGCCGATTTCCAACAGGTACATGCGCACCGGATCATCGGTGGACTTGATCAAGGTCTCCTCTATATAGTCATCGGTCTGCTGCTCGATCTCCTCCAACTCCTCTGATGTCGGCTCCTCCGCGTCATCAAGCACTCCCTCGTCGTCCTCATCCACGGCTATCTCCACCAGGATGGACGGCTCTCCGTCCTCCGCCCCGTCCTCAATGGTGTCATAGGCAGCTCGAAGTTGCGCGACAATCTCCTCTTCTTCGATCGGTCTGGACTGTGCCTCTTCAGTCATCATCACCTCATCCAATCAGGGTAACGACCCACCTACAGTCCCTGCGCTTAGGCAGGAGGTGCGTGGTCACCAATCAGGTACGTCCGTGCTTCAGGCGTAGCTCCCCAATTCGCGCGACTGGGCCAGCGCTCGCTGTGTGCGCAGTAGTTTCTGCGTGTAGGTCAGGTGAGCTTGATCATACGCCTTGCCCCGCGCGTCACCCTCCTCGTGGGCATCAAGCATCAACAGTCTGAGATCCTGAATGAAGGTATTGAGGCGGCGCTGTCTCAGGCGCAACAAGGTCACCACGACATCTCGCACCAGCTGCTCATCGGCCAGCTCGACGTCATCACGGAGAGTCAGTTGCTCGACGCTGTCCTGGACGTCTAGGGGGACTATCTCCTTCAGTGCCTCGACAGAGACCGATGGCTTGGTAAGCAGCAGCTCCCTCCAGGCCTCAAAGAGCGCTCGCAAACTCGTCTGCTCGAAGTCCTGAGCCCGCAGAGGATCGAGTCCCTTCTCTTTCAGCACACCATTGACCTGGGCGAGGAGGCTCGGTCGTCGAAGCAGCGTCGACAGGCAGTATCGCTCGAGGACGGCATCGGGGCGCTCCCTCTTCGTCCGCTCCTGGGAAGGACCATTGCCATCAGGCTCAGGTTCAGGGGGCATGGGGGCTCTCCGGCGCCTTGGACGCCGCTCCATGGTTCTCTGTTCGAGTTTTCCCATCCGGGTCAACACGGCGCGCTCGTCCAACCGGAGCGAGCGGGCGATCTTCTGTACGTAGTCCTCCCGCTCCACGGGATTCGTCACAGCCTCCAGCACGGGCAGCAGCTTGTCCACGACCTCGGCCTTCGCCTTGGTGTCCTCCAGATCGAGCTCCTCCGTGAGGAGCTCCAGGTAGAAATCGACGACGGGAACCGCCTCGTCCAGCAGCTTGGCCCATCGATCAGGGTCATCCCGGATCACGTCATCGGGGTCTTGACCACTGGGAAGCTGCAATACCCGCATCTCCACGCCGAGGCGTCCCTCGTAGCCCACCAGGCCCTGGGGATTGAAGACCGGTTCCCACGCCTTGTCCAACGTGTCCCGGGCCACCTCCACACCGCGCAGCGTTGCCTGCACCCCGGCGGTATCCGGGTCGAGGGCGAGCACGATGCGCTTGGAGTAGCGCTGCAGCTGCTTGAGCTGGGCCTCGGTGAGCGCCGTGCCCATCTGAGCGACGACGTTCTCATAGCCGGCCTGATGGGCCTGCATAACGTCCATATAACCCTCGGCGATCACGACACGATCCTCACGTCGAATGGCCCGCCCTGCCATATCCAGCCCGAAAAGGGTCTCACTCTTGTCGAAAAGCCTCGTCTTGGGGGAGTTGAGATACTTGGGCACCCCTTCGGGATTGAGCGTTCTGGCCCCAAAGCCGATCACTCGACTGCGCCCATCGCGGATGGGAATCATCAGCCGCTCCCGGAACCGGTCATAGGTCCCTCCACCATCGCGCTCCACGACCAAGCCGGCTTTGATCAGATCCTCCAGGTCGTGTCCCTGCCCAAGCAGGTAGTCCCGCGACCTATCCCACCCCGGAAGGCTGTATCCAACCTGGAAGGCATCGACCGTCTCGCTCGCCAGTCCGCGCCTCTCGACGTAGGCCCGGCCCACCTCGGCCTCTGGTGAATTGACCAAGAGATGATGGTAGTAGCGAGCCGCAGCAGCCAGCAGATCCCGCAAGCGATCGGCCTCCTCGGCCGCCTTCGCTTGTTGAGGTGTGCGGGGCTCCAGTTCTACCCCCGCCTGGGCCGCCAGTTCCTCCAACGTGGTGCGGAAATCCCAGCCCTCCATCTTCATCACGAAGTTGAAGATGTCCCCTCCCTCGCTGCAAGCCCCGAAGCAGTACCAGCGCTGACTTTCGGGGAAGACCACGAACGAAGGTGTCTTCTCGCCGTGGAAGGGGCAGAGGGCTTTGTAGTTGCGCCCCGACTTATCGAGCTGGAGGTAAGACGAGACCACCTCGACGATATCCAGGCGATCTTTTACCTCGTCAACGACTCCCACGTGTTCCCCCTACTTGGGATGGTGGTTGCCCACGTGCAGCTTGCTCGTGAGAAGAACTGATGGATCTGAGTGCGATGAAGGCTGCAATGTGACCAGGCACACGCTAATTGTACCCAACCTCTCTATTCCGGCAAGTCACCAACCTTGTCCACCCGTAGATTCACCTGATTCCAGAGTGTTGCTACTCACCTTTCCTTATTAGCAACACCCAGGGCGTTTCATCCCCCGGCTACCTTTCCTCGGTGTCAAAGGAGGATAGTTCGCGATCGTAGGTGGTGGAGAGGTGTGGCCAGCTGAATCTCTTCATTGCTACACGAAGTGGCTTGCTAACCACCCGAATCACGTCAGGGTGCGCGAGGGCCCAGCGTAGGCGGTTGACCAGGTCAGCGAAGTCATCGTAGAGACAGTCTCCGTGGAACCTCTCTGGCAGGAGCTCCGGGTAGGACAGCCGCTTCGGCAAGATGGGGAAACATCCCGCATAGATGGCCTCCACGACGGCAACCCCGAAGAACTCGTGGATGGCTGTGCTGATCACAACGTCAGCCTGCCGCAGCAGCCGCGTGTACGTACTCGTCTCGGCGTAGCCGAAGTGGATCACCCGGCTCCCCAGACGCTGGTGGGCAGCCTCAAACTCCGGTGCTGACTGTTGGTGGTTTTGTCCGGCAATGGCTACACGAAAATCCAGACCCACCTCTATTAGAGCATCGAGGGCACGGAAGAAAGTCTCAGGGTTCTTATCGTATTCCCAGCGTTGGTTCCACAGGATAAGAGGCGGGGCACTCGCTTCGGCCGACCGAGGCACGGCTTCCAGTCGCTGAAGGCCGCACCCCACCGGCAGCACAGAGGCCTTGGCACGAACGTCGTCTATCCGGTGGAGATGGGTGTAGTCGGGAAAGTGTTTGAGCATGTTGGGCAGCGCCTGGAACCAGTCCTCCAGATGGAAACGGGAATTGAAGAAGACGCGGTCGGCGGCCAGCATAGAGAGCCAGTTGATCATACCGTAGGTCAGATCGCGCTTCTCGCCCGGGGGCAACGGATAGGTCAGCTGGTTCTCGTGGCAGTAGAGCGCCACGGGAACGTCGGCGAGGGCGTCCCGGGTGAGGGCCAGGAACGCGGGCAGATTGAGCATGTCGGAGGCGAGGATCGCGTCGGGACGGCGATCGAGGGCACGGGCCTCTTCGGCGAGGGTGGCCGCCCCGCCCTGCATGCGCCACTTCCAGAACCGGGCATCGAGCCCCAACAGGGTCACGTCGTGACGGCTGTGGGCGACGTACCCCTCCGCCCAGGCACGGTGGCTGCCGCCGCAGTAGGGCTCCAGCAAGAGAATCTGCATCGTCATCGCCCCGAGGATGAGGTCTGGAGACGCCGCGATATTGATTTCGCCTCGGAGGAGACGTCCCTCTCCATCAGTCGGGGAACGCCCTGGGCGTCGATGCGGTACCAGAAGAGACGGCCCGACGACGCGCCCGACTCGCCCGGGGCCAGCCGGCCCATGAGCCCCTCCCGCCGGACGTCGGACAGCGCAGCCGAGACCCGGGCCCGCGTTGGCGCGCCGTCGATCGTCGCCTGCCCCAAAGCCTCCACCAGGATCCACGTTCCCTCGTAGGCCGGCAGCGCGAGAGGCCCCGGGGCAACGCCGTTGGAGACCTGGCGGTAGGCCGCGGCGAAGGCGTCGCCGCCCGGCACGTCGGGCGGAAAGGGCCAGGGGGTGAGGAACTCGCTACCGGCTGCCGCAGAGCCGGCCACGGCCGCGAAGTCGGCAGCGGCCAGAGAGGGGCCGCCGAGCACGTGCCCCCTCCAACCGCATTCCCCCAGCGCCGAGACGACCTCGCCGGCCCGCACGGGATCGAGATCGCAGAGAACGACGGCGGGGGCCAAGGTCACTACCTCGCGCCGCCAGTCCTCGGCGTCTGGGGATTGAGAGGAGAGCTCCAGGCCCCGCCGACGAGCTGCCTGCCGGAGGGCCTCAGAGAAGACCCCCCCATCGCTCAACAGAACAACGGCCTCATCGCCCGCCCGTTGAGCTGCGCGATCGACGAGAGGGAGCGCCAGCCGGCGGGCCAGCGGGCCAAGCGTGTAGAGAGCCTCTCCATCTGCGACCTGGAACTTGAAGTCGGTCGGCACGAGGAGTGGAAGCCGGGCCTCGGCATAGACGTCCCGAGCAGCGGCAGTCGTCGCCGCGCGAAAGTGGCCCAAGGCTCCGACCACCGCGGGATCGACGTCGAGCTTGCGCGCCTGTTGGGCCGCCATGGCCGGCTGGGCTCCATCGTCGTAGGCGACGAGCTCAATGCCATAGCCGGAGACGCCGCCATCTTGATTAGCCTGCTGCAGCGCCAGCCGAACCGCGTAGATCACGTCATAGCCCACGTAGCGGTAGCGCCCCTCGAAGGGGGCCACCAGACCGATCTTGACCGTGGGGCGGACGCGGCCGGGAACAGCGCAAGAGGACGTGAGGAGAAGCAAACCGGCCGCCAGGCCAAGGCAGCAGACGACGCGCAGTGGGCCGCTCGAACGCCTCAGGCCTGCCCGGGCGTCGGGCCTGGCAGGTCTACGGCGACTCCCCACCGCAGCGCTCGTAGTTGGCGTAGTGCTCCGTCTCGGTCTCCGCGAAGAGATGGCTGCCATCATCCTTGGTGCAATCGGCGAGAAAGAAGTAGTAATCCGTGTCGGCCGGCTGCGCCGCGGCCTTGATGGACGCCAAGCCAGGGCTGCAGATGGGGCCGTAGGGCAGACCGTGGTTCTGATAGGTGTTGTAGGGCGAGGAGGTGTCCGTGGCATCCAGCGTGAACTGGGGCCACCAGTTGGCCGGCGAGCCGAGGGCATACTGGACGGTGGGACAGGCATCGAGGGTCCATCCCGCCTGGAGTCTGTTGTGGAAGACCCCGGCGATGACGGGCCGCTCCTCGGCGACGACGGCCTCCCGTTCCACGATGGCGGCCAGGGTGACCAACTGATAGAGGGTCAGATCCCGCTGAGCCGCGGCCCGCTCGATGTCCTGCATGACCCGCTCGTCAAAGGTCTCCAGCATCCGTTCGAGGAGATCGTCGGCCGTGGCGACCTCTGGCAAACGGTAGGTATCGGGATAGAGGAAGCCCTCCAGCGTGGCATCGGCCGGCACGACAGAGAGGAGGTGCGAGGCATAGGGCCGCTCCCGCCATCCGCTGGTGGCAAGCTGGAGGAATGCGTCCTGGTCGATGGTCGTCTGCTCCGCCACGGCGGCCGCGACCTGCTCCAGGCGCAGACCCTCCCGCACGGTGACGACCTGCTCCGGCCTACGAGCTTCTTGAAGAGTCTGACCGAGCTGCGGAATGGTCATGGTCTGACGGAGGGTGAACTCGCCGGCTTCAATGCCGGCGTCAAGGCCGTGATGCTGCATATAGCGGCGGAAGAGCTCGGCGTCGGAGATAAGCCCCTGGCGCTCCAGACGATCGGCGATGCTGCCCGCCGTCTCGCCGGGCTGGACGACGAAGGTGACCGGGGTGTCGTCGCTGCCGGCCGGCGTCTCCAGCTGATCGGCGTGGGCCTCCAGGTAGGCGCCGATGACCACGTCGTCGGGCGACGACAGCTCGCACAAGGTGATGGAGAAACCCGGCGCGCCCAGGACCGCGGGCCCCAGGTTCCAGATCAAGCCGCCAAACGCCCCAAAGATGGCGACGAAGGCGACAGAAAACGCGACAAATCGGCCAATCCTATCCAAATCGACTCTCCCGATGCTGACTATCCAAGTAACTCTGAAGGATCACGGCCGCCGCAATGGCGTCGATCTCCCCGTTCGATCGTGCGCGGCGCCGGGCCTTCTCCTTGCGCGTCTCTCGAAGGATCTCATCGGCTGTGGCCGTCGAGAAGCGCTCGTCCCAGGCGATCACCGGGACGTCCAACGTCTCGGTCAGCGCCTCGGCGTAGGTGTCGACGCGCTGGGCCTGCGGCCCGACGTGCCCACTCAGGCTCAGCGGTCGTCCCACCACCACAGCCCCGGCCTCGTGCTTCGCGACGAGGGCCGCGACCGCCGAGCAGACCTCCTTCTTCGAGCGATGATGGATGGTCTCCAGCGGGCGCGCGATGGTCTCCGTGGGATCACTGATGGCGACGCCGGTGTGACGCTCTCCGACGTCCAGGGCCAGGATGCGCATAACTCTGTGCTCCGTCTACTGAACGACATCCGAGGCTAAGGAGGGTGACAGGGCCAGCGCCCGCGGCCCAAACGAGAGGAGGGCTCCCGCCCCCATCTCCGGCACCTCTGGGGTCACGTCAACGCTGACGCGAATGGGGATCAGTGGCACCCGATCGAGCCAGGCCAACCAGTTGGGCCACGTGGGCCAGGTCGTGATCTGGGGAGGCCGGGCCAGAGGAAGGGTCTCCCGCAGCTGCTGCCGAGCTTCTGGGACCCGCTTGCCCCTAATCCCCGTGAGCACGTCCCCCTCGCTGATGGCGGCGGCGACGTAACCGCGCCCCTCCACGTAGAAGGTGAACCAGCCGGGCCCGTCGTGCCCCTCCACGACCTCACCGACGTCGAAACGGGACTCCACCAACTGGTAACCGGAGGGCAGCCTGTTGATCAAGGCCTCCTTGGCGACAGCCCGCGCATCGTCGCTGTTCACGGCCTGTCCGCTGACCAAGAGACGCATATTCAGGCCGACGGTCTCGGCCTGTTCGCCGATGAAATGAGAGTAGGCCTTCTTGGGCACCGCCTCGACCCGCAACGATTGATAGGGGAGGAACTCGTCCTCCTCCAAAAGAGCGTGAAGCTCGCCGTAGGCCTCGTCCATCAATTTGCCCGTCAACTGCTCCCGGACCCGATCGTAGTCCTCCTGGACGACGACGGGGACCTCTTTGGCCTCTGCCCCGGTGGTCGGCTGGGGGTTGATGACGCGAACGGCCGAGGCGGCGACGCCCTCCACCCGGTTGATCTGGAAGGCCCCGACGTTGCCGGTCCGCTCGTCCAGGGCCCGGATGGGGGCCTTGGCCTGACCCTCGGCGGGCACGACGACATCGGCGGTGGTGCGGAAGCGAATGGGGTAGCTGGTGGAGGAGGTGCGAACGACGGTCCCGCCGGGCACCACGTAGTCCTGGCTGAGGCGGCTGGTGAACAGCACCTCGCCCGTGGCCCGACCGGAGGCGACCGTGGCGGTCTCCATCGTCTCTACCTCGGCGTGGCCCTCCACCTCGAGACCGATCCGCCGGGAGGGTATGATGCCCCCGACGCCATCGGCGGTATGGGCGAAGGACTCGACCTCGGGATCGACGGCTATGGGCACGCGGACCGTCACGACCTCCCCGGCAGGAACAACGGTGATGTCGGCCTTGGGGATGATGAGATAGGCGCTGAAGGCCAGGAGAGCGGTGACGAGGAAGAAGGCCACGAACCGGACGCCATCCCTGACCCAGTCCAGCCAGGGCGGCGCGGCGCGGCCCTGGCGAGGCCGGAGGTCGGGCTCCTCCTCCCACCAATAGGTGGGCGGCGGCCCGGCAGCCTCTCGACCGTGCCCGTTCCAATGCTCTGTCGAGACCGCCGCCTCCACGGTGGCGAAAGCGGGGAAGCCACATCCGCGGGCCAGCTGACGCCGCTCGGGATCGGGCGAGACGATGGCCAGCTCGAGCTTCCGCCGCCGGGCCTCACGGCGGAGGAGGTCGAAATCGAGCTGCTGGGAGAGGAAACGGCCATCCCAGGGGAGAAGCAGGGCCACACGCCCATCCTCGACCTGATCGAGATGACGGCGCAAGGAGGTCAGATCTTCGCGGGGCTGCAGGTCGATGACGGCAGGGTTTTCTTGCATAGCGCGGATGGTTGGCCTACCCCTCCAACTGCTCCTTGAGGATGCGCGGGGCCTGGGCCAAGGCCTGGTCGAGCTTGTCCGGATCGCTGCCGCCGGCCTGGGCCATGGTGGGACGACCGCCGCCACCGCCACCGACGACGCGCCCGAGCTGGCGCACGATCCCCACCGCATCGGCCCCTCTCTCGACGACGTCGGGCGTGATGGAGGCGACGAGGGCCGGCCGCCCGTCCATGACGGCGCCGAGGACGAAGACGCCGGACTCAAGTCGATCGCGGAACCAGTCGGTCATCTCCCGCAGCGCATCCATGGTGGGAGCGTCGACCCGGGCGGCGACCAAGGGGACGCCGTCCACCGTCTCCACGTCATCCAGAAGAGACTCGAAGGACCGCCGGGCCAACCGCTGCTCCAGCCGCTGGATCTCCTTCTGAGCGGCGTCTAGCTCCTCCTGGAGCTTATCCACCCGCTGCTCCAGGTCCTGGGGGGGGACGCCGAGGCGGCGGGCGACACGCTGGAGAAGGTCCAGCTGGCTTTCCACGAACTCAACGGCGCCGCGTCCGGTGACGGCCTCGACCCGCCGCACGCCGGCGCCCACGCTCTCCTGGGAGACGATGTGGAAGCTCCCGATCACCCCGGTCTCGCTGACGTGGGTGCCGCCGCAGAGCTCGCGGCTGAAGGGGTGGTCGGGCTGGCCGACGCGCAGGACGCGGACCACGTCCCCGTACTTCTCGCCGAAGAGGGCGATGACGCCGTCCTCGATGGCCTGGCGGTAGGACTTCTCAGTGCTGTCGACGCGGTAGTTGTGGAGGATGGCCTCATTCACCTCCTGGGTCACCGCCCGGATCTCCTCCGGCGAGAGCATCTGGGGATGGGTGAAGTCGAAGCGCAGACGATCGGGCGCGACGAGGGAGCCGGCCTGCTGGACGTGATCGCCGAGGACGTGGCGCAGGGCCCGCTGCAGGAGGTGGGTGGCGGTGTGGTTGCGGGCGACGTCCATCCGCCGCCGGCGATCGACGGCGGCGCGGACGTCGTCGCCGACGCTGGGCGTGCCTCGCTCGACCTCCCCGACGTGGACGATCAGCCCGGGGACAGGCTGGCGCATCTCGGTGACCCGGACCCGCCAGGCGGGCTGCTGGTTATCGGCGGCCCGGGCCGCGATCACGCCAGTATCGGAGACCTGGCCGCCGGCCTCGACGTAGAAGCACGTCTCCGGCAGGACCAGCTCGACCTGCTCCCCCTCCCCCACCTGCTCCAGCGGCTCTCCGTCCTGGAGGAGGGCCAGGACCCGGGTGTCGATCTCGAGGCCGGCGTAGGGATCGTGCTCCACGCCGTCCTCGCCGAGCTGGCCCTGATCCTGGAGACGGAGGAAGACCTGCTGGTAGCGGGCCAGGGCCTCCTCGTCGTGCATCTCGAAGGCACCGGCCTCGCGGGCGCGGCGGCGCTGCTCCTCGAGGGCGGCTTGATAGCCGACCTCGTCGATGGAGAAGCCCCGCTCCTCGGCCACGTCGCGGGTGATCTCCAGCGGCAGGC
>CAZEQC010000110.1:0-11688 GCA_964514285.1 uncultured Anaerolineales bacterium | reverse complement strand
GCCGAAGTCGTCGAGCCAGAAGCGCCAGGGGTTGCCGTCCCCGTCGTCGCTGGTCGACGCCAGAGGGCTCCCGCTGGCATCGGAGAGCGTCGCGGTGACGATCTCACCGGCGCTGGGCGTTTCACCCGCCACGCCCCACGGCAGATCGACCTGGAAGTAGTGCACTTCGTGATTGACGCCCGTGGCGAAGTCGTCCTCATCGTAGTGAGAGATGCTGGTCTGACAGCCGCCACGAAGATCAAATCCGGTGAAAGCAGCCGTGAACGGTGAAGAGACGGTGGTGGAGACACCCGACATGCCGTTCACAGGGTATCTCCAACCATTCCACTGCTGCGCTTCGGCGCTCGCCCAGCCACTGATGTCAGCGTCGCCCAGGATCCGGTCACTGACCGTGTCGACGTCAAAGCTGAGGTCGGCCACGGTCATCGTGCCGCTCCAGGTGGCTGTCTCCAGCGTGATCGTGTCGGTCGGTGTGATCTCCTCGCCGAAATCAACCCCGCGGATGACGTTCGTGAAATCGGTGGTGCCAGTCTCGGTGTAGACGCCACCGTCGTGGAGCAGCGTGGCGGTGAAGGGAGCGTTCGGCGTGTCCCCGGCCCCGGAGATCCCGTTCTGATCTAGGCGGGCCACGATATGTGGCACGCTTGCGCTCAACAACACCTCGTCTCCCTCGTCGTCGGAAAAAGCCGGATAGACGCGATGGCTGCCCCGCAGATCGAAGCCGGTGAACGTGGCGGTGTAATGCCCGTCGCTATCAGCAACGGTGGACGTCTCGGCGTAGGTCCCCAGACCCCAGTTTCGTACAAACTCGCGGACGGTCTCAGTGGGTGGACAGGAACCGGTGACTTGATCAGCATCGACATCTGAGCGGGCAGTCAGGGTATAGGCCGTCGTGGAGACGACCGTGCCACTCCCCAGGTCCACCTCGACCACGTCACCCGGCTGGACGTCAACGTTCCCGGCGAAATAGTCACCGTGGGGGAAGCCGGCGGTGGTCGTCCCATCCCAACGCACGTTGCTGGTCTCGGTGACGTAGACCGTCGTGGTGATAAGCTGTCCAGGCGCAGCGTAGCCGCTGACGTACTGGAAGGTGTCTATGTGGAACACCTCGCTGGGGTAGAGGTAGGCGTGAACCGCGTCGGGGCTGGCGGCGTACGCCACCCGCGCGTAGTTGTGGGTGCCCAGGTCGTTGGTCGGGAAGGTGGCGGTGAAGGCACCCGAAGCATCGGTGGTGGTGCTTGCCTGCGGCGCCCCACGTAGACTGGGCTGGTAGCCCCAGGCGCCAGCGGTGACGGTGACCGCCTTGCCGGCCCCGGCCCCGCTGATCGTACCGATCACCCGGTCATTGAGCACGTCTATGTGGCCCGTGACGGTTAGCGGCGCTATCGTCGCGCTCAGCATGCCATTGGCATAGACGTCAAGCGAGTCCCCTCCAACCACGTCGGCCGGCTGGCCGTTGGGGTGCCACAGGGGGGTCCAGAAGAACCCCACGCCGTCGGCCTGGGCCGCGCCGTAGGCATCGTCCGCGCTTCGCGAGACGGTGACCAGATCGCCCGCGCTGACGTAGCCCCAGACGACGTCGTACGCCAGATCGACGACGAAGCCGTCCTGGCCGGCCCCGCTGGCCATGAAGGTGACATCCGAGGGGTGATGGGCGCTGCCACCGGCAGGGCTGGCGGCACCCGCCGAGAGGCCTGCAGCAGAACGCCCCGTCATCGCACCCACAGATGGCTCTGTCGTCCGTCCCAAGAGCACGTCACCCTCGGGCGACGTGCCGGGGTCGTGGACAGGCGCCAGGCGAGGCGGGTCGTCCCCCTTGGCTGGCTGCTGGAGGGTGCGTCGAGGCTCATCCCCCGACGAGGAAGATCTCCAGCCGGCAGAGGCCTGCGTCCCCCTCCGCGCTGCTGCCGGCGCGTCGTCGGAGGACGGCAGATCCTGACCAGCGTTCTCGATCAGCTCCCTTTCCAATCTGGGGCTGATGATCTGCGCCTCGCTCGACCGGCGCAGAGAGAACGTCAGCAGCAGCCCAACGGTGAGACCCAACCCGATAGCCAGAGACCAAATGAGGTTGCTCGCCTTGGTCGCTCGTCCGTTCCCCATGTCCCTACCCCCTCCTTGTGAAGGCCGGCTCCTAGAAGCGCGTCAATCGAAGCAGTCATGGATGACCAACGTCCCCTGCGTGGGCACGCGGTCGAAGCGTCCTATTCAGTTGTGGTCTTCTCAGACAAGCAGCCAGGGGTCAGGTAGGCTAGGAAGAGAGACGATGGTCGGTTTGAAGCGTCATTGTCTGCAGCAAGAGGGTTCCCTGGCCCAGTCAACCTCTTGGACGGTGGGCCTGCCAAGCAATGACAGGTCGATCGTCAACGTGGTTGTAGTATATGCGATTTCAAATACTGTGTCAAGGGGCAATTGAACGTTGGGTGCACCAACGAGTTGTCGTAGACACCGCGGAAGCAGCCGATCGGATGAATCCGACGGCTGTCACGGGAAACCTGTTGAAACAGGTTCGGTGGTCCGAACGTGGGGCTTGAGTGCGTTTCAACGCACTCTGTGGTGTCAGCCGACGGTTTCAACCGTTGGCGTGGGGTGCGTCAACATGTCGTCACAGGTCTTGGGACATCGGCTTCTGGAAACCGTGCTGGACCAACCAGCGGTCAATCCGCGACAACTCGTTAGTGCGCCCTTGAACGTTGACCCAGGCACGCATTTTCAGGCGACGAGAATCGTGTATACTTGCACGGGGTGATCAGATCTTCTTCAGCTCGTTCACCCCACAGGTTCGGATCGGACCGAATAAAACCACCCCGCTCTGCGTTATAGAGGTGAAGGGCTGAGGGACGAGGAGCAACGGGCCAGCTTATCAGGAAGCGGAGGCAGGCCCGCAGAAGGCGGGCGGGCTGGAACCGAACGCGGCGCGCGCGACGAAGAACTCGGGATCATCGAGGGCGCCAC
This sequence comes from uncultured Anaerolineales bacterium, assembly GCA_964514285.1. Taxonomy (GTDB): domain Bacteria; phylum Chloroflexota; class Anaerolineae; order B4-G1; family B4-G1; genus SKLM01. The sequence goes on along the minus strand of CAZEQC010000110.1, from coordinate 8,736 downwards.
ACGTCGCTTCCAGGGAGGATCACGCTGAACGAGGCCACGAGATTGGCGCTGGCAGACCGGCGACGGGAGAAGGATGAGCCCGCCGCGGACGACGTCAACGACGAGGTGCTCATCCGCCGCGCCCAGCGCGGCGGTCGGGAGGCCTTCGGGGACCTGGTCCACCGCTACCGCCAGGGGACGGTCAACGTGGTCTACCGCATGTGCGGCGACGCCCACCTGGCGGAGGACGCCGCGCAGGACGCCTTCGTGCGGGCCTGGGAGGCGCTGCCCCGCTACCGCCACCGGGGGACGTTCAAGGCCTGGCTCTACCGCATCGCCCTCAATTGCGCGCGGGACGCCCTGCGCCGCCGGAGGCCGATGGCCGACGTGGACGAGCTCCCGCTGCGGTCCAACGCCCCGGGGCCAGAGCGGCGGATGCTCCGGGAGGAGCGGGCCCGACGGGTCCAGGAGGCGGTCCTGGGGCTGCCGGAGGCGAGCCGCGCCGCCCTGGTGCTCCGGGAGTACGAGGGGCTCAGCTACAGGGAGATCGCCCAGGCGCTCGACATCCCGATGGGGACTGTGATGTCCCGGCTCCACTACGCCCGCTCGCGGCTGCGGGAGGTGCTGAGCCCCCTGATGGAGGATTTATGACAGAGCACGTGACAAGCATGTTGGATCGCACCTACGACGGCGAGCTGGGCGCCAGGGAGCGAGCCCGGGTGGAGAGGCACCTCGCGGCGTGTGCCACGTGTCGCGCCGCGCTGGAGGAGCTGGAGGAGCTCTCGGCGCTGCTGCACGAGAGCGTGCCGGCCCCGACGCTGACGCCGCCCGACCGCTTCGTGGCGCAGGTACGCCTGCGGCTCGCGCCCCGGCAGCCGCTGACCGAGCACCGCTGGGTGAAGATAGGCGGGCTGGCCTTTCCCGTGGCCCTGGTGGGGGCCTGGATCGTCGTCCAGGTGACGTGGCTCTTCGTCGCCGCCGCGCTGGTCGCCGTGGAGCTGGGCTGGGGCGCCGGATTGGGCCTGCAGCCCACAGGCGGCACCGGCCTGCTGGCCCTCCTCTCCGGAGGGTGGCGGGGTGGCCTGGATCTGGTGCTCGATCTGGTGCGTCTGGAGGCGCTGGTGCGCTGGCTGGCCCTGGTGCCGGTGCAGACGATGCTGGCCATCGCCGCTCTCTACGGGCTGTGGCTAGTCGGCGTCCGCCGCTGGAAGGCGTCGCGGACGTGACGGGCGAGGCACCGCAAGACCAGACAGGGCAGTCAACCAAACACGCTCAAACCGGATTCGAAATCCGGCGTGCAGGGCGGCGCGTCGAGACGTCTTTTTTCGTCCTGGCGGACGGCCTTTGGATTGCGAATCCAAAGGGAGCAGGAGAGAGCCGCTGTGTGATACGACGAAGCGTTGAGCGTTCAAACAAGTCAAGGAGGTAGAACGATGGATCATTTTAGGATTGTCAGACGGGCTCTGGAGACGACCTGGCGCTATCGGGCGCTGTGGCTCTTCGGCGTGCTGATGGCGCTGACGTCACGCAGCGGCGGCAACGGGGGCGGTGGCGGCTCCAACGTGACGCTGCCCGGCCCGGAGAACGCCTTCCCCGGGCTCATCGTGGCCGGGCCGCCGGTGTGGCTGATCCTGGTCATCGTGGGCGTCATCGTCATCCTGGCCTTCGCCTTCGCCATCGTCTCGGTGGTCGTCCGCTACCTGAGCGAGAACGCCCTGATCAAGATGGTGGACGAGCGCGAGGCGACGGGGACCGAGTATGGGATCAGGGGCGGCTTCCGGCTGGCCTGGAGCCGCTCCGCCTGGCGCTTCTTCCTGATCGATCTGGTGATCTTCACGCCCACCATCCTCCTCTTCATCGTGGGCTTGCTGCTGGGGGCCTCGCCGCTGCTCCTGTGGATCACCCGCCGGCAGGCGCTGGGCATCGCGGGGACGATCATGGCCATCGGGCTGATCTTCCTGGTGGTCCTCTTCTTCGTCGCCGTCTTCATCGTCTTGTCGTTGCTGCGTCACATCTTCCTGCGCGTGGCCGCCCTGGAGGGGGAGGGGGTGTTCGGCGCCATCCGCGAGGGCTTCCAGCTCGTCCGCCGGCACGCCGGGGACGTGATCCTGATGGGGCTGATCATGTTCGGGCTGGGCATCGCCTTCACCCTGCTCACCCTACCCGTGATAATCGCCCTGGTCGTCCTGGGGCTGCTGGCGGGAGGCGCCCCGGCCCTCTTGCTGGGAGGACTGACCTCGCTGGTCTCCGAGGGGGCGCTGCCCTGGATCGTGGCCGCCGTCGTGGGCCTGCCCCTCTTCCTCTTGGTCTTCGGGCTCCCGGCGCTCTTCCTGGGCGGGCTCTACGAGACCTTCAAGTCCACGCTCTGGACCCTCACCTATCGGGAGCTGCGGGCGATGGAGCTGGGTGTGGAAGGGGAAGCGAGATAGGGGACACAGAGGGACACAGAGGGACACAGAGAAGGCACAGAGCTACACAGAGAAAGACTCTCTGAGATGCTCAAAGCCGCTCTGTGTCTCCTCAGTGCGGCTCTGTGTGGGCTGCTTCTACTGTGAGATGCGTGGGGGGGAGCCTCCGACCGTCACAGCAGCGCCCCGACGGCGCGCACGAAGGCCTGGAGATCCCCCAGATGCTCCTGGAGCGCGTCATAGACCAGGTCGTAGTCCACCTCCCAGTAGACGTGGACCAGCATGTTGCGGAACCTTGCCATGCGCTGGAGGTCCTGGCTCAGGTCCTCAGAGACGATCCCCGCCTCTCCGAGCAAGACGAAGCATTCGGCATACGTCTCGGGCGCCCGCTGGAGCCGCTGCGCGCTGAGGTGGAAGCAGATCTGGAGTGCAGCCTCGATGGCCACCAGCAGGCGATAGCAGGCGATGTCCAGCGTGTCTTGATCGGCCAGGAAGCGGGCCTGGGACAGCTCACGGATCTCTCGGAGACGCTCGAGGGACTGTTGGATGTCCGCGAAGCGCGCTTGGATCAGGTCCTTGTTCAGCGGCACGCGGTCATCGCCTCCTTCAGGGCCCGCTCCCGCAGGGGCTTCAGATCCAGGTACCGGGCCACCGTCCGGGCGACCCAATCGACCCGGCGGGATTCGTCGCGGCTCATCAGGAGATGACCACCTCGCAGCGCCTGGTAGCGGAAGCCCAAGGGGGCCTGGTTAAGCACGCGCACGTCGACGGGAGGGGCCTCGCCCTCCACGTCCTGGGCCAGGGCCCGTTCCAGGTGGGAGCTCAAGGTCATCGCGCGCAGGCCCGAGGGTTGGGCCCGCGGATCGCTGGGGGACGGCCTCGGCTGGAGGTAGACGGCGACGTCGACGTCGTGAAACGGCCCGCCCGTCGCGAAGGAGCCGTGGAGATAGGCAAAGAGGACGTCCGGTTCTGCCTCCAGCACACGGCTCAACGCCCGCACCACGACCTCCCGCTGGGCGGGGGATTGGTGGAACAGACGCTCCTCCGGCATAGACGCCCTCCTCGCGACCCGTCTCACGCAGCTCCGTGGCTCTCGTCAGCCATCTCTATCACTGCCTCCATTATACCTCACAACAGCGCCGGGATCAAAGAACGCGACTTGGCCTGACCAGCCCTTCTGGCAGGAAGATGGACACGGAGCGGCACCAGGAGCAAGGGTTTTAGCAATAGAGAGCCCGTGGTTTCGTCTCGGACTGTGTAGCTCCGAGCTGCTCTGAGCCGCTCTGAGCCGCTCTGAGCCGCTCTGTGTCTACTCTGTGCGGCTCTGTGTAGTACATCTGATGGGCGCGACTGCTCGATTGCCTACAGGCGCCGGTAGGCCACCACCGCCGCCCCCACCGGCCCGGCGTCATCGCCCAGGGCTGAGGGGACGATGCGGATCCGCTCGGCGTCCCGCTGCTGCAGGTAGTACTGGCGCGCCGTGCGGGCCACCGGCTCGACGAACGACCGCCCCAGGCGCTCCACCAACCCGCCTCCGAAGACGATGACCTGGGGATCGAGCACGTTGACCAGATTGGCCGTGAGCAGCCCCAGGTAGAACTGCGCGGTCTCCACCGCCTCCCTCATCGGTTCGTCCTCCGCCTCCAGGGCGGCCTCTATGACGCTGCTCGTCAGGCGCCTTTTGTCCTTGTCCGCCATGATGTCGGGCACGGCGCTCTTTCTGCCGCGGTCCATCGCCTCCTCGATCATGGCCATCATGGCCGTCTTGCTGGCGTAGGCCTCGACGCAGCCCCGGCGCCCGCAGCCGCAGCGGCGGCCCCGCGGCTGCACCACCATGTGGCCGATCTCCCCCGCGGCGCCCCGCCAGCCGTTGACCAGCTGTCCGTTGACGATCAGCCCGCCGCCGATGCCGGTGCCCACCCAGATGCCCACCATGTCGAGCGCGCCCCGCCCTGCCCCGTAGACGTACTCGCCGAGCAGGCCGATGTTGACGTCGTTCTCCACGACGACCGGAAGGCCCAGCCGCTCGCGAAGCTCCGGCCCCAGGGGCACGTCCTTCCAATCCAGGTTGGGGGCGGCCCGAACGATGCCCGTGGTCGGTTCCACAGCTCCGGGCGCCCCGATGCAGAGGCCGGCGAAATCGGCGGGCGTGGCCTCCATCTTCTCCATCACGCCGCGCACGGCCTTCTCGATCCGGCCGATCACGCCGTCGACGCCCTTCTCAGGTCTAGTCTTCTTCTTCTTTCGCGCCAGCACCTCGCCGCTGCGCACGGCGGCCGCCTCGATGTTCGTCCCCCCAAGGTCTACGCCGATGAAGACTGCATCTGTAGTGGACATCTGGTCATCCTCCTTTAGTCGCTGCTCGACCCCTTTTCCACGCCCAGGTCGACCATCCCCGTCGGCGACGAGAGACGTGAACACTCGCTTGATGGTCGCGGGCTCCTCCGCGCAGCTCCGGCAGGGGTGCGTTGCACGTCGATCGTGCGATGCACCTTTCTCGTCTACGCCAGGCCCCGCGTGACCACGGTAGCGACCCCCATTCTACTCGGGCTCTGGCAGCCAGTCAATTGACAGAGCCCCCTCCAGCTGCCTGAATGCTGGATCGCCCGTGACCAACACGGCATCCTCTTCCATCGCCAGGGCCGCCGCAAAGGCGTCGGCGTAGGCCAAGGGATGTTCGGCCTTGATGCCAACCGCGGTCAAGGTCAATTCGCGCCCCACCTCTCTCATCTGCAGCGCCGTCGCCTCCAGCGTGCCCAGCACTTGATAGACGCGTGCTTCCCCCCAGCGGCGCTCGACGATGGTGGCTACCTCGCCCAGGTTGACCCACGTCATCGAGACGCTTACCTCGTCCGCCTCGGCCTGCTTCAGGATTCGGTGTACGCGCTTGCTTCCGCGCTCTTTCCCCAACAGGGCTAACACCGCGAAGCTATCCAGCACGTATCGCTCACTCACTGTTCTTCTCCTCACGGGCGCGTTCCTTTGCACGCTCCGAGAGTAGGTCCGCCGTCAGGGAAAGACCTTCTTCAACCCGATCCAACAGGAATCCCAACCCATCCCAACCCCGAGACGCCCCTCTCCTGTGTTACCATAGAAAGGCAGCGATAGCGCGACCTCGTCACTCACCACCACCCGGCCTTGACCGCGATGCGTGAGTGGCCTCACGGCCCGTGTACCGAAGAGCAAAAGGAGGACGCCATGGACGAAGCCAGTGCTTTCGCCGCAGATGGTCGTCGCGCAGGAGAGGAGTGCTCGATGGTCAGACGGGGAGGGCTGCTCGCCCTTCTGCTCTGCCTGCTCATGCTTGGCCCCGCGCACGCGACGCCAGGGGACGATCACGGCGAGATAGTGGTCGACTTCCCCCAGCCCGCGGCCTTCTACCAGAACACGACCTTCACCCTCGACGGCGACGTGGGCTACGTGCCCAGCAAGGACCGCGACAAGTTGTGGTCCTTCTCCACCGAGACGGGCGACCTGCTGGACCACGATGGCCTCGATCTGCCGGAGCCGGGGACGGCGAGCGACGCCTACCTCTTCGCCAACCACCGTCTGGCGATCCCCGGCTGGTTCCCCGACCAGAGCATCCTCGTCGCCGACGTCTCTGACCCCTCTGACCTGACGAAGGTCGGCGTCATCGACCTGCCCGACGACACCAACGTCCAGGGGCAGAACGTCGCGGTGGACGACGACGGCGCGACGGGGTACGTGGCGGGGTTCCCCGACGATCACCTCTATTCGTTCAACGTCAGCACGCTGTCGCTGGCGGACAGCGACGGGCTGGCGCTGCCCGGCAACCCCGACCGCATCGCCCGGGCCGGCGACCGGCTGGCCATGGTAGACACGGCCAACGGCCGCATCATGGTCGCCGACGTGAGCGATCCCAGCGATCTGGCGTTGGCCGGGACCATCGACCTGCCCGGCCACAACGTCCTGGGCTCCGACGACGACATCGTCTTCGCCGGCGATGGAGAGACGGGGTTCGTCTCCACCAACGAGCGCGTGCTCTACAGCTTCGACGTCGCGCGGCTGGAGCTCGTCGACCCCGACGGGATCCGCTTCGGCGACGAGGGTCTGGGGTTGGACATCGCCATCCACGGCGACGTGGTGGCCTGCCTCTCGTCGAAGGGGTTGAGCTTCATCGACGTCAGCGACCCGAGTGACATGGCGCTGATGGCCGACGCGGACTTCGGCGAGGTGCTGATCCAGGGATCGGCGCAGGTCGCCTTCTCCGCCACCGGCGACGCGGTGGCCGTGCCGACCATCAGCCCGGACGACCTGGTCCACACCTTCGACGTCGCCACCGGCGAGCGGGTCGCCGCCCCGTTCCCGGTGAGCGAGAGCCCCAACTACCTGACCGTCTACCAGCCCGACAATCAGGTGGGCGTCATGTGCACCATGGGGGAGCAGATCCACCTGATCGAGGACCTGCTCGGGTCCACCGTCTATCTCCCGCTGGTCGTCAACGGTCGATAGCCGGAGGGCACCTGCCCCCCACCCCCGATCCAGCCCCGCAGGGGGTTTCGCTCCTAGCCCGGGGGTTCAGCCCCGGGCGACCCCCTCGCCCCGCAACGCAGCTTGACATCTCCTCAACCCGAACCTACACTTGCCCCACAGCGAGGCCAACGGCATCACCTTGGGCTGGACCCCGCTATCGACAACGTGCCACAGACCCATCCGTGCCGCGCCACACAAGGAGGTGAAAGATGACGTCCCACGCCGGGAACCTGACCGTTGCCGCGATCCTCGCGGCAGCGCTTCTGGCCTGCATGCTCAGCTGTCCCCTTATGCCCGGACCGCCAGAGACCGGGCCCGACGAAGCCGCCCAGGAGGCTGAGTCGCAAGGCCCCACAGCCGAGGCCGCCACCGCCCGCCCGCTGGACGAGGCCACGCCGCCGCCCGCCACCGCAGCGGGCGCCACGGAGGGTGAGGAGGGCGCAGACTGTCTGTCTGACCTCCCCGTCTACCCCGGATCCCAGGAGGAGTCGCAGATGACGGAGGATATGAAGGCCCTCGTCCGCTCCGTGGAGACCATGTCGGGCACGTCGAGCGGGAACGTCAGCGTCCACAGCACCGCCGACGCGCCGGGTGACGTGGTCCAGTTCTACCACGACAACCCGCCAGCCGGCGGCTGGGAGAAGTCGGTCGACCTGACGTCGAAGGACGATGGCGGCTTCATCACCTGGTCGAAGGGCGACGTCACCGCCTCCGTCCTCATCGGCGTCGAGGGCGGTCGGACCCTGATCGTCTTGGGCTGCGGCCCCAAGCTGGGCTCCGACGCCGCGCCGGGCGTGCCGACCTACAGCGAGGAGAACGGGCTGCCCGATAACTCGGTGATGGCCATCGCCATCGACGAGGGCGGCTCGGTCTGGGTGGGAACGTCGGGCGGGGTGTCCCATTTCGACGGCGCGGAGTGGACGACCTACAGCGAGGCGGAGGGCCTGCCCAGCGCCTACTACGGCGCCCTCGCGCTGGGGCCGGACGGGACCCTCTGGGCAGGCAGTCGTCTGCGGGGCCTGGCGCATTTCGATGGGAGCGCGTGGGAGATGTCCCGGGAGCCGGTCATGAAGATCTCCGCCCTGGCCACCGGCCCCGACGGGACGTTGTGGCTCGCCTCGTGTGACGTCTCCGACGGCGGCGTCTACCACCACGACGGTCAGGCGTGGACCCGATACGAGGAGGAGAGCGGGCTCCATCACTGCGTGAACGACGTGACCGTTGCGCCCAGTGGCACGGTCTGGGCGGCCACGTCGGGCGGCCTGGCCACCTTCGACGGGACGGCCTGGACGGTGCACACCACGGCCGACGGGCTGGCCCACGACGAGGTGCACGCCGTGGCGGTCGACCGGGCGGGCGCCGTATGGGCGGGCACCGAGGCCGGGGCGTCGCGTTTCGACCGCGGAAACTGGGCGACGTACACGGCCGATGACACACTGGTCGCCCCCAAGATCGCGGCCGTCGAGGTGGCGCCCGACGGATCGGTCTGGTTCGCCACCGGCGGCGGCGTCTCGCGCCTTCGCGGGGGCCAGTGGGAGGCCTACACCGAGGCCGAGGGGCTGCCCAGCAACAGGGTGGTCGCCATCGCCGCCGCTCCCGACGGGAGGATTTGGCTGGGCACGCCCTTCGACGGCGTGGCCGTGCTGGACCCCGCGGAGTGACACCGGCGGCGCGGGGGACGATGCCGCGCCGGAAGCCGACAGCGTCATCCTGAGACGCTTGGTGAGGGATGACGGCTCTGCAGGCGGCGCATCCTTCGACAAGCTCAGGATGCTTTCCTTCGACAAGCTCAGGATGCTTTCCTTCGACAGGCTCAGGATGCTTTCCTTCGACAGGCTCAGGATGCTTTCCTTCG